>NZ_CAJRAF010000001.1:0-340000 GCF_907164905.1 Dyadobacter sp. CECT 9275 | reverse complement strand
AGTCCCAATAAAACAGTTTATATATTTTACCATTGATGGGTTTACTCCTGTTTTCATCTGACATCACTGCTTCCATCCGGTGATAAAAAGTTTCACTAGATATATCCAAACCGAATAAAGCTAAGGCATCGAGTTCCAACGATTGCGTATTGGTAATCATAATATCTTGTAATCTATCTTTTTCAGGTTTAAACCGAGTTATTCCTTGTTCAAGTACAGCAAATGGATAATCCAGAGCCCCATTGATCTTCGAATTGCCGAACATGATAGGCATATATAACAGTCCTGTAGCCATTCTGTCATATATATATGAGCCTGAATTTCCCTTTGCCCAGTAAACAGGTTGCCAGAAACCATTTGAAAAAACAGAAAGGTAGGCTAGCTCAGGGCAAACTTTACTCTTCAAAGTGACTTTGATATTCTTGGTAGGCAGGTAATGATGCGTGACATCAACGAATCTGTCAAAATTTAGACTAGAAGGTATGGCATCAGTCGCGCTAACCAGGTTAGATAATGCCGCTGTGTTCGTTGAAAATGTCTTTCTGAAGATTTTGGGAGGATACCGCTTTGTTGACTTATATATCCTGAAAGGGCTATAATCAGGTGGGGAGGCCTCAAAACCAAGAAACGGAATATCCTTACCATTATTTAGCACCAAGGCGTTCCATGCATGACCACCCCCGTTTGCATTCCCCCAATTAGTGATAAAATCTATTGCTGCTGGAATGCCTAATGCACGTAAAGGGTAAGTAATCGTATTGGTCATTGCCCAGCAATCACCTGTTTTGGCCTCCGTCAATTCCTCCTAGGTTTGAAAATTTGCAGGTTTTGACTTTGAACTGTATTTGAATTGGCCTATTAATCCACTATTGATCGCCGATACAACATAACAATATTTTGAACTATTACCGTTAATAAGGTCCATGCTATCACCCAGGTTTCTGTATTTCCAGAGACTTTTTTCCCGCCAATCGGATAGCATTTCATTCCCGAGCCGATATGGAAGTACATATTCGCAGAAATCCCGGAAAGGCAGACTTCCGTCGCTCAACAATTTTCCGCATTGCTGAAAGGCTAAATCAATATTGTCAATGAGATACTGCGCCGTTATGTATCGGACATCTGGCCTTTCGATTTTTTTTATCAAATCCATTGATGATAAACCAGGCATATTCCGGATCAGGAATAAAGCAGTATTGTAGTGCAGTGTGTCACCATTATTTTTATAATGAGCCAAAACGCTTTGAAGTTCCAGCCGTTTCACCGCTGACACATCCCCAGAAAGCTTCTTTCTTGATTGCCCACCATCACAGTTCACTACCAATACAAGTACTACAAGAAAGATAAACCTCATGACATTCGGTCAAAATTTAAGCAAAAATTAATCATTCCGCTCTCAGGGCTTCAATGGGGCTAAGAGATGCAGCGTAATAAGCTGGAAAAACTGCTGACACGATTCCCGATATCACAAGCAATGAAATCGAAACAATCACGACTGGTAGGTCTAGTACCGGTTTATCAAAAATTTCGTTGTCGACAATTGACGAGGAGAAGTAACCGATTAGTTTGAGGAATCCCATTCCCAAAAGCATACCCGCTAAGCCAAAGAAAATAGTCAGGACAACCGATTCTTTAAAAAACATAAAAATGATACTGCTTCGTTTTGCACCAACTGCTTTCCTTAATCCGATTTCCTTCGTACGCTCTTTAGCAGATATGAACATCATATTAGTCACCCGGATTATACCGCTTACCAGTGTACTGATACCTATGAAAAGAAGAAATTTCTTCAAGCCTGAGAAAAAGCCATTCACTGCCTTGGTTTGCTCTGTCAGGTTATTGAATATTAATGCCTTATCATCCTTACTATTGAACTTATATCGGTATGCCATAATTGAACGTATCCAATCTTCTACCTCGCTGGAATTATTTGAATCACTATGACTCAAAACGATGGTGTCTATATTTTTTGTAGAATTGAATTGCCTCTGGAAACTTAAAAATGGAACATAAATGAGGCCTGATTCCAAGGCAGAAAGCAAACTATTCCTGATTATTCCCACTATTTTATAATTCTCGCTATCAATTTCAATATAACTGCCAATGATACTCTTGTCTTGTTTAAAAAGAACTTTCGATACGCTGGAACCGATCACTGCCACTTTTCTTCCTTTCAGCAAATCCATCCTGTTGATCAATCTCCCGTTCGAAAGATGAACAGATCTGATGTTGAAATATGCCTCCGAAACTCCTTTAATCGTAAATGAACCACTATTTACACCTTTCCTTGCAATCCCTAACCTGGCTACCTCGGGGGAAATATGAATAATGGATGGTATAGACTCACGAAGAAAGAGCAGATCATCCCTCCCAAAAGAAACTTTTCTACCAATAGCTGACCCAGCACCCGAAATCGATGTACTTCCAGACGACACATACATGGTATTTTTGGCAAAGCCCTCAAAAAGCCTTTTAACACCCTCTTCAAACCCCTTCCCCACACCAAGCAACAGGGTGACTATCAGAATACCCCAGGATATCCCTACCCCACATAGTATGCTCCGGAGCTTATTTTCAAGCAGGTTATCAATCATACCATCTATAACTTAAGAGAAACATATATTTCCAACCATGCCGCAACCAATACGGTTACCTGGCCAAAAATGAAGTAGAATAAAAGACTTTTCAACTCTCTGACTTCCGGAAAAATTTCTCTTTTAATATATCGAAAAATGAACCGCGCAATTGTTAATCCTATACCACTGCACATCCAGATACCCAACAACTCAATACTATGCGGTAAAGTCAATTTTGATAGTTGCCCAATAGTTAACCCCCCGGCAGAATAAATGGAAGCAAGAATATCAGCAGTGACGTAACCATTCATGATCAGATTCAGTATTGTCCCGATACCCAATAAAATCCCACCCAATACATTGTAAATGCCGACCGTTGCATTATTTTTCCAAATCGACAAAAAAGCTCCATACTGGTCCCCTTTTGAAAGATAAAAGCTCGTTTTTTTAAAAGGATCTGCACTGGTTTGAGCCTTACTCATGTTTTTTGTTTCTATTGCAAGCTCTGTTGTAAACACCACCCTTAAACCGAAAGGAAGTAGCCACATCAACGCTGACAACAATACCAATCTCCAATAGCTCGCTCTCATAATGACTGTAACTGTTTACCAATCAACCGGGTATCACTGATCATTTCATTGACCGCAAGAGACGGCACCTTTACCGGCATTTTCAATATTTCATTGTGCAGGATCTTTGCTTTTTTGTATTGGCCCGAGTCCATGTACACTTTTAGTAGCAGATGTTTGCAATAGAATTTGGACGGTATCAGGTTGCACGAATACAATAAATTCTTCTCCGCCTCCCCATATTGTTTCATTTTATACTGGTTCTCACCTAATAGTGTATACGCATTGTAAGATCCGGTGATATCCTTTGCCTGGCTTAGTAACCTATTGCTATGGGCATATCTCTTCTGCTGGGCAAGAATGTAAGCGTACTTAAAAAGATAATCCCCATCGTGCCTAAACACAGGATAAACACTTTCATATTTGGCAATTGCCTCCACTGATTTGTATTGAGACTCAAGTATAACACCCTGCCTAAGGACAACCCGCGCCTGGTAATTCCTATATTGAAAATACGCCAGCCAGCCGACAAGGCCCAGTAATCCAACAGCGAACAGTTTGGCAAACCAGGGCCCGAGACTGATCACACTAGACCTCGTCGCACTTACACCAATAGAATTATAATAACCCAAAAGAAAAAATAAATTCATCTGTATTGGAAAAACACTCAGCGTGTATGTGGTTAATGACAAAACACTCATTATTAATAAAGAGGCCAGGGTAGCCTGTCGAAATCCCTCTTCTTCCTTGCTTATAACAACAGTACGAATGTGTTTCACACTAAGCCAGAGGAAATACACAAATAGCCCACCTCCTACTATGCCTGTTTCTGCTGTGAGTTCCAAAATGTCGTTGTAGGCAGTTGTGACATAATCCGCCAGGAATTTCTCACGGGGTGTACCCTTCCCAGAACCGAAATAATTGGCTTGATATGCTGCATAGCTCCTCGGGAAATTGCCAAACCCACACCTTTCCAAAAGTTGTCTCTGATTAACGAAAACGCACCCTTCCATACAAGAAACCTTCCCTGAGCCGAATCCAGTTTTACCAAATACAACCAGTGCAACAATTTGCCAAGCACAAGGGGGGAGACAATCATCACCATAGTCAGCAAACCTTTACTTTTTAGATACTTTCTGACTTGACAATACCATCGATATTTCTGATCCAGCATAAACAGCATCCCAATCGTTGTCGCCACAATTGCGCTCCTGGATTGCGTATATGGAAGAAGGGCCAAAGAAAGCATCAGTACCGTTAATCCCACGTAACCCAGTAGCCTGTTTTCTCCCTCAGTTTTCAAGCTCGCATAAAAGGCAAAAGGAATACATGTGGCAATGTAACTGGCAAAAGGTGCTGGATTACCCATTGAACCACCTATTTGAAAAAACCTATTTGAATTTAATATTACATTGAAAAATTGCAGATAACCTAGCGAAAGCTCGACTATGCAAGGCAACAACATAAGTAAAAGAACAGTAATCCATTTTAACTTGACAGTCTGACTAATCACGAAAAAGACAGCAGTCGCATGAAAAATAGTAACTACTCTAAAAAAATGTAAGTTACTCGACGTGAAGAAACCTGATAAAAATGAAAAGCAAGAGAAAACTGCCAGAACAACAACTTTTCTCTCAATAATTACCCTGTAGTCTCTCCTAAATAAAACCAAGCTAAGAATACCAGCTAACACACCCAAATTAACAGTGGAAATTACAATTTCTATCGAAGGAAAATACACAAAATAACACGAGTTAATAGGAAAAAGAAATCACAAATATTCATTTAAATAGCATATGTCTGACGTCAAAACTTATAATTTATATTACCCCCCGCAACCAATGTCGTTGACTTAACGAATTTGGTTGTACAATGCATAAACAACCCACAAATAATACATCATAAAACCAATGTTGATGAGTTTCAACGCACTCTTAAATGATGCATCCTGCTGCATTTGCTCAATGATCAAACCTTTCGGAATACCAGTCATATATACAAATAGTACAACAATGTACGTTATAGCTATTGCTCCAAATCCATAACCTGAGAAAAACAAAAAATCCCTAAAATTGGATGCGCCGTCAAAAAGCAACGCGGTCCAATGACATACCAGAGAAACGATCACCCAAACAACAATCGCAGAAAGTACGAATACCAAAAAAATATAATATTGAAGACTAGAAACGCATCCTTTTCCAATCCAAACGACCTTAAATTCATCATGGAAATAAAAAACTTTGCTTGTAACAGTGCATATAAAACCACGATAAAAGATGGCATAAACCACTCCTGCCTCCTCGCTTCAATGTTCCTATTTTTCATTTTTAATCATCATAATCCCTCCTGTGATGGATTTTCTGTATACAAACCTACACCTCATTTTCAGCATAAATTGCTACCTTAGGCTAGCAGTTTATATAAAAAATTAAATAATTAATTGTATTTATATGCCTAAAAAGAGATAAAATATAACCTCTTATGCATATTCCTGAGATACTCCCTGTTCTTCCGGGCATACCTGCCTACCCCGTCTCGTCCAGAAATCGTCAGCTTTTCTGCAATTCGCGCGCGGTATGTTTTTAGGCTAGCAGTAGTTATGTGTAGCCTATCAGCAATTTCATCACTTGGATTATCCTCTGCAATAAGCAGCAGAACGTCCCATTCCCGGGGTGTAAGTGTCTGAAGGTTCTTATGTGAAGTTTCTAAATGTGTACGGGTAGTGTGCATGAATATAAAAAATGAGATGAGAAATTCATTCATTTTTCACAACGTTGCCTGTTTTCCGTTGAGTGTGAGGAGAAAAACTTTAGGCAATAACAAAAAATTATATCGTATCCACAAACGAATTAATTTTAAAAGCCTTAGTAAGCCTCACAAAAAAGCCCTCACTTTCCAGCAAGGGCC
This sequence comes from Dyadobacter sp. CECT 9275, assembly GCF_907164905.1. NCBI lineage: Bacteria > Pseudomonadati > Bacteroidota > Cytophagia > Cytophagales > Spirosomataceae > Dyadobacter > Dyadobacter helix. The sequence continues at coordinate 333,948 of NZ_CAJRAF010000001.1, read as the reverse complement.
TTTCCGAATACTTTAAACTTAAACCTTACGATCCGCAAGCTTCACATCCTTCTGGATCATCGAGTGAGCACTGCATATCGGAGCGGTTATCTCTTGGCATAACGGGTTTGGTATGTTCTTCTGCATACTGCACGTAATTCAGCTCCTTTTCAGCAATTACTGCGGTAGCTGGCTCCAGCTGTGGTTCCGCTTGTTTGCTAAGCGTAAACTGTACCGGATCTGATGCGGCACGGGTACGCAGGTAATACATACCGGTTTTCAACCCTTTTTTCCAGGCATAGAAGTGCATGGAAGTCAGTTTGCCAAAATTGGCCTCTTCCATGAATATGTTCAGCGACTGCGACTGGCAGATGTACGCGCCTCGGTCGGCAGACATATCCAGCAAACTGCGCTGCTTAATTTCCCATGCAGTTTTATACAGGTCTTTGATATGCTGGGGAATATTCGGGATCGGCTGGATGGACCCGCTGGCGCGTACCAGGTTATTCTTCATCTCTTCATTCCACAGTCCTAATTTCACGAGGTCTTTCAGCAGGTATTTATTGACCACCACAAACTCTCCTGAAAGAACTCTTCTTACATAGATATTGGAAGTGAAAGGCTCAAAACATTCGTTGTTACCGAGGATCTGGCTGGTAGAGGCGGTTGGCATCGGAGCCAGCAGCAGGGAGTTGCGCACCCCGTTCTGTACCACCTCTTTCCTAAGCTTTTCCCAGTTCCAGCGATTACTCTCTGGTGTTACACCCCACATATCAAACTGGAATATTCCCTGGGAAATAGGGCTGCCTGCCCAGCTCTCATATGCTCCATGCTCTTTGGCTAATTCCATAGATGACTCCATCGCACCAAAATAGATGGTTTCAAAAACATCCTTGTTCAGCTGGCGTGCCTCATCGGAATCAAATGGCATCCTTAACAAGCAAAATGCATCCGCCAGGCCTTGTACTCCGATACCGATCGGACGGTGCCTTTTGTTGCTTCGCTCTGCCTCGGGTATCGGATAGTAATTAAGATCAATAATCTTGTTGAGGTTCCTGGTAATGACCTTCGTTATTTCATACAATTTCTGGTGGTCAAAACGCATGAAACCGTCTTTGCCCTGCTCGATAAACTTAGGTAATGCTATGGACGCGAGGTTACATACTGCAACTTCGTCGGGCGAGGTATACTCTATGATTTCTGTACAAAGATTGGAAGATTTAATCGTTCCCAGGTTTTTCTGGTTGGATTTGCTGTTCGCATGATCTTTGTAAAGCATATAAGGTGTTCCCGTCTCGATCTGTGACTCCATGATCGCGAACCAAAGATCCTGCGCTTTAATGGTCCTGCGTGCTTTGCCTTCAAGCTCATATTGCTCGTAAAGCTTTTCAAACTCTGCACTGTGCGTGTCAGAGAGCCCGGGGCATTCATGAGGGTCAAAAAGTGACCAGGTATCGTTTGCCTCAACCCGCTTCATGAACAAGTCCGGAATCCAGAGTGCATAAAACAAATCGCGTGCGCGCTGTTCTTCCTTACCGTGGTTCTTTTTCAGGTCGAGGAAATCGAATATATCCGCGTGCCATGGCTCCATATAAATGGCAAAGGAACCTTTACGTTTGCCTCCTCCCTGGTCCACATACCGGGCAGTATCATTAAATACCCTTAACATCGGGACAATACCATTGGAAACACCATTGGTGCCCTTAATATAAGAACCCGTTGCGCGTACATCATGTATGCTCAGCCCGATTCCCCCGGCCGACTGCGAAATAAGCGCACAGTTTTTCAGCGTATCATATATTCCATTGATGCTATCCTCTTTCATGGTTAGCAGGAAACAGGACGACATCTGGGGTTTGGGAGTACCTGCGTTAAATAAAGTAGGTGTTGCATGCGTAAACCATTTTTCCGATAACAGGTTATAGGTTTCAATGGCCGCATGCACGTCTTCCTGATGAATCCCCACTGCCACGCGCATCAGCATGTGCTGAGGACGTTCCACTATTTTACCGTCTACTTTCAGCAGGTAAGATTTTTCCAGTGTTTTGTAACCGAAATAGTCATATCCATAATCACGGTCGTATATAATGGTAGAGTCGAAAAGCGATGCATTCTGGCGGATCACCTCATATACCTCTTTGGAAATCAGGGATGCATTTTCTCCGGTTTTGGAATCTACATAAGTATAAAGCCTTTTCATGGTAGCAGAGAAGGACTTCAGCGTATTTTTATGTAAATTCGAAATGGCAATACGTGCTGCCAGAATCGCGTAATCTGGGTGTTTAGTAGTCATAGAAGCGGCTGTTTCTGCCGCAAGATTATCCAGCTCGGCAGTAGTAACCCCATCGTAAATGCCCGATACTACCTTTTTAGCCACTTCTATGGGCTGAATGTAGTTGGTATCAAGGCCGTAGCTCAGCTTCTCAATACGGGCGGTTACCTTATCGAATTTAACCGATTCGCGGCGACCGTCGCGCTTTATGACATACATAGACATATAATATCGCTTTTTGTGATGTAATTTGTGGCTTTAATGAAGAAGATATTCAGTAAAAATCTTTTGAAATAACATTAAAAAAACCAAAAACACAACCCTCATTTTAAGACATTTTTAATGATTATCCGCAAAGCCGGAATTAACAAATTGTTAAAAATCTTATTACAAGGCGGTTATGCGTTTATTAACACTAAAGATTTTTTGAAATATCTTTTTATAAATTCTTTACCGGGGCATAATTTTATAAGATGTACAAAATTTGTTAACTTTTTTCAATTCAAAAAATAACATTATACTGATTTACAGACGATTGATATAAAAAATCGGTGAACTTCTTAAAAACGAGTATAGCTCACAACTTATCGGAATTTTTATTTTCAAGATCAGGCATCTCCTGAAAGTAAGCATCTTTTAACAAAACCGACTACCTAATCCCCCATAAAAATCGACATGAAACCGTACGACGATCCCGCATCCAGAAGGAAGTTTTTGAAAACAACGGCCGGCGCCTTAACCGGACTGGCAGCATACCCGGCACTGGCTGCCGCTGGCTTTACGAATCCCGGCAACCCTATGTATTCCATTTCCCTGGGAGTGTTTGCTTCTTACGACCATGCCAGGTACCTCCGGGAGCTGGGATGTACCTATATAGAGGAATCTGTTGGCGGCTTCCTGCTCCCAAAAGACGGCGAAGCAAAATTCGGCCAGAATCTGCAGGAACTCCATAATCTCAAATTCCCGATCTGGTCCTACGTGATCCTGTTACCAGGCGAACTGAAAACCCTGGGCCCCGATGCCAACCATGAGGCCATTTTGAACCGCACCGAACTGGCACTGAAACGCGCCAAGGAATGCGGCTCATCTTATATTGTATTTGGAAGCGGTGCTTCAAGGATCATTCCGGACGGTTATGACCGAAACAAAGCCAAAGCACAGCACATTGAAGTTTGCAGAAAAATGGCACCTCTGGCCGAAAAATACGGAGTAACAATAGCCATTGAGCCTCTGAACCGCGGAGAAACCAATTTTATCAATAGCCTGGCCGAAGGTGTGGAAATCGTAGAAGCGGTACGAAGCCCCAGAGTACAGTTGCTCTGTGACATCTACCATATGTTAAAAGAGGATGAATCTCCAAAAGAAATTGTTAAGTATGGCAAATACATCGTACACTGTCATATTGCCGAGAAACAGTCAAGAACTCCTCCCGGCGTCATGGGAGACGATTTCCGCCCCTATCTTAAAGCTCTCAAACAAATCAGTTACAAGGGTGGATTATCCATTGAATGTTTCAAATACAATGATTTTGACAAAGAGATAAAAACAGGAATTGAAGTACTCAGGAAGCAGATTAGCGAGGTTTAGATACGGCTGAGATTCAATTTATTAAAATATAGCTTGCTATTATTTGCTCAGTCAATTTTAAATTAATACTTTTGCAATCCTTTTCAAGAATTGCAAAGAACACATAATACCATATACCAATGAAAAAAGATATTCATCCCAAATACAGAGAGGTAGTTTTCTGGGATTTATCAAGCGACTACAAATTCATTACACGTTCTACCATAGAAACCAATGAAAATATTACCTGGGAAGATGGCAAATCATACCCGGTATATAAGGTAGAGGTTTCTTCACAATCGCACCCATTTTATACAGGTAAAAATGTATTGGTGGATACAGCAGGTCGTGTGGACAAATTCAGAAAGCGTTACGGAAAATAATCGTTCGGCGGTTATCCGGTATGCTTCAAATCAAGGCAGTCTCTAAGGCGAAAGCTTAAAAGAGGCTGCCTTGTTGTTTGTAAGCACCAGAAAAATGGGCGAACTTTGGCAACACATACTTCAATTTAATATGCCAGAAATCATTCTGTTTGACGAGCCCGTAATACGTTTACAACTCCTGCCCTTTACCTACACACGCCCTGTTGCAGGAATACGCTGCGGTATTCTGACGATTGCCGAAAAATGGAAACTATGGCTAAAAACCCATGTTTCTTATACTACCGAACCCTATCTGAGGCATAAATTCGCTGGCAGCCATTCTGCTGATTCGCTTCATATCAATGGTGCGCTTTGCCCGGACGAAAACCTGCTGAAACGGGTCTTAAGTATCCGCTCCGGCGAAATTCTGATATCCGAACAAGGAGAGATACTGGCAGCCCGAACCACCGAGGTAACTCCGGACCTTACCGAACTGATCGCTAATTTCCCGGCATCGGTCATTCATCGTGAACCTTTCACCATGATAAGAAACGTATGGGATATTTTCCTGTACAACGGAGCCCAGATCATCTCCGACTTCGGGAAAATTACGCAGGGAAAAACAGCACAACCCATCACCGATCCTTTCACAAGCTGCTATCATCCCGAAAAAATATTTATTGAAGAAGGTGCCGTCGTAAAAGCATCGGTATTAAATGCCGAAAACGGGCCTATCTTTATTGGACGAAACGCTCTTGTACAGGAAGGTTCTATGGTCCAGGGGCCATTTTCTTTGGGAGAAAACAGCGTGCTGGCACAGGGAACTAAAATCCGTCCGAATACTACCGTGGGGCCGTTTTGCAAAGTAGGTGGTGAAGTAAGCAATTCGGTGGTATTCGGGTATAGCAACAAAGGCCATGACGGATACCTGGGCAATTCGGTACTGGGAGAATGGTGCAACCTGGGAGCCAACACGAATAACTCTAACCTGAAAAATGATCATTCCGAAGTAAAACTGTTCAGCTATGCAAGTAATACACTAAAAAACACCGGTTTAACATTTTGCGGGTTGATGATGGGCGATTACTCCAAAGCGGGTATTTCCACCATGTTCAACACCGGAACCGTTGTTGGCATAAGTGTCAATGTATTTGGTGCAGGCTTCCAGCCCAAGCACATACCCTCTTTCAGCTGGGGTGGTGGCATGGAAGGGTTCACCGAATACCGGTTTCAAAAAGCCCTGGCGGTGGCAAAAGACACGGTAAACCGGAGAAATGTACATTTTGGAATGCATGAAGAAGATATACTGGCCCGGATTTTTGAACTAACCGCCGCACACAGAGAAAAACAATGAACCAGGTTTAAACTAGAGACAAGTGCTATTTAAAGAAATTCCCGGACTGGATAATATCAAGGCAACGCTCATACGATCCGTGCAGACGAGCCACCTTGCGCATGCACAGCTTTTCGACTGTGCAGCGGGCGGCGGCGGCCTGGCCATGGCACTTGCGTTTTCAACCTATATCAACTGTGAGAACCGTACTGAGCAAGATGCCTGCGGAACCTGCGCGTCCTGCATAAAAATGGCAAAACTTGTACACCCTGACTTTCACTTCATTTTCCCGATTGCTACCTCCAAAAAAGTAAACGGGAATATCAGCGAGGCTTTTCTGGGGCTGTGGAGAAGTTTTATTACCGAAAGCCCCTACCGTATTTTACCCGAATGGCTCGATTATATCAGTGCAGAAAACAAGCAGGGGAACATTTCTGTAGAAGAAGCCAGAGGTGTTTTGAGGAAACTCTCCACGAAATCTTATGAAGGGGAATACAAGATCCTGCTGATCTGGAAAGCCGACATCCTGAACGCTTCCTCGTCCAATGCGTTGCTCAAGATTCTGGAAGAACCTCCTTACAAAACAATTTTCATACTGGTAAGCGATCAGGCCGACAGGCTTCTGACCACTATCATTTCACGGACGCAGCGGATAACCGTTCCTTCATTTTCGGATGAAGAAGTCAGATCATACCTGCAAAGCAAGGGAATAAATGAAAGCTTATCCTCGCAGATCACATACCTTTGTGACGGAAATTTATCGGAAGCATTAAAACTGGTTCATGAAGAAGAGGACGACCGGTCGGCTTGGTTTGCTGAGTGGATGCGTGCATGTTATAAGTCTGACCTTACGTATCTGGTTAAGCTGGCAGACAACTTCGATGTCATGAACAAGGAAAAGCAAAAAGGTTTGTTAGAATATGCCCTGCGCCTTTTCAGAGATATGCTGGTTTGGGGACAAGGTGCAGGAGAGTTGTTGCGCGTACCACCGGAAGAACTTACATTCGTAAAAAATTTCTCCCGAGCAGTAACCTTCGATGCACTCGAAAAAATGGTGAATGAAGTGAACACAGCATACTATCACATTGAAAGAAACGTTCGTGCCAAAATGGTATTTCTGGATCTGTCACTTACTGTAGCGCCTTATTTCAAAACCAGATGAAAGTCTCCCAACCCGAGCTTATTGGCGCAACTGACCTTGCGGATTTCCCGGACCTGGGCTGGTACAATGTTCCGGTGCGGATTGATTCAGGAGCCACCACCTCCTCCATTCATTGTGCCAAAGTGAGGCTCGTAAAAGAAGGAGAACATACTTATCTGCGTTTTTTTCTTGATGCAAAAAAAGGAGCTCCCGAACAATCCTTTTCTGTAAGTGACTTTAAAGAAACCATAGTCAGAAACTCTTCAGGCAAAGAAGAAAAGAGATATGTGATTAAAACGTACATCCGGCTATTCGGGAGAAAGATCCGTACGGAATTTTCTCTGGCTAACCGAAAAAAAATGAGTTATCCGGTACTGCTCGGGCGAAAACTCCTGAAAGGCCGTTTTATCATTGATGTTTCCCAAAAAGATCTTTCCGCCAAACGGGATGCCGGTAAAAACAGGCCTGAACGTTCCGCACATCAAAACCATTCCGGCGATCATCAGCCGCACGCTCTTAAATTAACAGAATAATGAAAATCGCCGTATTATCTACCAACCCGGATCTTTATTCAACAAGAAGGCTGGTGGAGGCAATCAAACAAAGGGGTCATCAGGCGGTGGTGATCGATCATGTCAAATGTTTTGTCATGATCGAAGGCGGAAAGCCGAATATCCTTTACAAAGGAAAACAAATCAAAGGCCTGGATGCTATCATTCCGCGCATAGGTACCTCCGTTAATGCATTTGGCTGTGCGGTGGTAAGGCAGTTTGAGCTCATGAAGGTTTTTACGACTGTAAAATCCCAGGCCATCCTGCGATCCCGCGACAAGCTGCGCAGCATGCAGGTACTGGCAAAGTCGGGTGTGGATATACCTAAAACGGTATTCGCGAAAAACCCCTCCCAGGTGAACGAGCTGATCCAAATGGTAGGCGGTCCACCGGTGATCATAAAATTACTGGAAGGTACTCAGGGCGTTGGCGTAGTACTCGCGGAAAGTACCAAAGCGGCTAAATCCACTATTGAAGCATTTTACGGATTAAAGGCGAATTTTTTGATTCAGGAATTTATAGCGGAATCAAAAGGAGCGGATATCAGGGCATTTGTGATTGGCAATAAGGTTGTAGCAGCCATGAAACGCCAGGGACTGGAGGGAGATTTCAGATCCAATCTGCACCGGGGAGGGGAAGGCTTTGCCATTGAACTTTCTCCCGAAGAAGAACACGCTGCCATAGCCGCTGCAAAGGCATTAGGGGTAAGAATTGCCGGAGTGGATCTGCTTCAGTCCGGAAGAGGACCGCTGGTCATGGAGGTCAATTCATCTCCTGGCCTCAGAGGTATTGAAGAAGTGAGCGGCATAGATATTGCCTCGCTGATTGTTTCCTATATCGAGGATAAAATCGTAACCGATGAAGGAGACACCGTGGGGGTTTAAAACAAATACGGAGCAATTCATAACCTGAAATACGCAAAAGATAAAAGCCAATAGTAAAAACCAATTGGCCCAACAGATTAATATCATGAAAATAAAAATCGGAACACGTGGGAGCAAACTGGCGCTCTGGCAAGCCTATTATGTAGAGGATCTTTTACAGAAAGGTGGTATTGAAACCGAAATCATACTGATAGAAACCAAAGGAGACAAAATTCTGGACAGAGCATTATCAAAAATAGGGAGCAAGGGTGTTTTTACAGAAGAACTGGAAGATCAGCTGCGCAGCGGTGTTATTGACATTGCTGTCCATAGTGCCAAGGACCTCCAGTCTCAACTCGATGATGATTTTGAGATTGTAGCTTTTACTCAGCGCGAGCATGCCAACGATGTACTGGTGAGCCATGATACAACCCTTTCATTAAAGAGCGGAGAATCATTTACGGTAGGTACCTCATCCACCCGGAGGGTTGCTATCCTGAAACATTTTTATCCCCATATCAAAACTGTGGATATGCGCGGCAATCTTCAGACCCGGCTTAGGAAACTGGAAGAAGGGCAATGCGACGCCTTACTTTTAGCCTACGCAGGGGTACACAGGATGGAATATGATGATAAAATTGCGGAGCATCTGCTGCTGGACGAATTTACGCCCGCTGTTGGCCAGGGGTCTGTCGCAATTGAATGTGCCGTGTCTTTGTCCGCTGAAAAGAAGTCTGTTCTGAAGGAGCTGCTAAACCATACTCCTACGGAAACCTGCCTGCTCACAGAAAGAGCCTTTCTAAAAAGGCTACAAGGTGGCTGCAGCATACCGGTTTTTGCTTTGGCAACATTGCACGAAGATTCGGTCAGTATTTCCGGAGGGATTGTCAGCCTGGACGGTGCCGAATTAATCCGAAAAACGGAAACCGGATCAGCTGCTTTTCCCCAAGAACTGGGCATTTCTCTTGCCGACGAATTACTGCAGGCTGGTGGTGAAAGGATATTGAAAGAAATCCGTTCGAACCAGCAGACAGATCAGCCCTAATACTGGTTTGCCCGCAAATAAAAAACCTCTCCAAGCGGAGAGGTTTTTTACATATACAGAACCCAAAATTTTTCAATCATTTTTGCTTCGGCTCAGTTGCCGGCAAAGTTTCTTTAGCAGGAACAGTCGTAGAATCCGGTTTTACCGGCGCAGCAGTTGAATCCGGTTTTCCATTGTTCAAATTTAAACTGTCCGGCCTTGCTGTAGAGTCAGGTCTCGTCGGCCTCGCCCTGTTAAGGCTATTACCGGAAACCGAGTCTCTTCTGGCCGGCATGCCCCCTGGGCGTCCCTGCACACCGGCGCCAGCCGGTGTGGTGGCTCCCGGAGTGGTAGCTCCTCTTGTTCTGCCGGTTGCGGCGGGTGTAATCACAGGAGCTCCTCCCGACTGGCCACCACCGCCCATATCGCCACCGCCATCACTTTTCTGGTCGTCGTTATTCACAGATTTTCTCCTGCGGGTCTTCTGTTCCACAAAATTCATTTTACCAAAGCGGTAAGAGAAATTAACCCTGAACCCTCTGTTGTACAAGAAGTTGGTACTGTTTTGCGTAAATGCACTGGTTATCAGACTGTTTTTTTGCTTGAAAGTAGGGGCGAGAAAATTCTCCATACCAAATCCGATACTTCCGCGTTTGTTCGTAAAATCTTTCTTGATTCCCAGGTCATACATACGAAAACCGGCCTGAAACCCCTGAAGCTGCACATCTCTTCCTCTCATGAATCCACCTGCCTGTAATCCCCATCCCTTTTTCAGTGTAAGACCCGTTCTGATCCGCCCGCTGAGCACGAATCCATTGTTTTGAGCATGTAAAGTAGGGTCAGAGCTGTTATTGGTGAGGTCAACATAGTAACTGTCAAACCCGCCGCCCAACTGCCATCTTTTGAACAGCGTGATGTTACCAAAGATGTTTACACCATAATTTCTCTTTTGCCCGATATTTCCATAGGTAGTAGTAATAACGCCCTCAGAACTTGTTGTCCGGATGCTTTCAATGGAATTGTTGGTAAAACGGGCAAATGTCGAGACATTGACATAAACCGTGTTCTTATAAAAGCTTGTCCCAAGCTCAATCTGGTCTGTCAGCTCTGGATCAAGTTCCGGGTTGCCCTGCGTAATACTCTGCGGGTTGGCCGAGTTTACGTTTGGATTAAGGAACTGTATACCCGGACGTTGCAAACGACGGTTGTAACCCAGTTTAATAGTCTGCCCTTTGCCGAAGGTTTGAGAAATATTCACGCTCGGCACCAGGTTACTGTATGACGGAATATCCAGTTTGCCGGACTCCCCCTGTTTCGCATTGATACTGGTATATTCGTAACGGGAGCCCACTTTGAGAGAGAATCTGCTTTTTGTCGTCAGGGTATACGACAGATAACCCGCTGCAACGTTCTGATCATAGCTCAGGCTGCTGGAAGGCCGGGTGTTTAAACCTCCATACTCGTAGTCGCTTTGCACCTGACGGAAAATTCCTTTTCCTCCCATTTCAAGCAATTGATTATCCTTGATCGGCGTTTGGTAATCCAACTGAACCGTACTTTCCTGGTTATTACTTTTGTTATTATTAAAATCCGTCCCGATCAACTCCTTCAGCGCCGCATTACTGAGGGAATATACATCCGCATCATAATCGTTGGTACGGTTGTTCCGGCTAAACTGTGTGGAAATACTTAACTCCTGCTGTGGTTTGCCCAAAGTTTTGAGGTAGTCCACATTTACATCCCACGTCCCGGACAAGTCCTTCACGTCCACATCGCGGTAACCCGAAGTTGTGGCATTTGCCTTGGTATTGTAAGTTGTAAGTTCCTGAGAATTCCGCATGTTCCGCATGCCATATCTTACATTGGCCGACAGAGAGGTTTTGGAATCGACCTCATAGTCCCACCCCAGATTATAGGATCCGAATGACATTCTGTTATCCGATTTGCTGGATTGGCTTACCGAAAAATCCTGCGTTTTCCCTACCTGCAAATTTTCACTTTTCCCTGGCATGTTGTAATTGAAACGGCCGAACCCTCCCAAACTGAAGCCCATTTTTCCTGAACGATAATTCCCTCGCAGACCCAGGTTGGAACCACGGTTACCAATACCCGTATCCAGGTTGAGTGTTCCTCCCTGAATCGTACTTTTTTTGGTAATGATATTAATGATCCCCGCAGAACCTTCTGCATCGTAACGTGCGGATGGGGAAGTGATCACTTCCACAGACTTAATCATGTCCGCAGGAATTTGCTTAAGTGCATCAGCGACACTGGTGGCAATGATGGTGGATGGTTTATTATTGATCAGAACCCGAACATTGGAGCTCCCGCGCAATGACACATTCCCGTCCAGATCAACCGTCAGCATAGGTACCTTTTTCATCACGTCCGAGGCATCCCCACCCTTGCTGGTAATATCCTTTTCTGCATTGTACACCAGGCGGTCCACTTTTTCTTCCACCAGCTGCGCCATCCCCACTACCTCAACCTCGTTCAGCTGAACCACATCACCGGCCAGTTTTACAGTACCAAGATCCAGCTCCGTCCGCCGGTCAATTTTAATATTGCTGATGGTTTTGTTTTTATATCCGATAAATGAAATAAGTATCTTGAAATCGCCGCTGGCAACTTTGTTCATCACAAATTCTCCCTTTTCATCGGTTGTTGTACCGTCGATCGGCTGGTTGGTTTTAATATCTATCAGTGAAAGTGCCGCAAACTCAACAGGCTTATTACTGGTTGAATCCACGAGTATGCCTTTGATCTTACCGTTGCCTTTTGGGGTATTGTCTTCGGCCGTTCCTGGGATAGCCGTCTGCCGTTGCCTCACACCTCCACGCTGGAAGTCTCCACCTCCCCGGTTACCTCCACCACCTCCTCCGCCGGGAAACTGGGCAAATGCCGGACTCATGATAAACAGTAAAAAAAGCAAGGAGGTAAATTGTTTCAATTTCATGGATAAAAAACTATTGATAGTAAACACAATTTCAAATTAAGGAGCTATTTTTCTGATATTTCCAGGCAATAGACCGACAGGGGATATCTACCGATTAAACCGGTGTTTTCCACGACGAGTTGGATGACCCTCCGGATCTCTTTCTTCCCGGAACAGGCGGAATGTCAGCTGACATAGCTTATACCTCAGTGTTTATGCAGGCCCGTTCACCAAGATTTCGATAGACAGGAAATGCCAATCAGTCGGTATTTGCAATACTTTGATCGATTGAAATAGCGAGTTTGATTTTTTCCCCTTATGATTGTATCCGAATTGTAAGGTTTAAACCCAGCAATAAATTAAGTATTATGAATACTTCCGGCACATCGCGCAAATATCCTCCCCTGTTCCTTCATTTTCTGGGATGGAGCTTTCTTGCCCTATTTCTGATGTGGCAACCGGTAAGCTGGCAAATTCAGCTGCCGCATACCTTCTGGATTAAGCAGGGAGTACTGTTCATGCTGCTCATCACCATTTTTTACTTGAATTATTATTATTGGTTTCCCAAATTTCTTTCCCATAACAAATTTCTGTACTTCATTCTGCTGAACGTATTTTCTGTCGTGATGCTGGCCATCATCATAGAGCAGTTAAAAGTATCCATCAACCACGGCGAATTTATGGACAAGGCCTTCCGAACAGCCAGGGCTGCGGCGGGTTCAACCAGACCAAAGGAAAGATTGGACTATTTTGCTTTGTTAATTGCACTGATTGTCATAGGTGTCAGCACAAGTGTGGCGGCGGTGAGAAACGCACAGCGCGACCGTGAATTCAGACAGGATCTGGAGCAGCAAAAAATCAATTCGGAACTCAGTTTTCTCAAAGCGCAGATCAATCCGCATTTTTTCTTCAATACGCTTAATAACATCTATGCGCTCACGGTTATAGACGTTGAAGCTGCACAACAGGCATTGCATAAACTATCCCGCCTGATGCGTTACGTGCTTTATGAAACCCAGCATGAAACGGTATTACTCAGTCGGGAAATTGCCTTTGCCCAGGATTATATACAACTGATGCAACTGAGGCTGACTGATAAAGTCAGGGTAGTTCTGGAACCTCCGGTACCCCTGCATGATGTTGCCATTGCGCCAATGCTTTTTTTGCCTTTTATAGAAAATGCGTTTAAACATGGTGTGAGCGCAGTTGAGCCGAGCTACATCGAAATCCGAATTTCACAGGACCGGCATAAAATTTTGGTGGATGTAAAAAATACACTGTTTGGCGAAAAACGAACCGTCCTGGATGAAAGCAATGGAATAGGGCTGGTGAACACGCAGCGCAGACTAGATCTGCTCTATCCGGGCAAATACCAGCTTGAAGTAAACGAGAATAAGGAAGAAAAAGAGTTCGAAGTGCACCTTGAACTTGAAACTGCATGAGTCCATTAAAATGTATTGCCGTTGATGACGAGCCCCTGGCTTTGGGCCTGGTGTGCTCCTTCATTGAAAAAACACCCTTTCTGGAATTAACCGGGAAATTTTCAAGTGCTGTGGCGGCTCTTGAAACCATTCATCAGGCTGAAATTGACCTGATATTTCTTGATATCCAAATGCCGGATCTCACAGGTATTGAGCTGGCAAGAGTGATTGAAAAAACTGGTGGACAAGGCCCTCGTGTCATTTTCACTACCGCCTTCAACCAGTTTGCGCTGGACGGTTACCGGGTCGATGCCATTGACTATCTGCTGAAACCTTTTAATTATGAAGAGTTTCTGCGTGCTGCCTCCAAAGGGAAAGCTTATAAAGAACTGCTTATCAAAGCCTCTACGGCAGCGGTACCCGACCAGAAAGATGAATACCTGTTCCTGAAAGTCGAATACCAGATGGTCCGGATCGCATATGACGATATTCTGTATATTGAGGGACTTAAGGATTATGTGAAGATACACCTCAAATCGGACCCTAAACCGATACTGTCACTCACCAGCCTTAAGGCACTTGAAGAAAAGCTGCCCTCTGCCCGGTTCATGCGCGTACATCGTTCTTTCATTGTAAACCTTGACCAGATCGGAGCTGTGACAAAAAACAGTATCCAGATCGGGCCCAATGCCATTCCGGTGAGCGATCAGTATAAGGAAAACTTCAACCAGTTTCTCAGTAAGTGGATGTGAGAAAAAACAAAAATTCCGCTAACGTATCCTGTCTTTTTGAAAAGCAGCATAAACGATAGCGGAATTTTTAGTCTTACTTACTCAGTTCCTCCACCAGCCTTTTGGCTTTGTAGATATACTTCATGGAAGCCAGCATTCCTCCTGCATGAACGGAAACCGTGCGGTTTCCGGCGTCCGGAGCAAAAATGAAATAACCAGGAAGGCTTTCCATGTTTCCATCAAATATCAGCCCCACGGCCTCCAGATTTTTATTGATCATCGGCGACCCTGAATTTCCCCCGATAATATCATTGGTTGAAATGAAATTGATCGGCGCTTTCATGAGTTCCGGCGAAGGGTTCTGCCAGCGCTGAGGTAAGGACCATGGAAATTCCTTATTGTATGAATAAAAACGATCGTACATACCGGCATAGGTAGTTTTAACCGGCGCTGTGGTTCCGTTGTAATTGTAGGATTTCACCAAACCGTCACTGATACGTAAGGAGAAAGTCGCATCCGGCGGAATGTTAGTACCATATACATCGTACAACAGCCTTCCCAGCTTACCCCGGTCTACAGTCAGCTTGGCATTCACGTCTCTGGCTACTGCTGAGGCCAGCAGGAAACGCGGCTGGGATATCCTGGCAAGCGCGATCAACGGATCTGTTGAAGCTGTGATTGCATTTTCACCTCCATCCATCAGGGAGGTCACAAAAGCCTCGTCCGTAATTTTAGAGTTTCTCAGCAAAAGAGACGCAGCTTCTTTCGGTGGTTTTCCCGCCAACGCCGTTTTTACATAAGCATCTCCTGAGCCCAGTGTGACCAGTGCTTCTGAAAGATGTGCTGCCAGGTATCCCTCTTCCAGTTCCATTGATTTTGGCTTAAATGCTTTTAGCGTACCTTTCAGCGTATTAGCTCTTTCGGGATCGGTTCTGGCAAGAGATGCGAAGTCGGCCAATTGCTGTGCAAAAGTAAGCAACTCACCTCTTATAAGCGGATTAGGCTGCATAATGCTGATATCGTCACGCACCGCTCTGAGCTTACCCACGTTTTCAGCAATGGCGTCCCACAATCCATAGTTAGCGGTCAGCTTAGGATTATCCCTGACAGCCTTTTTGAAGCTGCGTTCAAAATCCTTTTTACGGGCCATCAAAACCGGATTGTTCATCCCGTCAAGCCTGCCTTTATAGGCCTTGTAGCCATTCTCAAAACTAAATACTTCATTTGCGATACTGTCACTTTTTATTGTTTTGTTGTATTCCTGCAGGGCCAGCGACCGATTGCGCAGCAATTGCAGTGTAAACGGAATAACTTTGTCACGATCCAGCTCCAGTTCGTCCACGGTACGTAACCTGCCCGTACTTCCAGGATTTCCCACCACAAATACAGCCTCACCGTCTTTTACGCCATCAGGGTTGAATTTGTAATAATTTGAGGTTCTGAGCGGTTTACCGGCGTCGTCATAAACCCTGAAAAATGAGCAATCCAGGTTATAGCGCGGGTACGTAAAATTATCGGCATCACCTCCAAAGAAACCCATCTGAAGTTCTGGCATAAACACAAGCCTCACATCATTGTACCTTTTGAAACCATACAGTGAATATCTTCCTCCGCTATAAAAACTTACCGTCTGTATTTCAAGGCCTTTCCAGCCTTCCTTCTCTCCGTATTCCTTTTTGATGTTTTCAAAAGCCTGCTCCCGCAATTTTATGCGCTCTGCATTGGATTCACCCTGCTCTTCTATCTTTTGTATCCTTTCTGTGATATCCTCGATCTTTACAAGCTGATCTACGAACAGACCGGGTACTTTCCGCTCATCCGACAACTTTTCGGCATAAAAGCCGTTCGCCATGATGTCTTCTCCTTTTTTCTGAACTTCCACCCCCGACTCTCTCGCGCAATGGTGGTTGGTCATGACCAGCCCATCCGCAGACACAAAAGAGGCCGAACAATACGTAGCAAACCGGAGAGCGGATAACCTGGCTTTCTCAAACCACTTTTCATCCGGCGTAAAATTGTAAGTCTTTTGGAAGTATTCAACCGGAGGGGTGTCAAAAGTCCACATTTTACCCATATCAAATTCCCCCGCTTTAACAGAATCCAATTTGATATCCTGTGCCTGAACGGCCATGCTGCCTATCGTCAGCATACTAACCAGACTCCATCCGGCAAGTTTTTCTTTGTATAAATGCATAAATATCTGCTAGATGTAAGGTTACATTTTTAAACAAATCTAACAAGATTAGGTAATAATTTATCAGGACAGCAAATTTTGTCCCATTTGGTACTTTGTTATGCAGAATAACCGTAAAAACCTATAATTATTATTTTAGCAAAAAAGACGAACTCATCCCATGAAAATAAAAAAACTGCTATACCTCTCGCTCTTTGCGAATCTGATATTCCTGAGCGGCTTTCTGACCACGGCCTTTGTTTACCGGGATAAGCTCCTGCAAAGGTATGTGACCATTAAAGGCGACTACCGGATTTTGATGTACGGAAACTCCATTACCGCCCAAGGCAAATGGGTGGAACTGCTCGAACGAACTGACGTACTGAACAGCGGCCTTCCGGGACAGTGCACTTACCATTTTCGCCAGCTTCTGAAATCACATGTTATTGAGCGCCATCCTGAGATATGTTTTGTAATGGGGGGAATCAACGACATCACTTACGGGGTAGCACAGGAAAAAATCCGGGCCAATTATCAGGCTATTCTGGACACGCTGGTAAAAAACAAAATTACGCCGGTGGTAACGCTCACCGTTTATGAGCAGAATGATCCGGTGAGTATGTCCGAAATAAAATCACTGAATGACTTTTTGATTCAATACTGTAAGCTTAACCATATCCGCTACATTGATCTTAACCGATATATCTCAGATACCACAGGTTTAAAATCAGAATTTGCAAAGGACAAAACCCACCTGAACGAAAAAGCGTACGAGATATGGGCGAAAGAAATCAGGCAGGTACTCAAAGAAAAGAAAATCTGATCGTCCTCTTTCACTACGTAGCATTGCCATTCGGCTGACCTGTACGCCCTGGTAAAGAAACTACTCCAGTACATTCACAGAAAGCTTACTTCCACCATGAACCCTGATGGTAGCTTTCTGAAAATCTTTTTCACTGGCTTCATTGATATTAGGAACAAATTTCTGAGGGTTGATATCAAAAAGCGGGAACATGGTGCTTTGCACCTGCACTGCTATTTTATGCCCTTTCTGAAAAGTATGCAGTACATCCATCAACTCAAAAGCCACCTCTTCCACCTTGCCAGATACGAAAGGAACCGGTTTGCTTCTGTCTTTCCGGAATTTACCCCGTATTCCATCATGGCGGACCAACTGGTAAAAATTGCTCATTTTGGTTCCCTTTGCCGTACCCGTATCATTTTTCGCATCATTAGGATATATATCAATCAATTTAACCATGAAATCTGCATCGGTTCCTGTGGTGGAAACCTTCAGGCTCACCTTTATATTTCCTGCAATTGTCACATTCGTGTCCAGTACCTCTCCTTCGTAAGTAAGCACGTCGGGGCGGCGGGCGGCAAATCGCTGATCTTCCACCATATAATCCGCATTCATGCCAATAGAAATAGTTTGAGTGAAGGGCACAGGCTTCTTAGGATCGGATACATAACTGTCGGAAGAAGTAGTATTAGGTTCTTTATCAACCATAAGGTCCCCGCCCGGAACAAGAAATAAATTCTTTTTCACAGCAGATGCCGGCGGCCAGGTATCGTAGCTCTTCCATTGATTGGTACCCGTTTCAAACATCTGAGCTTCTGGAAAATTAGCATCTCCCTCTCCCTTCAGAAAGTACCTGAAAAACCTAAGCTCAGTATTTTCCTGATAATATGCCCCCGTTTTTGCTCCGAAATTAATATTTCCAAGAGACTCCCCTCCGCCATTCCAGCCTCCGTGGGTCCAGGGCCCTGCCACAAGGATGTTGAATATACCCGGATTTTGTTTCTCTATGGCCTCATATGTCTTATAAATACCATGAAGATCCTCTGCGTCATACCATCCGCCAACGGTCATCACAGCGTGCCTGATGCCTTTCAGATGCGGCAAGATATTACGGTCTTTCCAGAAATCATCATAATTGGGATGCGCCAGGTTGCCGTTCCAGTATGGATCTTTCCCTCCATACCATTGAGGTTTCTGGGTATTTTTCAATGGGCCGAGTTTCAAAAAAAAGTCATACCCATCTTCCGTACCGAAATTAAACGCTTTGGACGAAGGAACAGAGGTAGGTTGGCCGTCGGTCCGGTTGGTAAAAAAGGGGTAAAAGTTAAAATTATGTGGTAACATAAACAGCCCGTTATGATAGCTGTCGTCGCGCCAGAGATCCGCAATCGGTGCCTGGGGTGAAGAAGCCACCAAAGCCGGGTGACCCGACAATGCACCTGCACTGGCATAAAAACCCGGATAAGAGATCCCCCACTGCCCAACCTTGCCGTTGTTGTTGGCTACATTTTTAAGCAGCCAGTCAATGGTATCATAGGTGTCTGTACTCTCGTCCGTATCGCTGGGGCCCTTATTTTCCTTTTGAGGCGTCATTTCGGTAAAGGTACCTTCACTCATCCAGCGTCCGCGAACATCCTGATAAACGACAATGAATTTGTCCTGCATTATAAACGACGAGGGTCCAAGCCTTTGAGGATAGTTACCCGCACCATAGGGACGGCAGGAATAGGGTGTACGCTGCATGATAAACGGATACTTCCGCTCCGGAGCAGCATCTTTGGGGACGTACACGGCAGTAAACAGTTTCACACCGTCACGCATCGGTATCTGATATTCAAACTTTGTATAATTGTCCTTTACAAAATTATTACCCGGCGTTTGGGCCATCGCCGAATATATGGTTAAGAAGCAAATTATTAATCTGATCATCGCGTTCCTGGTTTACAAAGTGTATGACAATATAAGGTACGTTTTTTACGGATACGGACTAAAAAAATAGCCGCTTCTTACTGAAGACGGCCATTTTAATATCTAAGGAACAAATGATCAGGCGTTCACCTGGTTCATCACTTCTGTTTGCTTACGGATCGATTCCATGTGAACCAGTTTAAACAACTCATCCACCAGATTCGGATACAGGTTCATGCTTTTTCCCCAGGCTGCACGGGTTTCCAGTACCTCACGGAAACGATCCACCTGATAAGCCGCTACATTGTTGTCGCGCTTATATTCAGCCAGCTTTTCAACGAGGGACATACGGGCAGCCAGTGTTTCCAGCATTTCACGATCCAGGTTATCTATTTTTCCACGAACGATTTCCAGCTGAGACTGGTAATCGCTGCCGTAGGACTCTTTACGAACATGGAGTTCCTCAAGCATCTGATTCAACGCTGCAGGTGTTAACTGCTGTGCCGCATCGGACCACGCCTTATCCGGATCACGGTGCGATTCAATGATCAGACCATCGTAGTTCAAATCAAGTGCACGCTGTGCCAGTTCGAACAGATATGCACGCTTTCCGGCCATGTGGCTGGGATCTCCGATTACAGGGAGCTGCGGGAACAACGTTTTTAGCTCAATCGCAATGTTCCACATCGGGGAATTACGGAATTTGGTTTCCTGCGCATTGGAAAAACCACGGTGAATAGCTCCGAGTTTTTTCACTCCCGCCTGGTTCAAACGCTCAAGCGCACCTATCCAAAGCTGAAGATCGGGATTAACCGGATTCTTAACCAGTACGGGTACATCAATTCCTTTTAAAGCATCAGCCAATTCCTGAACATTAAACGGATTAACTGTTGTACGGGCACCAACCCATAGAATATCTACGTCGTATTTTAAAGCGAGTTCAATGTGTTGAGGCGTTGCAACTTCCACAGCAACAGGCAATCCTGTTTCCTTTTTCACCTGCTGTAACCATGGTAACGCAGCTTCTCCCATCCCCTCAAAGCTTCCCGGACGTGTCCTTGGTTTCCAAACCCCAGCACGGATTACATGCGCAAATCCTTCCTGTTTGATCTGGATTGCGGTTTCTAACATTTGTTCCTCGGTCTCTGCACTGCAAGGCCCGGCAATCACCAAAGGTTTTCCTTCGGTATTAATCCAACTGCTTAGCGGAAGGATATCTAAAGAAGCATTCATTTCAAAAAATTTGTCCTTAGTAAATATAGAAAATTGTAATTATTCGAATATATATTGTGTGCATTTAAGGGATTGACGTACATTTGATATTATAAAAGTCAATCTTCTTCTTAATGCGTATTACTTTTGCGCCCTTGATTCAAATAAAATCACGTGATACTCACTTAGGAAAACAAAAATAAAATGGCGTACCCGTCACAAAAAGACCAAATACCTGTACTTTTCGAAGATACATCTGTCGCATTCAGCTCTAAATCAGACAGTCAGCTTCGTAAAACTTACTGGTTGTTTAACCTAATGAATCAGGCTCGAGTGGTAAATTTAGGTACTTTTTTTATAAAGCTTGCACTAAAGCTTCACTTACCTATAAAAAATCTTATCCGACGCACCATTTTTGAACAATTCTGTGGTGGTGAGACAATTAGCGAATGTAAGCAGACGGTCTCCACGCTCGCACGCTCCGGCATAAGAACTATCCTTGATTATTCTGTGGAAGGTGAGGACTCCGAAAAAAGTTTTGATAAAACTGCCAGTGAGATCCTGAAAACCATCGATGCAGCCGCTATATCAGACAGTATCCCTTTTTCGGTATTTAAAGTAACAGGCATTGCATCCACTGAGCTGCTCGAAAAAATTCAGAAAGAAGAGGAATTATCAGACAGCGAGAGAGAAGCGTATCAGCGTGTAAAACAACGAATGGCTATGCTTTGCGGGCAGGGTTTCAAAAACAATGTACCTGTTTTCGTGGATGCTGAAGAAAGCTGGATACAGGGGATTATTGACTCGCTCACTTACGAAATGATGGAACAGTTCAACAGGGAAAAAGCCATCGTTTACAACACGTATCAGCTTTACCGAAATGACACCCTTCAGGCCCTCAAAAGTGCTTATCTGAAGGCGCGCCAAAAAGGATATAGGATAGGAGCCAAACTGGTACGCGGCGCCTACATGGAAAAGGAGCGCGTGCGGGCAAGGGAAAGTGAATATTTCAACCCGATCCATGTTTCAAAAGAAGCGACCGATCAGGATTACAATGCAGCCATTGATTTCTGTCTGGAACATATCCAGGATATTTCCATTTGTCTGGGAACCCACAACGAATACAGCAGCCAATACTGTGCCCTCAAGATGAAAAAGGTTGGCCTGGAAAAGAACGATGACCGGGTCTGGTTTGCTCAGTTATTAGGAATGAGCGACAATATTTCCTACAATCTTGCGGCACTTGGCTATAACGTGGCCAAATATGTACCCTACGGGCCAATCGGCGCTGTACTTCCCTACCTCATCAGGAGAGCCGAGGAAAACTCTTCCATTGCCGGACAAAGCAGCCGCGAGTTTTTGCTCGTTAAAAGTGAAATGAACAGACGGGGAATCGGTTCTTTATAAGTAACTTGTTATTTTCGCATTCTCTATTTTAGTTATTTGTACAAAACCGGAATGAATCAACAAAAAAATCCAGCCCCCTATCTCCTTTTCAGTATTTTCCTGATAGCAGTTGACCAGGCCTCCAAGCTTTTGGTACATAAATATATGGAACCCGGTTTCTCCGGTCAGATCCCCCTCATCGGTAACTGGTTCAAGCTGCATTATGTGCTTAATCCTGGGATGGCTTTTGGAATGCAGCTGGGCCACGAATACGGTAAATTATTCCTGACCCTGTTCCGCTTGGTTGCCATGCTGGCTATCGGGTGGTACCTTGTTTATCTGGCTCGCTCTGGTGCTCCCAAAGGGCTGCTATGGGCACTTTCCATGATCCTTGCGGGAGCCGTCGGAAATGTTATCGATAGTACCTTTTACGGTGTGTTTCTTGACAATGCGCCTTATGGCTCACCAACGCCCTGGTTTCACGGGCAGGTGATCGACATGATTTTTGTGGATTTCTGGGAGGGGTTCGTCCCCGACTGGGTACCAATATGGGGAGGACAGTACTATTCAACACCAATATTCAACATTGCCGACTCCTGCATTTTTCTTGGTGTGTGCAGTATTCTGATATTTCAGGGCAGCTTTCATGCATCGTCTGCACATCATGACGAACAAGAAAGTGATACCGAGACCGTCGAAGAGATTATTGGTGAAGATGCTATACCAGAAAATCCTGAAACAACGTCTGAAATAACGAACGTTACAACGGAGCCATACCCTGCAGAAGAGATTGAAGCGAAGACGGAAAACAGCATTACCTCTTTACCCGATCCGGAAGAAGAGGAAGAGAATAAGAAGGAGAACATCTAACTGCCCAACTTGTCCCACTGCTCCCTGAAACCGCTGGGCCTTTGTGAAAGTAGGGCGACCTTTCTGTTAAATAAAAAAATAGCAGACACAAATTGAATTATTCCAATTTGTGTCTGCTGATGAGAAAAAAAACAGAACCCAAATTTAGGGTTACCTACATTAAATTCTCACGCATTTTCGAATTTCCAAGGTAGGCCAAAGTAAACTTCAAAGCAGGAAATGTTCCTTGGCAACATCTAAGCGAAGACCTGATTCTTTGAAGCTGACCGGGCCAATTTCCTCACAAAGAAAAAAGCCTCTCCAGAAGCTAAACTTCCCGGAGAGGCTTTTTGATTGACCGTTGTAAATACTAGCTTTCGTCCTTTGCCAACGGCATAAAATCCTTGAATGCACGTTTAATAGCCGCATCGGTAGCCTCCTTTTTATTCTCCCAGTTGGCATCCAGTTCAAGTGCGACCAGCCCGCTGAGGTTCATCAACGCTTTGAACTCGTCCAGTTTCCGTATGAACTCCGGAGTCCGCCGTGCAGATTTCTGTGCATATTCCCGTGCAAAAACATCTCCCTTATTCTGCAATTCGTTTTTCTTCTGAAGCACATAATTGAATCGTTCCAGCAGACCGTTTGTCGATTTTCCGATCACCTCCGTTGCTTCCAGCGTACCGATGGTGGCAACTGTTGTTCCGCCGATTGTCGTGATATACCCCCTCAGATCCGGGTCACTTTTGGTAAATTGAGGTGCAACGCCCGTGGTAGCTCCAAGCCCGGCGTTTAACAACGACCTGCTCCTTTTCCCTTTTTTAGCTTTGGCATAAGACTTTTTAAGATAAGTCTCCTTTTCCTGCATCTGCTCCAGAAGGCCCCAGGCGTTCACAAGTGCTCCTTTATAAAGGCCATATACATAGGCATCCCGCTGACTTTCGTCAACCGTATTTTTAATGACAAACCGGATCGTCTTTTCCTTTTTGTTCTGCGCTTTGTCCATCGCATAAAAAGTGATGTTAAAAGACAGCGTGTCAAAAGGATCTTTTACGAAATCATAGGTAGGTTCCCAGATAAACTCATAGCTGGTAGGCGTATTTTTAACCAGTGCGGAGGCCGGAACCTGTTTATTCTCGGAAATGAAATTAAACGACGCCAGGTCATCATCCCCATTCGGGTCCGATAACGCAAAGCGAAGGTTAATCCGATTGTTCTCCGGCCTCCTTATAACCGATACCTGCGGCACCACGGTAAAGTCCGGAGCAAGGTCCATCTGCGTAACATCAAGTTTCAGCCGTCCCTTGGTTCTGGCCTTTCCCGGCTGGTCTTCCACGTAAAATTCCATGTACCGGGGAGCCTTTTTCAAATCGGTAAACTGTTTTACTGAAGGATCCCAGATAATTTCACCCGCAGCAGTAAGTTTCATTGTCTGAGGCATATCATCTAGTATCGGAACAAATACGATAGGATCACCATCCGGGTCTCTTACCGAGTTCATATCGATCTGGTAAGTGTTCTGCGTTTTATATTGCACATAAAAAGGTCTAAGCTCATCCACAATCGGAGGCCTGTTTACATGCAGTACTCTAAACTGAATTTCCTTTGTAGCGGATTCACCTGCAGAATTTACTCCCTCAAAAATAATGGGAACCGTCTTAACGGTATTAATGCGGTCGGCCACATCAAACCCTGGTGTCCAGACAAAATGGCCCAAAGAGTCAAATTTCATATCTTTTCGCTGTCCGCTGGAGATACTGTACCTTACTGAATCGCTTTTTCCTCCTTTGGTTTGTAGATGAAAATTGATCTCCTTCCCTTCTTCTATCACATTCCATTCCGATTCCCTCGGGAAAATCAATTGAAAGTTTGTGCTATTACTATCCTGAGCCAAGGCCTGGTTTGCATAAGAAACAACAGAAAAAACGAAAAGGATTTTAAACACATTTTTTAAAACCATAATATCGAGAATATGATTTATTCTATGAATTGAAGAACTTACTGTTCTTAACGCAAAATTACGTAATAGCGTACTAATCGCACGATTTAAAGTTCCCATTTTTAAATTCTCCATTAAACGGAGTACTGTAGAGGCTTTCATTTTGTATTTTTTTCATATAATCCTGAAACACAAAATTAAGGTTGCTAATTCCGTCAATGCCCAGGTTAATGAAAAATACCGGAGAATGGTCCTAAACAGACTACTCTCCGGTATTTCTATTTAATTAAATTCGTGTTATTTCTTTTTGGGCGTCGCGGCTGGTGCAGCTGCTGGCTTACTTGCCGCAGGTGTTGTGGCGGCTGGTGCAGGAGCAGTCTCTACTTTATCAGGATCAATTCCTAGTTTTTTAAGAATAAGATTTGTCACCGACAATTCTTCCGAACCCGCATAAAGGATAATAGGGGTAGTGTTGGCTCCTGCATCCATGTTAAGGATATACATAAAACCGTTTTCTTTACCCACTTCCTGAATGGCGTTGTTTACCTTAGTCAGGATTGGTTCGATCAATTGCTGTTGTTTCGCCTGCAATGATTGTTGTGCGTTATTCTGCATTTCCTGAATACGCGTCTGCAGGTTTTCAAGCTCCTTCTGCTTATCAGCACGGATCACCTCTGTCATATTAGCACCGTTCTTCTGATATGCTTCATATTTTTCCTGCGCCTCTTTGTATGTTTCTCCCAGCGCTTTGTCAAGTTGTGCCTTGGTTACCTCGAGTTCATTCTGCATTTTTTTACTTTCAGGCAGCCTGAGGATTAACAAATCAACGTTGGTGTAACCGATTTTTGTCAGGGGAGTTTGAGCGAACAGGGGGGTAGTGATTATGGTCATAAGAACCATAAAAGCCATCAATTTTTGTTTCATTGCGTTGCTGCTTATTTAAGTTTATTGGTTGTACTTTTTTGTTTGGGGTTATTCTCAGCCGGAGATTTCACCTCCTGTGGCGTTTTGCCTGTACCTGTTTTGGAGGCAGATACTTCCGGTTTTTCATTCAATCCAAGCTCTTCAATGATGAAATCCGAATAATCATATACCGGATTGGAATATAACATTCCTATATCACTTGATTTATCAAACATAAAATCGATCCGGCGCCGCAGGCAAATGGTATTCACGGCTCTCTGGACCTTTTCAAGTACCGGTTTCATCAGTTCCTTTTTCTTCTGGAACATCAAACCTTCCATTCCGAATATCTTGCTGTTATATTCTCTGGCCTCCATCTCCTTCTCCTTGATTTCACTTTGCCTCTTCCTCCTGAGATCTTCCGTCATCAATACCTCTTCGGCCATATAGGTGCGCTGCATCCTGTCGACCTCGGCAAGCTTATCCTGAATTTCCTTGGCCCAGCGGTCCGAGAACTTCTTCATTTCCGCCTGAGCCTGTTGATATTCCGGCATTTTACCCGTTATATACTCCATGTCAGTATAACCGAACTTCTGAGCCCAGGCAGCTGGTATCGAAATGAGTGACAAAACTAGTAAAATAAAAATCTTCTTCATGCCATGGAGATAATAAAATGCTACCTTCTAACGAAAAGCATCCTGCATTATTATCTGATCTGCTGACCGATAGTAAAGTGGAACTGAGGACCACTACGTTTTGTCTGTCCCTGTAACTTATCGAAACCATACCCCCAGTCGATCCCCAGCAAGCCAAATGCAGGCATAAAAATACGTGCACCAACCCCGGCGGATCGTTTCAGATCAAATGGATTAAATTCTTTGTAACTGCCCCAGTTGTTTCCGCCCTCCGCAAAGCTAAGTATAAAAATTGTTGCCTGCGGGTTGAGGGATACCGGATAGCGAAGTTCCATCACATACTTGTTGTACACTACGCCACCACCGCCAGCAGGCCGGCCGTTCAGCTGCGGCCCAACAGACTGGTCTGTATACCCTCGAAGACCAATGATGTCCTGATCTGCCAGTGAGAAAGCTCCCTGGCCCGCAAGACCAGACCCCCCCACTATAAAGCGGCCAAATGGACTAAACCCAGCCTTGTCTCCATAAGATCCCAGGAAACCCATGTGGGTTCTGGCTGCCAGTACCAGTTTCCCGGTAATGGTTGCATAATAACTTGCATCAAACATCCATTTGTGATACTCCACCCAGCGGTATTTATCGGAAGCATCGGTATATTCCGACTTACGCCATGCCGAATAAGGCGGCGTGAATGTTGCACTTAAAGATATGTTGCTTCCGTTTCTCGGGAATTGCAGATCACTCAGCGTGTTACGGGAAATGGTGGTATTAAAGGCGATGTTATTGGAAACCCCGGTATTATAGGATCCCCCGAAGATATTGATACTGTCCAGACGGTACCTGTTATAAGACAGCGAATGCGTCATGACCAGGTTACGATCAGGTTCCTTCAAACGGCGGCCCAGGGAAACGGTGATACCGTTGTTGAAATAACCTCCTCTAAAATTAGCACGTGAGGAGCCTCCCGTACCAAATCCGTACAATGAGCTATAGTCCGTCATCCGGTAAACAGTTCTTTGCAGCGATACCCCGAAGTTTATCGGCTTTTTACCTCCCAGCCAGGGCTCACTGAAACCGAGCGAGTAGGTCTGATATTGTTTACCATTTGCCTGGAAACGTACCGACAGTTTCTGTCCGTCTCCGGATGGAAGGGGTTTCCAGGTTTCGCGATTCGGTATGTTTTTAAGCGAGAAATTGTTAAAAACAAGGCCGAGCGTTCCAACGAAACCAATGTAGCCGCCCCATCCACCTGAAAGTTCGATCTGGTCAGAAGGTTTTTCTTCAACCGTATACTCAATATCAACTGTACCATCCGCTTGGTTTGGAATGGGGTTGATTTGGATTTTTTCAGGGTCAAAGTACCCCATTTGCGACAATTGACGCTGGGTATTGATAATTTCCGTTTTACTAAACTTTTGCCCCGGTAGCGTAAACAGCTCCCTAAGGACCACGCGGTCACTTGTTTTGGTGTTCCCGTTAAGAAGAATCCGGTTAATAGTCGCCTGTTTTCCTTCGAACATTCTTACTTCTACATCAATGGAGTCTCCTTCAACCGCTTTTTCTGTTGGCACGGCACGGAAGTACAGATACCCGTCGTCCATGTATATGGAGCTGATGTCATTCCCTGGTATTCCATTAATTTTCTTGTCGAGTTCTTCCGGATTGTAAACATCACCCTTTTTTACGCCGAGCCTGTCGCCGAGGTATCTGGATGTATACAGGTAGTTCCCGCTCCAGGAAATATTCCGGTAATAGTATTTGATCCCTTCATCAATCTTCATATTGATGCTGATGGTCTCGCCATTATTTTTGATACTGTCAAACTCAATGGTTGCATCGCGGTAACCGCTTTTACGATAATAGGCGATCAGTTTTTCCTTATCCTCGTCATATTTTTTGGGTATGTACTTGGAAGGATTGAAAAGGCGGCCCAGCATTTTCTGCTTGGTACCCTTCATTTTACGTTTCAGAGTACGGTCGCTTACGGCCTTGTTACCTTCTATGTTGATTTTCTGTATTTTAACCTTTTTGCCTTTGGTAATACCAAAGTTCAGAGTAGCCTGTCCTCTGGTAGAATCGGGAATCTGCACAACCTTTACCTTGATGTTGTAAAAACCCTTATCCATGTAATATTTTTTGATCACCAGCTGCGTATTCTTGATCACTGTAGGAGTAATCACCCGCCCTTTGATCAGCTTCACCTTATCATTAAGTGTTTCCCTTTCCCCTTTTCTGACACCCGAAAAAGATACTTTGTAGAGCCTTGGACGTTCCTTGATATGGATATTAAGCCAGACCTTTTCTCCCTCTACTTTTGTGGCCAGGATTTCCACATCGTCCAAAGTACCAAAATCCATCATTTTCTTGAGAGAAGAGGTAACCGCAGGGCCGGGGATACGGATTTTATCCCCCGGTTTTAATCCTGAGATTGAGATCATGGAATTGGGATCCAGAAACTGGGTACCCGAAACCGTCACTTCGGCGATGGTATATTCTTTGGGATTTGCAGGGTCAATACCCATGTTGGCAACCGGAGCAGCAGGTTTGGCACCTACCCCCAATCCTACGCGTTGTGCATTGGCGGCATAACTGCTCAGAAGAACTACCACCAGGATGCTTTTAAATTGTGCTAATGGTTTAATCAAATTTTTCACAAGGTTCATATTATTCTACTTAGCACTGTTTGCTTTTATCTGTTCACCCGTTTTCCCAAATCTTCTTTCCCGGTTCTGATAGGAAAGAATAGCTTCATAAAGATGCTCTCTACGGAAGTCTGGCCAGAAAAGATCTTCATAAAAATAAAGTTCGGAGTATGCCAGCTGCCAAAGCAGAAAATTACTGATCCTGTGGTCTCCACCCGTCCTCAGCATAAGATCCACTTCCGGGCGTTCCTTTGTAGACAGATAAGAGGCAATAAGTTTTTCATCGATATCAAGAGGGTCCAGCGTTCCGTTTTTCACTTCTTGGGCCAATTTCCTGGTTGCCTGAGCAATATCCCATTTGCCGCTGTATCCAAGCGCCAGAATCAGGTTTAAGCCTGTGTTAGCCCGTGTAGCCTCAATGGCTTCCCTCAGCTGGCTCTGGCAACTTCTGGGCAAACTTTCAGTATCTCCGATGGTATCCAGTTTAACCTGATTTTTCATCATTGTGGGAAGCTCGTTTGCAATGGATTGTACCAGCAATTCCATCAAAGCCCTTACTTCATACTCTGGCCTTGCCCAGTTTTCCGTTGAAAAAGCATAAAGGGTAAGATATGAAACACCAAGGTCTGCACAACCCTCTGTTACCTCTCTTACCGCTTTTATGGCATTTCTATGCCCGAAAATACGCGCAGCTCCCTGGTTTTGAGCCCATCGCCCATTGCCGTCCATGATAACGGCAATATGTTTGGGAAGATTGCTCAAATCTATGAGTTCCTTCATTATACCCGAACCCTTTAACCTTTTTTAACAAAAACTAAATGAACCATATTGATCCGCTATGACAAAATTTAAACGGGTCGGTTTGTTAATGGGTTAAAGAATCCCTTGTCTTTTCAAAAATGTATACGCAACCTGGCTAACATTTGTGACGAAAAACAGAAAATTACATTCGCAACCTCAACCCAAAACCAACCAAACATCCTGATTAACAGGACTTTGAACTTTAAATCAGTATAAAAAAATCAACGAGGGCGCAATTTAGGAATAAGTAAGGGGTCTTCAAAATCATTATGTGGTATGAGGCTAATTCTCTTACACTATTAATTATCAAGAAGATGCCTGATGGCGTCGGTATAGGTACTTCCGCTTGTGAGCTGCGAAGCGCGGCGGTCGCGCATCAGCACAACAAATTTCCCATTGAAGTGTTTTTGAATCTCTTTGATATGATGGGTATTGACTATGCCCGCTCTGCTGATACGCAGGTAATGCTTGGGAAGCTTTTCTTCAAGAGCGGTGAGCGTGTAATTCAAAAGGTATTTCTGTCCATCGAGTGTATTAAGAAAAACGTACTTTTCCTCTGCTTCGAAATGGGTTATTTCTGTAAGGGGTATCAGAAGGATGCGGTCGCCGGATTTTACAGAAAGAGAAAAGATTTCCTTTTTGGGTTTCATTTCTTCCAGCAGCCTGAACAGGTTCTCGGAATAAGGATTAAGCATCGAATGGTTCTGCTGTCCCGACTGAATGAGATTACGAATCTTTTCGATCGTTTTTAATAACCTGTCGTTTTCCACAGGTTTTAAAAGATAGTCAACCGAATTTTCTTCAAAGGCCCTGATGGCATACTGGTCGTAGGCGGTGGAAAAAACAACTAATGGCATTTTGGTCAGTTTTGCCAACATTTCAAAGCCATTTAACAGGGGCATCTCTATATCCAGGAAAATGATTCGCGGATTATGCCTGTCTATTTCAACGAGACCCTCGGCACCATTACGCGCTTCCGCTACAATTTCAAATGTATCGGTATGTTTTTCCAGCAACCGGCGCAGCCTGCTCAGCGCCAGGGGTTCATCGTCAATCAGTATTGTTTTTAAAGGAAAATGCATATCATCGTTCTTGTTGCATGATCGCCGTTTTTTTGATCGAAAGGTTCACAGCCTTATGTGGCTCATTGTGAAGTTCAACGGTGGCACCGTCGCCATAGAGTAGTTTCAACTTATCCTGAATACTCCGGATGCCATAACCGGCTCCCATGTTTTCCGGGAAAAGCGGGCCGTTGTCGTGCACACATAAATGCAGCCAGTCCTGTTCTTCATAGATCCTGATCCGTATCTGCCCTTGATCAGCCACTTTGGCAATGCCATGTTTAATGGCATTTTCAACCACCGGTTGTAAGATAAACTTGGGAATCAGTAACTGTTTCAGATCAGGCTGTGCGACTTCAAGCACAAAGTTGAGCCTGTCTCCATACCTCACTTTCTCCACCAGCAGGTAGGTTTGCACCATTTCAAGCTCATTTTCCACCGTGTCCAGATATTCATTATTTTTTCTTCCGGTGGTATACCTGAATAACTTGGAAAGCAATAAAGTCATTTCCTCGGCTTTATCAGGATCCTCATGCACAAGGCTCGCGATACTGTTTAACGCATTGTATAAAAAATGAGGGTTGATCCTCGCCTGCAGTGCCTCCAGTTCGGCCCGGGTTTTCAATTTTTCGAGGTTCAGAAGCTGATATTCCTGATCCGATATTTTACGCGATATCTGCCGGCTTTGCCTGATAAAAAAGTAAAAAATATTAGCCACCATCACTGGTGCTGTCATATACCATATAGACGGTAAGTTTTGCCCGGCCTCATAGGGATACATTTTCAGGTATTTCTCAACTACCTCCACCCCTATTAACTGATAAATAGCCACACCCAGAAAATTATTTAATACCAGCACGACAATGGTAAGCAGCAAATGCCGGATGGTGATGCTTTTAAAAACACTGTCGAGCCAGAAGGCAAGATGGTGGGTAAGAAACACGGTGACCAAGCCTGCCGCAATATTGGATATAACCAGAAACCGATACAACCCTACCCGAATGGGCTCGGAGGTGTAAACAATTTCTGCAGTGAAATAGACGATCGCATTGAAACCGTATAACACAATCGCACCAAAAATCATAAGCAACAAGATACCCAGCCAGCCCTGTCCCTGGATCAGCCCGATGACCTTCAGGTCTTGCCAGTTGAAAGATTTTTCCTGAGAAGTAAAGCTAAAATTCGCTCCTTCCACCCTTGCTCCGGACATGTCGGTATCCACCAGGCTACTGAAACTCAGGTCTGCATTGGTAAGATCTGCATTACGGAAGGTAGTCCGGTCCAGAGCCGAAAATCTGAGTTTGGCATTCCTCAGGATTGCTCCGTCAAAATTCACTTCTTTCAAACTGGAAAAGCTGAAATCAGCATTTTCAAGATTCATATTACTGAAATCCCGGCCGTCCAGAGACGACGCCGACATACGTAGCGGCTTCGCTTTTTTCTCCTCAGTATTGTATTTGCTTTGCATCATCATTTGTTACATTCGCCCAGCAACCAGGCCGCTTCCTCTTTCCCCCAGTCAGGATGTATCGTCGTTTCGGGTTTAAAGCTGGCATAATTTGCCACCGCCCTGGACAATGTGGGTTTGGCCGCCTCCTTACCTCCTCCGTACTGTTCAGGGGTATAAAACAGGCCCGCTCCTTCCAGATAATAGGATCGGGGATTACCTGGGTTCAATTTTTGAGCCGCCTGAATATGGTTGGCAAATTTCTCTCCATATTCCTCCCAGCGGTTCATGGCATCGGCCGCCAGCCTGCTTTGCGCTGCGTAGGCCAGAAGTATCAGCAGTTCGTCATTGGGTTTGCCTGCCAGCGTTTCAGCCTGTTTCAGCATGGCATCGGCCAGATCCAGAAACCTATCCTTTTCTGCAAGATTCTCACTTACAAAACCCAGTTTAATGTAACACAAAGCGGCATAATAACACGGAAGCCATTCCCTTGCTTGTTCCGCCCCGATACGTTCAAACCGATTGGCTATTTCCTGCAAAGCCTTGGGAGCGGGCTGCCCCTTATCCAGACCATTGAGCGCAGAAATGGAGGCCGACATGGCCTGAATATATTTCTCATCCCGGGCAAAAAGCCCGTTCAAGCAAAATATAATCAAAATGAGCGTAATAATCTGTTTTTTCATGATTTAGAGTTCATTAGTCCTTTCATAGGTTTGTAACGAAAACGCATCTGCTCTGTCGGAGGTGGTACCGTCTCGGATAGCTTTGCCGTTATTTTTGATGGAGACTCTTCTCCCATCCGATCACCGGCTAAACAAAAACTAAAAAAGCCTCATGACCAACAGATTGTGTTTTTGCTGACACAAACCTATTAGTCATGAAGCTCTATTCTAAGCTATTTCCGACGAACTACATCAGAATGGAGAATGAACGACAGATATCGATGTATCAATTCCGCCCGGTCAGGCCATCCTTATAGCTCTTCGATCAGCATATTTTTCCAGCGCACTTTAATACCACCTCCGTCATGAATCTGCAGGGCTATGGAACCGTTGGCAGCACCTATTTTTTCATCTTTGAAATCCACCATATCGTGCCCGTTCAGCCAGGTTTGCACGTGATCCCCTACAACCTTAATTCTCAAGGTATTCCATTCGCCCACCTTTAGGAAACCTTCCTTTTCGTCGGGGATCTGGTGAAGCCAGCCACGTCCATAAGACTCGTACACACCTCCGGTATCATGGTTTTTCGGAGCAACTTCCACCTGCCAGCCAGCCACGGTAGTTCCCGTTACGCTTGATCTGAAGAAAACACCGCTGTTCCCATTGGCTTCCTGCTTAAATTGAAGGGAAAGATCAAAATCCTTGTACAGCTTATCTGTAGTAAGGTAACCGTATTTTTTGTCCGGGCCGCTTTCACAAATCAGCTCTCCTTTTTCAACGTACCATTTTTCTGTACCGTTGATTTTCCAGCCGGAAAGATCTTTCCCATTAAAAATTTTAACCGGCTTCTTTTTCCCGTCCCCGGTTGTTTTAAGTACCAGAAATGCAGAGTTGAACAGCAGGACTGCGGCTGAGAGCGTCAGTAAATACCGAAGTTTTAACATTGATTTTTTATGATTTGGATTAAAAAAAATATGATGTAAAATGCAGGAAACACTTTTTCCGTTAGTTTTACAAAAAATAACCATTTCGAAAGCTATGAAAAAAAACAGTTTTGTGTGGCGTTACGGGGCATTTTTTTTGAGCACGCTCATAGCGTTATCCTTATTCTCATCCTGCTCGGATAAAGATGCGGATCTTGTAAAGCCTAAGACAATCACTGATGTCATTCTACAGAACAATGATTTTACCATTTTCAGGGAAATTGTGGCCAGCAGTAAAATGAGTGATGCGCTGCGAACCGAAAATCTTACCCTTTTTGCACCCAATGACGCCGCCTTCAGAAGATCCGGCATTACCAGTGCAAGTGTGATTACTTCTTTACCCGGTGATTCTGCTCAATCCTTTATTCTGTATCACTTACACAAGGGAAGGGTTGAGTATTCGGCGCTTAAAGCGGGAAATCTCGAAGCCTTAAACGGACAAAATCTGGTTCTTTCAAAACGCGACAGTACTATTGTTGTCAATAAAGCTGATATCATTCTCAAAGATGTGAATGCGGATAATGGGATTATCCACGTAATCGACAGAGTGCTCACCGCTAAATAGGTATACCTCCTTCAGCAAAACAGGCCTGGCGAAAAAGAGTCGCCAGGCCTGTTTTGTTTTCGAATGTTTCTTTTAAAACTGTTCGGTATGCGAGAAGAAGAAACTGCCTTCTATCAGCGCATTCTCGTCCGAATCAGACCCGTGGATGGCATTGGCTTCTATTGATTTCGCAAACAATTTGCGGATCGTTCCATCCGCTGCATTGGCGGGGTTGGTAGCACCAATCAGTGTGCGGAAATCAGCAACTGCATTTTCTTTTTCCAATATCATCGGCACGATAGCACCTGATGACATGTACTGGCAAAGGTCGTTGTAGAACGGACGCTCCTGGTGAACGGCATAAAACTGACCCGCTCTCTCGGCTGTCAGCTGTGTTTTCTTCATCGCAACAATACGAAATCCTGCTGCCTCAATCATTTGAATGATTGCCCCCGAATTACCATCCTGCACGGCATCCGGTTTTATCATTGTGAAAGTTTTATTTGCTGGCATAAACTGACTAAAAATTAATTTCGTGCAAAAGTACTATTTTTCAATAGATATGGAAGAATTACTTATTGTAGGCAAGGTTTCCCATACCCAAACATTGAACTGATTTCCAGGGTTTATTTATCATTTTTGAACAAATCTCAACACTTTTCTTAATTTTGTGGGCTAAAATATGTCTTGCTGCCTCATTTACCTGTAATAAATAACTGTGAATCAAATCATTGAAGAGCTTTTGGCTTTTCTTTCCACTCCCCAAAAGATCATCGTGACGATGCACCGGGATCCTGATGCCGACGCTTTGGGTTCATCGCTGGGATGGGCTCGGTATTTATCGGGTAAGGGCCACTCGGTAACGATCATCAGCCCTACGGATTATGCAGCCAATCTTCGCTGGTTACCGGGTGTACAGGAGGTTCTCGTTTATGAAAAGGCAGGTGAACAGGCCGTTTGCAAAAAAAAGATTGATGAAGCAACCCTGATTTGCTGCCTGGATTTTTCGGCACTTTCAAGGCTAAAGGATTTGGGAAAGGTGGTGCAGGAGGCAAAGGCTGTCAAAATGATGATTGATCATCACCTGGAACCCGAAAATTTTGCCCGCTGGATGATCTGGGATACCCATGCCGCAGCAACTGCACAGCTTATTTACTCCACCATCAAAATTATTGAGCAGGGAGATATCACCGATATCATTGATATTCCCCTGGCCGAATGTCTCTATGCGGGGATCATGACGGACACAGGGTCATTCAGACATCCTAATGTTACCCCTGAGGTACATCTGGCAGTGGCTGACCTCATGCGGACAGGCATGGATACCAGCAGGGTACACCGGATGATCTATGATAATGCGCCCTTGTCGAGACTTCAGTTCCTGGGGTATGTCTTATCTCAAAAGCTGGTGGTATTACCCGAATTCCGTACCGCTTATATGGTACTGACGGAAGAAGAACTGATACGGTTTAATTCCAGCACCGGTGAAACCGAAGGCATTGTGAATTACGGCCTGCAGGTTGAAAATGTGGTCATGTCTGCATTGTTTATCGAACGAAAAGGGGAGGTAAAAATATCTTTCCGTTCCGTTGGCACGTTCTCTGTGCGGGATTTGGCGAGTGCTCATTTCAGCGGTGGCGGCCATAAAAATGCTTCGGGGGGGCGGTCTGACATCCCGGTTACCAACACCATTAAAAAATTCCTGGAAATCCTTCCCAGTTATAAAGAAGAGCTTCTTAAGGTAGAATAATAAATTATCAGCTTATTTATCATTACAATCAATATTCTTTTAAACGAAGTCAAATGAATCTTAAAACAGTCGGTTATGCGGTGGGCATAACTATCCTCGCAGCCGCTTGCAATCAGTACAAAACGCAAGTAACCGAACATGGTCTGAAATACCAGATCTTTGAACACAAAGATGACGCCCGGAAAGCAAAACTTGGCGACATTATGTCTTTTCACCTGGTAATTAAAAACAGCACTGACTCGACCCTGAGGGATACCTATAAAGAAGGTAATCCCATGAAAATGGTCCTGCAGGCACCACAGTACAAAGGTGGTTTTGACGACGGCCTTACTTTGCTGGCAGCTGGTGACAGCGCTAAATTTTTGGTCAATGCCGATACCCTTTTTGCAAAAGTGGGCCAGCCGTTACCTCCAATGATCAAAAAAGGATCCGAGATTAGTTTCACGGTTAAAGTATTAAGCGTGCTGACTTCTGAAGAATTCCAGAAACAGCAAACCGAGGCAGCTACCAAACAAAAAGCTACCGATGCTAAAATCATTGACGCTTTCCTTGCAAAAAATAATCTGACGGCAAAAGCGCGCAAAACTGCCTCGGGGTTGGTTTATGTTCCTGAGTCTGAAGGAGCAGGCGCAAGCCCTGTTGCCGGAGACAAAGTTCAGGTTAATTATACAGGGATGTTCCTGGATGGCAAAGAATTTGACAGCTCCAAAGGCAAACCACTTGAACTGCAGGTAGGTGCTGCTATGGTTATTCCAGGATGGGAAGAGGGTATTATGCTGATGAAAAAAGGCGAAAAAGGTTTACTGATCATTCCTTCCAGCCTGGCGTACGGTCCCGAAACTTACGGACCCATTCCGGGAAATTCGGTACTGCAGTTTAAACTTGAGCTGGTTGATTTCTCTAAAGGGCCTAAACAACCTGCTGGTCCTCAGATTCCTCCTGCAAAATAATTCATTGCTGAAAGTTGAAAATATTGACGGCTGCTTCTCAGGAAGTGGCCGTTTTTTGTTATCATGCGTTTCTAAATATTACTTACAATTCTTTTCATGAAACTCTGTTTTGCCACCAACAATGAAAACAAGCTGCGGGAAATCCAGTCCCTGCTCGGAAATAATTTTAACCTTATAACCCTAAAGGATATCGGTTGTGATGTTGATATTCCTGAACCTTATCTCACCATAGCGGAAAACTCTCACGGAAAAGCGGAGTATGTGTGGCAGGAATTTGGCATCAGCTGTTTTGCAGATGATTCGGGTCTCGAGGTTGATGCCCTGGGTGGTGCGCCGGGGGTGATCTCCGCGAGATATGCCGGTCCTCAGCGGAATTCAGATGATAACATTGCGCTGCTGCTGACAAAGCTAGGATCCGAGGTCAACAGGAAAGCCCGGTTTATTACTGTCATCACGCTTGTTTTGGACGGTATATATAATCAGTTTGAAGGAACGGTCGAGGGAACCATTATAGCGGAAAGAAGAGGGTTGGAAGGATTTGGATATGACCCCATTTTTTTGCCGGAAGGGCATGACCGTACTTTTGGAGAAATGAGCCTCGCCGAAAAAAACAACCTGAGCCACCGGGCCAGGGCCTTTTCAAAACTTGTCAGTTTTCTTAATTCTTAGAGGAAGTACCTTCATCGTCTTGTATCATCTAAATCTGCTTCACTATGTCAACATTCAATTCCGAAGATTTTCGTGTAGATGGCGCCAAAAAATTTGATATCAAAAAAGCAAAAACCCGCTTTAAAGATATCTACGATAGTAAGGAAGAATACGAACTGATGCAGGCGGCATCCGCTGCTGCTCTGGACGAGCTTCAGAGCAGAATGTATGCACATAACAGATATGGCCTGCTTGTCATTTTCCAAGCCATGGATGCTGCGGGCAAGGACGGGACCATCAAGCATGTACTTGCAGGTGTGAATCCGGTAGGTGTTAAAATACATTCCTTCAAAAGACCGTCAGAAACCGAACTCAGCCATGATTTTTTGTGGCGTACCAGCCAGGTACTTCCCCAGCGCGGAACAATCACCATTTTCAACAGGAGTTATTATGAGGAAGTACTGGTGGTAAAAGTGGAACCCGGTATCCTGACCTCTTCCCAGAGAATTCCTGCTGAACTGACAGAGAACCTCCCTAAAGTATGGGAACATCGTTATAAGGATATTAAAAACCTGGAAAAATATCTATACAGGAACGGCATCCGGGTAATCAAGTTTTTTCTGAACGTATCCAAGAAGGAACAGGCCGACCGACTCATTGAACGAATTGAAGATCCTTCCAAGAACTGGAAATTTGAAGAGCAGGACATTGCCGTACGTGCCAAGTGGGGAGAATATATGCAGGCGTACGAGGATTGTATCAATGCCACGGCATCTGAAAAAGCTCCCTGGTATGTAATTCCGGCAGACGACAAGAAAAACATGAGGCTTACAATAGCCAAAATCATTGAAGAGGAATTGAAAAAAATGAAAATGGATTATCCAGAAACCAGCCCTGAACGTACCGAAGAACTAAAACACTTTATTGAAGTGATCAGGCAGCAGAATGAGGAATAACAAACGAGAGGCGGCAGACCTGGATCCACCACCTCTCTTTATTATTAAGACTGGTATTTATTTAATGGTGAAATTACCGCCACCGATTTTATATCCTTCTGCATAAAGTTCCACGTTGTACTTTCCTGGACGGAACTGAGAAGAATTGTCGTACAGCATTTCAACCTTTTGGTTATTATTTTGATATGCTACCGACTCCCGTGTGGTAAATTTGGATGGTGCACCATTAATTTCGAATTCGCCTGAGCCTGTTGCATCATCGGCCAGTACTGCTCCCTGAGGGTCCAATACTCTCACAAAGATATCCTTAGGCTCTTGTGCGGTCAGTGCATTTTCAGGAAGATTAAATACAAGCTTGATTTTATCCACTTTCTTCGCCTTGTATTCTTCTCTGTCTTTCACTTTTCCTCGGGAATTCACCGTCAGAACTTTCAGATTCTGTGCTTTCAAAGCGGCTGCCAGGCTTACTTTTTCCGACAGTTCCTTGTTAGCTGCTGTAAACGTTACTACCGAATCCGTTAACTCTGCCTGACGCTGTACCAATCTTTCTCTTTCAGAAGTAAGAGATCCGACATGCGTGGTCAGAGAATCGTTTGAAGCAACCAAGTGCTCGTTTTCCAATCGCAACTGCGCAATAACTTCGTCTTTTTCAACAAGGAATTTCTCGTATTCCTTAATTTTGGTCAGATATTTACCTGTTTCAACTTTTCTGCTACGACTGAAAGCTACCTTATCTGCTTCCAGCTGCTGTCTAACCTTGGTTAATTCTGCTACATCTCCTCCAAGTCTTTCGATCTCCTCAATTTTTGCATCCAGTACGGTTGAGATCGAATCCAGTTTTGATCGCGTCGAAGCCAGTTCTTTGGCCTTTTCCACCACCATGGATTCCTGATGTGTCAATTCACTTTTCTGAGTAGTGAATAAATAGCCAAACATGGCTGTTGCTAGACCCAGGACAACTACCATTGCCCACGCTATACTCTGTTTGTTTTTCTGTTCTTGTTGCATTGGTATTTAGTAATTATGGTGTGATTTAGTTTAATAATAGAATTAACCTTCCGTATCAGTGATCCATTTTTACAGATGCAGATACGCTGACTAAACAACCAATATCATTCCACACAATGAACAGAAAGAAAAAAGGGAAGAGGTAATAAATTCCTTTATAAAGTCAGAAAGCCTGAAAATACTCCTGTTGAGGCATTTTCGAAGAAAGGACTCCCAAAAGTAGCAGTCAGTGATTCCGGCAACAGCTCCTTTGGACCAGATGGTTTCAAACTAGAAAAATGGGTAATGTTTACCCAAAATATGGTATTACTAAACACGGAAAGACGGCCCTCAATAATGACCGATTTTAACTTGGACGGAAAACGGCTGGGCATCCATCAGCGCTAGTTTCTGATAACCTTCAATTGAATAGGAGGTGATCTTTCCCTGTGAACAGATCATCCTTATTTTCTTATACGACTGATATAACTTGTTGGACGACTCCAATTCTCCCTCGATTAAAACAGGGGACTTACTGATCGAATCAAGTCTTATTATTAATTTTTTCACCAGCAGATTCTCTCCCGAAATGAGTGTATACGCTATATGTAGAGAGTCTTTTTTTACTGCATAGCTCTGCGCATACGCGGGCTTATTGAGATCAGCCTGCATAAACAATTCCAGTTCCTTTTCCCAGTTCACCTCCCTTGAAACCAGTTTTTCCTGCTCCCCGTTTAAGGATACCTGTTTATTTACTGTGGGTTTTGCAGCTTTCAGGAGTGTCACCTGTTTTTGGATAAAGCCTTGCAGATCATAGTATTTATCTAATTTCTCATTTTTACCACTCCCGCTGTCGCAGCCGGTATTTGCCAGTACCAGAAGAAAAGACACCAGTAAAAGTAAAGTTGCTCTTAAAACTGAAAAGATTCCCATTTCTATGCTTGTAGCTAAAAAAACAGAGAGCCCGATGAAAAGGCTCTCTGCCAGAATTAATACGCTTTTGTAAACGGACTTACAATATGCTTACACCCGTCATCTCGTCCGGTTTTGGGATCCCCATCAGATCCAGAATCGTGGGGGCTATGTCTGCTAGTTTCCCGTCGTGAATAGGTTTCTGATATTCACTGTCAACCAAAATACAAGGTACCAGATTTAATGAGTGCGCAGTATTTGGCGTTCCGTCATCGTTTCTCATGTAATCAGAATTGCCATGGTCTGCAATGATAATTGATGAATATCCATGTTCGAGGCCAGTTGTAACCACTGCCTGCACGCACTGATCCACCGTTTCACAAGCCTTTACTGCTGCTTCAAATACCCCGGTATGCCCCACCATGTCTGGATTGGCAAAGTTGAGGCAAACAAAATCAACCTCTTCTTTTATCAATTCAGGTACAATGGCATCTCTGATTCCGAAAGCCGACATCTCTGGCTGCAGGTCATAGGTTGCAACCTTGGGCGACGGACAGAGCAAACGGCTTTCCCCTTCAAAAGGTTTCTCTCTTCCTCCCGAAAAGAAAAAAGTAACATGGGGGTATTTCTCAGTTTCCGCAATCCTGATCTGCTTTTTACCCGCCGACTCCAGTACTTCTCCTAAGGTATTGTTGAGATTATCTTTATCAAAAATGACTTCAACTCCCTTGAACGTATCGTCATAGTTGGTCATTGTGATATACCGCAGATTAAGCTTATGCATATTCTGCTCGTGAAAATCTTGCTGTGTTAATACTTCTGTAATCTCACGTCCACGGTCGGTCCGGAAATTAAAGCAGAGTACCACGTCTCCCTCTTCAATCACTGCAACTGGCGAGCCGTCTTCTCTGGTCGCGATAATAGGATGTATAAATTCATCGGTTACTCCCGCTTCATAGGAGGTTTCTACGGCTTTCAGAAGTTCGTCTGCTTTTACATGGTTTCCCTCTCCGAGTACCATGGCGTCATAAGCAAGTTTTACCCGTTCCCAGCGTTTGTCACGGTCCATGGCGTAGTATCGGCCCGTAATGCTCGCAATTTGTCCGGTGGTTTGTGACATCGTATTTTGCAAATCCCGGAGAAAACCAAGGCCGCTTTTTGGATCACAATCCCGGCCGTCCGTAAAGGCATGGACGAAAACTTCGCTCAATGCACTATCTGCGGCTATCTTGCACAATCCTTTTAAATGGTCAATATGGGAATGTACGCCTCCATCAGACACAAGGCCAATGAAATGCACCTTTTT
The DNA here is from genome assembly GCF_907164905.1 of Dyadobacter sp. CECT 9275. NCBI lineage: Bacteria > Pseudomonadati > Bacteroidota > Cytophagia > Cytophagales > Spirosomataceae > Dyadobacter > Dyadobacter helix. The sequence goes on along the minus strand of NZ_CAJRAF010000001.1, from coordinate 292,317 downwards.
CCCGCTTGTTTTAGCATATGAAAAAGCATCCTGCAAAACTTTTTCCTGGCCTAATGTTCCTTCCGAAACAGCCAGATTGATCTTGACAAGATCCTGGTATACCACCCGGCCCGCTCCCAGATTGGTATGTCCTACTTCCGAATTACCCATTTGCCCATCCGGAAGCCCTACGGCAAGGCCACTCGCGGCCAGTTTACTATGCGGATACTTTTGCAGAATACCGTCGTAAAAAGGCGTATTGGCCGCTATAACCGCTGAACGGTTTTCCTCTCCGGCCTTGGCAATGCCCCAGCCGTCCATAATGATGAGAATTACTTTCTTGCTCAATTTTATAATATTTTAATGGTTCTGACTATCGGTGACTAAACTTCGTTTCCCTGTAATCCATGCTTTTCTATCAGAAAATCCAGGAAACTCGTTCCGCTTCTTCTTACAATCCGGTATACTTCTTCAAAAGCAGGTAACTGGTCATAAAAAGGATCCGGAACAATGGACGAACCTAACCGTTCGGGATCAAACATCCGGTATAAATATAACTGGCTTTCGGGAAGATAAGATCCCAGATATTTAAAACTTTCCTTTCTGATATGATCGAAATTACTGGTGTCCATGGCCAGTAGGTAATGAAAGTCGGCAAAGTCTTTCTGGCAAAGCTGCCGGGCCTGATGTGTGAGTTTTATTCCGTGCCCTTCGGCTACGCTGCGCATACGCCTGTCGGGAAGGCTGCCGGTATGATACGCGGCTGTACCGGCGGAATCACAGGAAATGTATTTTTCTAAATTTCTTTCTTTGACCAGTTCGCAAAAAACTCCCTCGGCGATGGGAGAACGGCAAATATTTCCAAGACAAACAAAAAGAACCCGTATCAATTTCTTTATTTTATTTAGGGGACCAGCACACCGTTACTCATTCGGCATCGTCCTTATTACTTTCAACAGGCTTATCATCTTCATCCACGATTACATAAACCTTCTCATTCGGTTTTCTCATCTTAAATTTTTCGCGCGCCCACTTTTCTAACATTTTAGGATTGCCGAATACCTCATTACGTTCTTTTTTCACCTGGCTTATTTTTTCCTTAAGAATGACTTTCTCCTTTTCCAGGTCCTTCATCTTCATTCGGTTGGACATTACGACTTTGATATTGTTATTATCCAGAAACAATATCCATACAAGCCAGAACACAAAGGTGGCCGGATAAAAACTCTTCAGGAAACGTAACGCCCAAACAGGCCTTTTTTTCAATTCCGACATACCAGGAAGCAAAAAACCGGAGCTTTACACCCCGGTTTCTTACGATTAATTTCAATTAGAACTTCAATCCGGGGAAGTAAGCGCTTTCGCCGAGTTCCTCTTCGATACGCAGTAACTGGTTGTATTTGGCCATACGGTCCGAACGGGAAGCCGAGCCTGTTTTGATCTGCCCTGTGTTCATTGCCACCGCAAGGTCTGCAATCGTCGCGTCTTCTGTTTCACCCGAACGGTGCGACATAATGCTCTTATAGCTGTTTCTCTTTGCCAGATTGACCGCGTCGTTCGTTTCTGTCAAAGAGCCTATCTGGTTTACTTTTATAAGGATTGCGTTGGCTATCTGAGACTCGATACCCTGCTGAAGGCGGGTAACGTTGGTTACAAACAAATCATCACCTACCAGCTGGCATTTTTTACCAACAGCGGTTGTAAGTTGCGCCCAGCCATCCCAGTCATCTTCATCCATACCATCTTCAATTGAAATGATCGGATACTTAGCCACCCACTGTGCCCAGTAATCAGACATCTCAGCAGAAGTGAGCTTGCGGCCATCGGATTTTTTGAAATGATACAAACCATTTTCATAAAACTCGGAAACAGCAGCATCCATTGCGATAAAGATATCTTCGCCTGGCTTGTAACCTGCTTTTTCAATCGCCTGCAACACTACTTCAATTGCCTCCTCATTTGATTTAATATTGGGAGCAAAACCACCTTCGTCACCTACGTTGGTAGAATAACCTTTACTTTTTAAAACAGTTTTAAGTGTATGGAAAACTTCTACACCCATACGAAGCGCCTGAGAAAACGTATCCGCTTTTGCAGGCATGATCATAAATTCCTGGAAATCGATAGAATTATCAGCATGGCTACCACCATTCAGGATATTCATCATCGGTACCGGAAGGGTATTGGCGTTGGTTCCACCTACATAACGGTAAAGTGGAAGGCCAGCTTCCTGAGCACCTGCTTTCGCAGCAGCCAGTGATACTCCCAAAATAGCATTGGCACCCAGCTTGCTCTTATTCGGTGTTCCGTCCAGTTCGAGCATGATCTTGTCGATAAGATTCTGTTCGAAAATGGAACAGCCGATCAACTCGGGAAAGATGATTTCATTAACATTTTCAACCGCCTTCAAAACCCCTTTTCCAACATAAACACTCTTGTCATCGTCACGTAATTCCACAGCTTCGTGTTTACCTGTTGAAGCACCCGATGGTACAGCAGCCCGTCCTAAATAACCGTTTTCGGTACGTATATCAACTTCTACTGTTGGGTTCCCTCTTGAATCAAGAATTTGTCTTGCATGTACTGACTGAATCGTACTCATTTGCAGCTTGGGTTTTGATTATAAATGTTCTTTAACGGTACAAAATAACACAAAAAAATCGTGATGATGACAGCACAGCGGATTTTAACGTAAATTTACCCGTGTATCCTATTTAACATCTGTTATGAAAGTTGCCAGTATCTTATTCTCTCTTTTTTTTATACTACTAATTGACTGTCAGGCACAAACCCTGCTTCATACGGATGCCTTCAAGGCCAAACTGACTGACAATAAAAATGCGCAATTGCTGGATGTAAGAACTCCCGGCGAATACAAGGAAGGCCATTTGGCCAATGCAGTGAATATTGACTACAAAAATGAAGCTTTCCGCGAGAAAATTGCCTTGCTGGATAAAAGCAGACCCGTATTTGTATACTGCCTCGCGGGAGCAAGAAGTGCCGCTGCTTCAAAAATTTTAAAGGAAAACGGCTTCAAGGAGATTTATGACATGCAGGGGGGATACCTCAAATGGACTTCCTCCGGCAAACTTGTGGAGGCTCCGGCCAACTCTTCTTCGGCCAGGGGAATGACTTCTTCCGACTTCCAGAAGCTGGTCCGTTCTAAGAATGTGGTACTTATTGATTTTTATGCGCCCTGGTGCCAGCCGTGTGTGAAAATGCTTCCCACCATCCACAAGCTCACGAACGAGTACCAGGCAAAGGCAAAAATTGAAACCATACAATACGATACCAATAAAGCTATAGCGAAAGAATTGGGTATTGAAGAAATCCCCGCCTTTTTGCTTTACAAAAACGGAAAGCTGGTTCAGCGCAGAAACGGTCTGATGGAAGAAAGTGATTTCAAAAAATGGATTGATTCTAACCTTTAAAATCTGTTAACAAAATAAAAATCCTTTCCGGCTCTTGGAAAGGATTTTTTTTAAACTCAGGCTTTTTGTAAAAGCTCCGTAAAATTATCAAAAAGATACCTTGAATCATGCGGACCAGGTGATGCCTCCGGGTGATACTGCACAGAAAATGCAGGATAATCCTTACGACGAATCCCTTCGATGGTCTTATCGTTGAGATTCACATGTGTAATTTCTACATCCGGATGTCTTTCTATTTCCTCAGGATTTACCGCAAATCCATGATTTTGAGATGTGATTTCACACAGCCCCGTGATCAGATTTTTTACCGGATGGTTCAATCCTCTGTGTCCATGGTGCATTTTATAGGTGTTGATCCCGCTTGACAGTGCCAGAAGCTGGTGTCCCAGGCAAATTCCGAATAAAGGTTTTCCGGTTTCTACCATTTTCGTCACATTGTCTACGGCATAGGCCATGGAGGCCGGATCGCCCGGACCATTAGAAATAAAGAAACCATCAGGATTCCAGTCCATCACTTCACTAAATGAGGTCTGAGCAGGGAAGATTTTACAATAACATCCTCTGGAAGTAAGGTTATTCAGAATACTTTTCTTGATTCCATAGTCCATTACTGCCACTCTCCACTTGCTGCTGGCCTCGTCTCCCATATAATACGCCTCCGAGGTACTTACAAACGACGACAGTTCCAAACCATCCATCGAGGGTACCTTTTTCAGTTCCACCATCAGTTCGGCCTCATCCAGGATTTCAGAGGAGATCATGGCATTCATTACTCCCTTTTGCCTTACATGGCGTACAATATGCCGGGTATCTATGTTACTTATCCCGACAATCTTCGCTCGTTCAAAATATTCCTGAAGAGAGAAATCAGCGGTGAAGCGGGAATAAATCGGAGAGAAAGTGTTACATACCATTCCTCGTATTTTCACCGAACCGGATTCCTCTTCATCCTCCAGCTGCACACCGTAGTTACCGATATGCGAAGTGGTGTTCACGATAATTTGTCCATAGTAAGACGGATCAGTGTAGATTTCCTGATACCCTGTCATACCGGTATTAAAGCAGATTTCTCCACCTGTAGTACCGTGAATCCCCAAAGCTAATCCTCTGTATGCTGTTCCGTCTTCCAGCAAAAGCAAGGCCTCTTTCTTTTGGCTCATATTTGGTTTATGTTATTTACCTTTTGATTTAAACTTCGAACTACCTGTGTAACTGGCTGATTCTATGAGACTTTTTCACTCATTACAATTTCCGCGGTGCAAAATTAAGGAATAAAGCTCATAAAAAGGGGTTAAACGAAAAACGTTTAACCCCTTCTACTAAAATTCCATGATGAACTTTTTCTTACTCACTATCACGACCACCGATTAATTCATCCTGTAATGTTTTCAGTTCATCCCATTTGCCATCCGCAGCAAGCTGTGCCTGAGCTGGCCATGTGGATGGGTTATGAACATTGTATTGAGGTCCTGCTTTATCAAGAATTTCCTGGATAGCCTCAGGAGTTGACGCTGCAAGATCAGCAAATGTTACGATGCCGCCCTCAACCAATAAATCAGCAATTTTGGGACCGATTCCCTCAATAATCTTAAGATCATCTCCGTCTGCAACAACGGCAGGTGCCTCAACAGCAGGTGCTGCTACGGCTACTGCTTCGCCTGCTTCCTTTTTACCACCACGACGGCTACGACGTGTTTTAGCTGGCTTATCTGCATTCGCAAGAAGTAATGCATCATTGAAATCAACCAGTTCGATCAGCGCTACCTCGGCCGCATCTCCCAAACGATTACCTAATTTGATAATCCTGGTATATCCTCCCGGACGGTCAGCAATTTTATCGGAAACTGTTCCGAAAAGTTCTTTAACCGATTCTTTGTCATTCAGGTACGAGAACACAACCCTTCTGTTGTGCGTAGAATCCTCCTTAGCACGTGTCAGCAAAGGCTCAACATACTTTCTAAGCTCTTTCGCCTTTGCAAGGGTAGTTTCAATTCTTTTGTGGATAATCAATGAAGACGCCATGTTGGACAACATCGCCTTGCGGTGTGATGCGGTTCTTCCCAGGTGATTATCTTTCTTACCGTGTCTCATTATTTTTTTTGTTTAGTTGCTTCGAGCAGCGTCACTACGCGCTTCAGAATACATACTTATGATGGAATATTTAATTAATCCTCGTCCAAACGATATTTGGCAACATCCATTCCAAATGTGAGTTGTTTGTCAGCAACCAGCTGTTCCAACTCGGTAAGCGACTTCTTACCAAAATTACGGAATTTCATCATATCCGAAATTTCAAGCCTTACCAAATCCCCAAGTGATTTAACATCCGCAGATTTCAAACAGTTGTACGCACGTACAGAAAGATCAAGTTCAGAAAGCGAGGTTTTGAGAAGTTTTCTCATGCGCAGCATTTCCTCATCTACCTGATTATCTTCCTCTGCCTTCTGTTTCTCAAACGTCATGGTCTGATCAGAGAAAAGCATAAAGTGTTGAATCAGGATATTCGCTGCTCCTTTTAGCGCATCTTCCGGATGGATCGATCCATCCGTCTGAATGTCTATCAGAAGGCGCTCGTAATCCGTACGTTGTTCTACACGGGTATTTTCAACGCTGTATTTTACGTTCTTAATCGGAGTATAAATAGAATCTACCGCGATGTATCCGAAAGGCAACTCATTGGCCCTGGGCTCATCTGCCGGTACATATCCTCTTCCTTTATCCAACAGAAGTTCCATTTCAAACTCCTTGTTGTCATCAATATGACAAATAACAAGCTCTGGATTTAATACTTCGAAAGCGTTGGTAAATTTACCAATGTCACCTGCTGTGATCACCGATACATTTTTAAGATTTACTACGATCCGACTTTCGCTCAAATCTGAGACTTTTTTAAAACGAACCATTTTCAGGTTCAGGATAATTTCCGTTACATCCTCAACGATACCTTCAATGGAAGAGAATTCGTGAAGGACCCCAGGAAACTTTACACTCGTGATGGCATAACCTTCCAAAGATGAAAGGAGTATTCTGCGCAACGCATTTCCGATCGTTACGCCGTATCCTTTCTCTAAAGGTTTAAACTCAAACAACCCATGAAAGTCGTCTGCTTTTTCCATGACGACCTTATCAGGCATTTGGAAAGCTAATATTGACATAGTCCTTGCTCCTTTTATAGTAGTAAATGATAGTTGATCACGCTACCGTTACCTTTGCGATCGCAAAATAGCCGTTTCCGGCCAAAAGCACGCCTCGTAAACGAGACGTGCCGTAATAAATTATGAAGATTATTATTTCGAGTACAATTCAACGATTAACTGCTCGTTGATATTCTCCGGAATTTGCTCACGCTCTGGGAATGTAACAAATTTACCGCTGAGTTGCTGTCCATCCCATTCCAGCCAGTTAAACCCTTTAGCACTGTGACCTGCAAGGCTGTCTGTAACCGCTTCGAGAGATTTTGATTTCTCACGAACTGTAACAATCTGACCGGGACGTAATGAATAAGAAGGAATGTTAACGATCTCACCATCCACAAGGATATGCTTGTGTGCTACCAGCTGGCGTGCAGCACGCCTGGTTGGCGCAATACCCAAACGATAAACGGTGTTATCAAGGCGGGCTTCGCAATATTTAAGTAAGTTCTCCCCGGTGATACCTTCCTTAACAGCTGCTTTCTCAAAAAGATTGCGGAACTGTCTTTCCAATATACCATAGATAAACTTCACTTTCTGCTTTTCCATCAGTTGTAAAGCATACTCCGATTTCTTAGACCGGCGACCCTTTCCGTGAACTCCCGGAGGGTAATTCTTCTTAGCCAACGCTTTGCTCGGGCCCATAATGGGTTCTCCGTAACGTCTTGCTATCTTTGATTTGGGACCTGTGTAACGTGCCATTAAAAACTTTTGTTTGCGAAATTAAATAAAAACCATTCAGTAACCCCAGTGTCCAAATTACGAATGGGCTCTGTCTGACGACAAAGAACTATACTCTGCGACGTTTTGGAGGACGACATCCGTTGTGCGGAAGCGGAGTGATGTCACGAATGGTGGTCACTTCGATACCTGCATTCTGGATTGTACGGATCGCTGATTCACGACCGGAACCTGGGCCTTTTACAAAAACCTCAGCCTTGCGCATGCCCAGGTCAAAAGCAACCTGTGCACAGTTTGATGCAGCTGTCTGAGCTGCATAAGGCGTGTTTTTCTTAGAACCCCGGAATCCCATCTTACCAGCAGATGCCCAGGATATCACCTGACCGTTCGCATTAGTGATGGATATGATAATGTTGTTGAAAGAAGCCTTGATGTGTACCTGACCCACCGACTCCACTACTACAACCCGTTTTTTTGCTTTATCTTTTCTTTTATTTTGTGCCATTGCTTTCGGGATAAGTTGTGCTGCTTACACACCACTCATTTATTATTTAGTAGCCTTTTTCTTGTTCGCGATTGTTTTGCGTTTTCCTTTACGGGTACGAGAGTTATTCTTCGTTCTTTGACCACGCAATGGCAATCCCTTACGATGACGAAGACCACGGTAGCAAGCAATGTCCATAAGGCGCTTAATGCTCAATTGAACCTCCGACTTAAGTGCGCCTTCTACTTTATATTCACCAGCAATTACGGAACGAACTGCACCAGACTCTTCATCCGACCAGTCGATAACTTTTTTGTTAATATCAACACCTGCTTTTTCCAGAATTTTTTTCGCTGAACTGCGACCAATTCCAAAAATGTAAGTAAGTGAGATTTCGCCTCTTTTGCGGTCGGGAATATCAACTCCTGAAATACGTGCCATAATTATTAACCTTGTCTTTGTTTATACCGTGGGTTCTTCTTGTTAATCACATATACCTTACCCTTGCGGCGTATTACCTTGCAGTCTTCACTGCGTTTTTTTACTGATGCTTTAACTTTCATCTCAATAATACTTTTGCGTTTACTTATTTAGGTGATCGGCTCCTTATTTGTATCTGTAGACAATCCGGGCTTTGGATAAATCATAAGGAGACATTTCTAACTTTACCCTGTCGCCCGGCAAAATCTTTATATAGTGCATTCTCATTTTTCCGGAAATATGCGCAATAACCTCATGTTTATTTTCCAGTTCTACGCGAAACATTGCGTTAGAGAGTGCTTCAACAATTACTCCGTCTTGTTCGATTGATGCTTGTTTTGCCATTCGTAAGTTTATTACTGTACTGCAACCATTAGGCTGGTATTGGCCGTTACTTGTTCTATGTAATCGAATGTGGTGAGAATTTCTGGTTTACCTTTCCGAACTACTATTGTGTGTTCAAAATGAGCCGAAACCTTCCTGTCTCCAGTCCTGATTGTCCAGCCGTCTCTTTCCTGTACAACCCCTTTGGTGCCCAGATTTATCATCGGCTCAATTGCCAGTACCATCCCCTCTTTCAACTTAATGCCTTTCCCTCTCTTACCGTAATTCGGAACCTCAGGACCTTCATGCAGACTCCTGCCTACTCCATGTCCTACCAGTTCCCGTACCACGCTGTATCCTCTCTCCTCTACGTAATTCTGAATTGCAAACCCTATATCTCCCATCCGCATACCGTCCATCGCTTGTTCAATTCCATTGTACAACGATTTTTTTGTTACGCTCAAAAGATCCATTACGGGCTGCGCTACTTCTCCAACGGGATATGTATAAGCACTATCACTATGAAATCCGTTCAGCTTTACTCCGCAATCAATAGAAACAATATCTCCATCCTTTAGCTGATAGTTGCCTGGAATTCCATGAACTACCACCTCATTCACCGAAATACACAAAGAGGCCGGGAAGTTATTAAATCCCTTAAAGGAAGGAACCCCCCCAAAATCTCTGATATACTCCTCAGCAATGGTGTCAAGCTGCTTGGTGGTTACACCCGGCTTCACCCACAAAGCAACCTCTGCATGGGCTTTTCCCAACACCTGTGCACTTTGTTTGATGAGGTTTATTTCCTCTTCAGTTTTGAGGTATATCATTATTACTTCTTAAATCGCAACACTCTCAGTTCTTCCTTTTACTCTTCCAGACTTCATCAGCCCTTCGTAACGACGCATCAAAAGATAACTCTCAATCTGCTGAAGAGTATCCAGCACCACACCTACCATGATCAGCAACGAGGTTCCGCCAAAGAAATGAGCAAAATCACTGGATACTCCCAACAAGCTTGCAAATGCAGGCAATGTAGCTACAATCGCTAACATGATAGCACCCGGGAAAGTAATCCTGTCTAACACCGTACTGATGTATTCGGATGTCTGCTGACCTGGCTTCACCCCTGGAATAAATCCTCCCCCCCGCTTCATGTCATCCGCTATTTGTTGCGGATTGACTGATATCGCAGTATAAAAAAATGTAAAAACAATAATCAGAACAGCAAAAAGTAAGTTGTATTGCCAGGTGGTATAATTAGCAAAAATAGTGGCGACATTACTCGCAAAATCACTCTTCTCTGCAAAATAAGATGCACCCAACGATGGGATAAACATAAGTGCTTGCGCAAAGATGATCGGCATAACGCCCGCAGCGTTCAACTTTAAAGGAAGATACTGACGCTGGCCTCCCATTACGCGGTTACCCACAACCTGCTTCGCATACTGAATAGGTATTCTGCGAACCGCCTGGGTAAGCATTACCGCACCCATGATCACAAAATAAAGGGCTACCATCTCCAGGACAGTAATAAGTATCTGACCGCTACCCCTTGAAACGAACTCTTTATAAATAGCTCCCGGAAAGCGAGATACTATACCGATCATGATCAACATAGATATACCATTACCGATACCCTTATCCGTAATTCTTTCTCCCAGCCACATACAGAACATCGTACCGGCTGTTAGAACAAAAACGGACGAAACAGTGAACATGCTTCGTGATACCAGCAACGCCTCATCAGGAACAGTTGTATTCAGATAAGCCGTACCCTGCACCAGCGTGACCACAATGGTAAGTACCCTTGTAATCTGATTCAGTTTCTTACGGCCTGACTCGCCTTCTTTCTGCATCTTCTGGAAGTAAGGCAACGCCATGGTCAGAAGCTGTATCGCAATGGATGCCGAGATGTACGGCATGATACCTAAGGCAAAAATGGATGCCTTACTGAAAGCTCCTCCCAGAAAAGTATCCAAAAGACCTAGTAAACCCTGAGACGATACATTCATCTGATCTGGTTCTACACCAGGCAAAGCTACATAAGACCCTAAACGGAAGATGGTTATAAACAAAAGAGTGTTGAGAATACGTGTTCTCAACTCCTCAATTGCAAATATATGTTTTATCGTCTCAAAAAATCGTTTCATGTTGTGGGCTTACATTTGCAATCCGATCTCTAAATCTCTGACCGAAAAACGAAAGTTATAGTTTAACCGCTTTACCACCTGCTTTCTCAATAGATTCTGCCGCGCTTCCGGAAAAACCATGAGCCTGCACTTCTACCGCCAGAGATATTTCTCCACGACCTAGAATCTTAACAAGATCCTTTTTAGCCGCCAAACCATTTTCCCGGATCAATTCAAGAGTAATTACAGTAGCGCTTGTCTTTTCAGCCAGACTTTGAATGGCATCCAGATTCAACGCTTTGTACTCTACACGATTGATATTGTTAAATCCGAACTTAGGCAAGCGTCTCTGCAGAGGCATCTGACCACCTTCAAAACCTAACTTTCTGCTGTAACCAGAGCGGGATTGAGCTCCTTTGTGTCCACGGGCAGCAGTTCCTCCTTTTCCGGATCCCTGACCACGACCTACACGCTTTCCGACCTTTACAGATCCAGCCGCCGGTTTTAATGAACTAAGATTCATACTATTAGTATCTATTAAATTTCTTCAACTTTAACCAAATGGCTAACTTTACGGATCATTCCCGCAATAGCGTCGCTATTTTCTTTTTCAACCGACCTGTTCAGTTTCCCTAGTCCCAAAGCTTTGATTGTAAGCTTTTGTTTCTCAGGACGATCAATTGCGCTTTTAACTTGTGTAATACGTACTTTTGACATGATTACTCTCAGATAAAGGGAAATCCGTTAAGGATTAACCATTGAATACTTTGTCTAATTTAACACCACGCTGGAAAGCAACCTGATGCGGAGCTCTCATTTTCAAAAGCGCATCAATTGTAGCTTTAATAACGTTGTGCGGATTGGAAGAACCCTTTGATTTCGCAAGTACGTCCTTGATACCCGCACTTTCCAGTACAGCCCTCATAGGGCCGCCCGCCAAAACTCCTGTACCAGGAGCAGCTGGTTTAATCAGCACAAAGCCTCCGCTAAACTTACCCTCCATTTCATGAGGAACAGTATGCTTAAGCATAGGGATCTGAATAAGGTTTTTCTTTGCATCGTCAATTCCTTTGGCAATTGCATCGGTTACCTCATTAGCCTTACCTAGGCCGTATCCAACCACGCCATGGCCGTCTCCAACCACTACAATGGCCGAAAAACTAAAACGACGACCACCTTTTACTACCTTTGCAACACGATTGATCGCAACAACGCGCTCTTTCAGTTCTGATTCGTTAACCTTTGAAGGTCTTGTATTTGTAGACATAGTCTTTCGTTATTCTTAGAATTTCAGGCCACCCTCACGAGCTCCTTCGGCCAATGCTTTAACTTTTCCGTGATACAGATAACCGTTACGGTCAAAAACCACCGCCGAAATACCTGCCTCCTGTGCCTTACCGGCTATTTTCTTGCCAACTTCCAGCGCTGCAGCTATATTACTGCTCGCCTTTTTCTCGCCCAGTTCGTGTGTTGAAGCACTTACCAGCGTAATTCCATTCACATCGTCTATGATTTGCGCATAGATTGAAGTGTTAGAACGAAAAACTGACAATCTCGGACGCTCCGTGCTTCCTTTCACTCTTTTACGGATGTGAAGCTTTAAGCGGGTTCTTCTTTCTACTTTTGAGGTAGCCATTTTATATTTTATCTAAACTTTGTTTATACAATAATTCCGCGGCTACGCACTATTTCTTAGAAGCCGATTTACCAGCCTTACGACGTACAACTTCACCTACAAAGCGAATACCTTTTCCTTTATATGGCTCTACTTTACGCAGTGACTTGATTTTAGCTGCAACGGAACCTATCAATTCTTTGTCGATACCTTCCAGGATTACCTTTGGATTCTGACCCTTTTCTGAGGTCGTGGTCACTTTGATCTCCTCCGGAATCGCCATGAAAATATTGTGCGAATAACCAAGTTGCAATTCCAGCACATTGTTTGCTGATGTTGCCTTGTAACCTACACCAATAATCTCCAACTCTCTTTTGTAACCTTCGTTTACTCCGATCACCATATTATTGATCAGTGAACGATACAGACCGTGTAGCGCTTTGTGACGTTTTTGTTCCGTTGGGCGTTTCACTTTAAGCTCTGTTCCTTCTACTTCAACAATTATATCCGCATCAACAGCCTGGGTCAACGTACCCTTAGGCCCTTTTACCGACACCACATTGTCATCTGCTACATTAACAGATATCCCTGCCGGTAAAACAATAACTTTATTTCCTATCCGTGACATTTCCTGAATACTTTAAAATATTAATACACGAAACATAACACTTCACCACCTACGTTTAATGTTTTGGCCTCCTTATCTGTCATCACGCCTTTTGATGTCGAGATAATTACAGTACCTAAACCGCCTAAAACCCGTGGGAGTGTAGATGAACCCGCATACTTACGAAGACCTGGCTTACTTACCCTCTCCAATTTAACAATTGCAGACTGCTTCGTAACAGGATTATACTTCAAGGCTATTTTAATTGTACCCTGAGGACCGGTTTCATCGAATTTATAACTCTGAATGTACCCTTTATCAAAAAGTACTTTCGTTATTTCTTTTTTTATGTTGGACGCAGGTATCTCTACAACCCGATGTTTCGCTTTAATTGCGTTTCTGAGTCTGGTTAGATAATCTGCTATGGGATCCGTTAACATTTTTAATCTTAGTTTAAACACTCCTCCTGAAAAGGGAGTGCAAAGTTAAGTAATTGAAATCAGAATTGAAAATATTCTTACCAACTTGATTTTGTAACTCCGGGAATTTTACCATCTGAGGCCATATCCCTGAACAAAACCCTTGATATACCGAATTTTCTCATATATCCCCTTGGTCTTCCGGTAATCTTACAGCGATTGTGCAGACGAACGGGGGATGAATTCCTGGGTAATTTATCTAATCCTACCCAGTCACCAGCTTCTTTCAACTTCTTGCGCTTTTCAGCATACCTTGCAACGAGTGCTTGTTTCTTTCTGTCCCGTGCTTTTACTGATTCTTTTGCCATTGTCGGTAAATATCTTAATCTTAAGAATTATCCTTATTTATTCGCGTTTGTGAAAGGCATACCAAGAGCTTTCAATAATTCGTAGCTCTCTTCATCCGAATCCGTAGATGTAACGAATGTGATGTCCATACCTGTAATCTTGCTTACCTTTTCGATACTGATTTCAGGAAAGATAATCTGCTCTTTCACACCAAACGTATAATTTCCACGTCCATCGAATCCTTTGTCGCTGATACCCTTGAAGTCACGTACACGTGGCATTGCAATGGCCGTCAAACGGTCAAGGAACTCATACATACGGTCTCCACGAAGCGTTACTTTTGCACCAATTGGCATATTTTCACGCAATTTGAAGTTAGAAACCGCCTTTTTCGAAATGGTTGCAACTGCTTTTTGTCCTGTGATCAGGGTAAGCTCATCTACACCAACATCCACCAATTTCTTGTCTGCAACCGCAGCTCCAATTCCTTTATTGATTACAATTTTCTTAAGACGTGGAACCTGCATGATAGATTTAAACTGAAATTTATCTTTCAGCTGTCCAACAACCTCTGTTTCGTATTTTTCTTTTAATCTCGGCTTTGCCATTTTTTTAAATTGATTACTGTGGATTGCCGACCCACGGGCTTAAATAATTTTACTTATTTCGAAAACGACTTATATAAAGTTGCCGGACTTTTTAGCAAAGCGCTGCAATTTACCTTTATCGTTCAATTTACGTCCTGTCCTGGTTGGCTCTCCTGTTTTCGGATCTACCACCTGCAGATTGCTGATATGGATACTTCCTTCCAGCTTTTCTATACTTCCCTGAGGGTTCTGAGCATTAGGTTTCACATGTTTTGTGATCATGTTTACGCCTTCAACAGTAGCTCTTAACTTGTCAACAAGGATCTTTTTTACAACGCCTGTTTCTCCCTTAGCGTTACCAGAGATAACCTTTACGGTGTCTCCGCTACGCAGGTGAAGTTTTGCAGGTGCATTTTTACTTTTGCTTTCCATTTGAGATTTTCTCTTAATTCGGTTTAAAGAAATACTTCAATTGCCTGATTTCTTACAACACTTCCGGCGCCAGAGACACGATCTTCATAAATTGCTTTTCGCGCAATTCGCGGGCAACTGGTCCGAAGATACGTGAACCACGTGGCTCATCGTTGTTGTTTAACAAAACAGCAGCATTATCTTCAAAACGAATATAGGTACCATCTTTGCGGCGTACTTCCTTTTTGGTGCGTACCACTACGGCCTTAGATACCGTTCCTTTTTTCATATTGCTCGAAGACAGAGCCGATTTTACTGTTACGACAATCTTGTCGCCTACTGAAGCATAGCGTTTTCCAGTTCCGCCGAGCACTCGTATTACGAGTACTTCCTTTGCTCCACTGTTATCTGCTACCGACAGTCTTGATTCTTGCTGTACCATTGTTACTTAGCTTTTTCAAGGATTTCTACTAATCTCCAACGCTTATTTTTGCTAAGCGGACGTGTTTCCATAACCTTGATCGTATCACCGATACCTACCTGGTTAGTTTCGTCATGCACCATCAACTTGGTCGTTTTAGTCATAAACTTACCATACATTGCGTGCTTTACTTTACGCTCAACGGTGATCACACAGGATTTATCCATTTTGTTGCTCACCACTTTACCTATTCTTTCTTTACGTAAGTTTCTTTCTGTTGCCTCCATAATTTTCTAAACTGATTTACTGTTGGTTACTTTTAGCCGACAGCTCGGTTAAGAGTTTTGCAATTTCCTTACGAGAAGCACGAATACGCAAAGGGTTTTCGATTGGAGAAATCGCATGCGCAAATTTCAACCGTAATAAGCGCTCTCTTTCCTGGGCGATCTGCTCTTTCAGTTGATCCTGTGACAGACCTTTAATTTCTTTACTAGTCATTGCTTTAAGTTATTAGCGGTTTGATTTCGTTCGGGGTTAGTCTATTCCTGGTAATCCCGACGAACCACAAACTTTGTTTTAATTGGCAACTTTTGTGCAGCCAAACGCAATGCTTCGTTGGCAGTTTCCAGTGGAACACCGGTTGCTTCGAAGATAATTGTTCCCGGCTTGATCGGAGCTACCCAATATTCGGGGGCACCCTTTCCTTTACCCATACGAACCTCTGCAGGTTTCTTTGTAATGGGCTTGTCAGGGAAAACACGAATCCACACCTGGCCTTCACGTTTCATAGCCCGCGTCACTGAAATACGCGCTGCTTCAATCTGACGTGCTGTTAGCCAGCCTGGTTCAAGCGACTTGATCGCAAAGGATCCAAAGGCGATTTCAGCACCACGCGTGGCAAGGCCTTTTTCAGCTCCTTTGTTTTTTTGTTGCTTGCGAAATTTTGTTCTTTTCGGCTGTAACATGATTCTAATCTATTTGAACCGATTTATAAAACCGGGAAATGTCTGATTACTTCTTCTTATTTTTATTTCTTTTGCGACGATCTGCGTCACCACCTCCGCCGGGGTTTCCACCGCCTTCTCCGCCACGATCATTGCCACGTCCGCCTCTTCTGTCTCCTCTTCCGCCGCGGTCGTTACCACCACCTGTGCCGCCTCTTTCATTTCCGCCGCGGTCATTCCTGTCAGCAGCAGCTGTTGCAGCACTTGGCGTAAGATCACGTTTACCGTAAAGTTCGCCTTTGAAGATCCAAACCTTGATACCAATTTTACCGTAGATCGTTTGTGCTTCAGAAATCGCGTAGTCGATATCCGCTCTCAAAGTATGCAAGGGAATACGGCCCTCTTTGTACTCTTCGGTACGCGCCATTTCAGCTCCGCCCAAACGACCACCCAAACGAACTTTGATACCTTGTGTTCCTACTCTCATAGCAGAAGCAATTGCCTGCTTCATGGCACGACGGTAAGATATACGAGCCTGCAATTGCTGAGCGATTGCCTCACCTACCAGCTTCGCGTCGATTTCAGGACGTTTGATTTCGTAGATGTTAATCTGAACATCCTTTCCTGTAATCTTTTTAAGCTCTTCTTTGATTTTATCAACTTCACTACCACCTTTTCCGATTACAATACCCGGACGAGCCGTGTGTATCGTTAAAGTGATGCGCTTTAATGTACGCTCAATAACTACTTTGGAGATAGATCCTTTGGGGATACGTGCCTTAATGTAGTTACGAATTTTTTCGTCTTCAACCAGTTTGTCCGAGAAATCTTTCCCTCCGTACCAACTTGATTCCCAACCTCTGACAATCCCAAGTCTCAGACCTATAGGATTAACCTTTTGTCCCATTCGATATAGATCGTTTTACTTATGATTCGGTGATAACTGTTTTTTCTGCGCTTGCCTGTGCCGCTTCATCATCAATCACGATTGTGATGTGATTAGAACGCTTACGAATTCTGTGAGCCCTTCCCTGGGGCGCAGGACGCAAACGCTTCAACATACGTCCACCGTCAATAAAAACGGTTTTTACAATCAGGTCTGCATCTTCAAGTTTTGCATCCTCATTCAGCTGCTGCCAGTTGGCTACCGCTGAAAGTAAAACTTTATGCAAAACAGGTGAAGAAGCTCTTGGCTGAAATTTCAGTAACGCCAACGCTTTGCTGACCTTTTGTCCGCGAATCATGTCGGCCAGCAATCTCATCTTGCGAGGAGAAGTAGGCACATTTCTTAATATAGCTCTTGCTTCCATGTTCTTTCAGATATAGGCTCGTTTATGTATGATAAACCAGCTATCGTCGACTAATTATTTTCTTCCTTTATCTTTTTTCGCAGTGTGACCGCGGAAATTCCGTGTTGGTGAAAATTCACCCAGCTTGTGTCCAACCATGTTCTCCGTTACATAAACCGGTATAAACTTGTTACCGTTATGCACCGCAAAGGTATGCCCTATGAAATCGGGAGAGATCATTGAGCGGCGCGACCAGGTCTTGATCACAGATTTACGGGACGCACTGTTCATCGCCGTAACTTTGTTCTCCAGACGGAAGTCTATATATGGTCCTTTTTTTAATGAGCGTGCCATGTTATACTATTATTTTTTACGACGGCTGATAATCAATTTCTCAGAATGCTTGTTGCGGTCACGGGTTTTAAGTCCTTTCGAGAACTGTCCGTTTCTTGACCGGGGCTGCCCTCCTGAGGAGCGGCCTTCACCACCACCCATGGGGTGATCCACCGGGTTCATGGCAACACCACGTACGCGGGGGCGACGTCCCAACCAGCGTCTGCGTCCTGCTTTTCCAAGCGAAACATTCATGTGGCTTGAGTTGGAAACCGTTCCAACCGTAGCGATGCAGGTTGAAAGGATCATCCTCATTTCACCCGAAGGCATTTTAAGAACGGCATATTTGCCTTCACGCGCTACTAACTGAGCATAAGCTCCTGCACTTCTTGCAAACTGACCTCCTTTTCCGGGAGTGAGTTCAACGTTATGCACTATGGTACCTATCGGCATAGATCCCAGTGGAAGGGCATTCCCTACCTCAGGAGCCACAGCAGAACCAGATACAATTACCTGTCCTACTTTTAAGCCATTAGGAGCAATGATATAACGCTTTTCGTCGTCCTGATACTGAACCAGCGCAATACGTGCTGAACGGTTCGGATCGTATTCTATAGTAAGTACGGTTGCCGGCGCATCGAAACGATTTCTTTTGAAATCAATTACACGATACTTTCTTTTATGCCCGCCTCCAATATGGCGCATGGTACGATGTCCTGAACTGTTACGACCACCTGTTCTTTTGATCGTTTCCAGAAGACTCTTTTCAGGTTTCGCTGCTGTGATCTCCTCGAACGTAGGAGCCGAGCGAAAACGCTGACCAGCACTTGTCGGTTTTAATTTTTTAACTGCCATTTGCTATTAACTCGTCAAAGATTTGAATCGATCAACTATTTTATGCTTCACCGTAGATATCGATGATCTCGCCTTCCGCTACTGTTACGATAGCTTTCTTGATAGTTGATGTTTTTCCACTTACAAATTTTCCTCCCGAAGTACGGGATTTGCTTTTACCAATGCTACGCATTGTGTGAACGCTTTCTACGGTAACCCCGAACAGTTTTTCAATAGCTTTCTTGATCTCTACTTTGTTAGCTGTAAGAGATACTTCGAAGGCATATTTTCCTTGACCACCCTGAGCCGTTACCTTTTCGGTTATGATCGGACGTTTCAGTACACTCATGATTATTTGTTCAATTGGGTTTCCAAAATAGACAGCGCAGATTCACTTATCAAAAGACGGTCTGCATTCATCAGGTCGTATGTATTCACTGCATCAACCGTTGTAACTTTCGCTTTTGGAATGTTACGGCTCGACAGATATACATTACTGTCAATAGCTGGCAGGATCAACAATGTTTTGGTATTCACCAATGAAAGTGAAGTCAGAACATTCAGATACGATTTAGTTTTAGGAGCATCAAAAGTGAAAGCTTCCAGCACTGATATCGCGTCTGCTTTTGCCTTCACGGAGAATGCAGAAATACGAGCCAGTGACTTTACTTTCTTATTGATTTTAAAACCGTAGGTACGAGGTCTTGGTCCGAAAATACGGCCACCACCTACAAATACAGGAGATTTAATACTGCCTGCACGGGCACCGCCGGTTCCCTTCTGACGCTTGATTTTACGTGTGGAGTGATTAATCTCAGCACGTTCCTTAGACTTGTGCGTGCCTTGGCGCTGGTTAGCCAGATACAGCTTTACATCGAGATAGATCGCATGCGTATTAGGTTCAATGCCAAAAATTTCTTCTGACATAGCCACCTTCTTGCCGGTATCTTCTCCTTTTATATTTAATACGGACAGTTCCATTGGTACTACTTCTCAATGATTAGAAATGAATTCTTTGATCCCGGTACTGAGCCACTTACTACGAGTATGTTTTGCTCAGGTATCACTTTCAGAATACGCAAATTCTGAATCTTTACACGATTGTTACCCATGCGTCCACCCATACGAATGCCTTTGAATACGCGTGATGGGAATGAACAAGCACCAATCGAACCTGGGTGACGCGCACGGTTATGCTGACCGTGTGTCTGACCTCCTACCCCGCCGAAACCATGACGTTTTACAACGCCCTGAAAACCGCGGCCTTTGGCAGAACCAACAACATCAACGAATTCACCTTCTGCGAACACATCCTGAACTGAAAGTGACGTTCCAAGTTCATGCTCCACTTCAAACTCCTTAAACTCAACCACTTTTTGCTTTGGTGTTGTGTTTGCTTTTTTGAAGTGACCAATTAACGGCCTGGACGAGTTTTTCTCCTTTTTCTCTCCAAAACCTAACTGGATAGCTTTATAGCCATCCTTTTCTTCGGACCTAACTTGTGTAACAACACAAGGACCAGCTTGGATCACAGTACATGCCAGAGCCTGCCCGTCAGCATTGTACAAACTAGTCATTCCGATTTTTTTACCAATTAAACCAGACATGTTTTGAAATTAAAATTTAGCAGGTAAAACCCTTATTCTTTAAAACGGACTGCAAAGGTAGAAAATCAAATTTTACTATCCAAGCAGTATTCTATTATTTCTCTCTGATAATCAGCAAAAAAGGTCAGATGTTTGTTACATCTGACCTCGTTTAGAACCTCGAAGCTTCAAGTACGTATTAAAACACACTTTTAGTCTCTCTGTTTGAGTTCAGATGTGGTTTCCTGTACGGACCTTCATCCAATTTATGTCTTTGAGTTTTACTCTCGGAGGTATACGCAGCTTAGCTGTTTATTCCCACCTGTCTTCGTTCTGATTTAACATCCACTCCATCCGTTACTCACCAGAACTTGTATCTGACTATACTTTGATCTCTACATCCACACCACTTGGCAATTCCAGTTTCATCAGTGCGTCAACTGTTTTTGCGCTGGTGGAGAAAATGTCCACCAATCTTTTATAGGTGCAAAGCTGAAATTGCTCGCGGGATTTTTTGTTCACGTGAGGAGAACGCAAAACCGTAAACTTTTCCTTTTTTGTCGGCAAAGGAATCGGACCGCTTACTACTGCACCGGTTGCTTTTACAGCCTTAACAATTTTCTCAGCTGACTTATCAACCAGATTGTGGTCAAAAGACCGGAGTTTGATACGAATTTTTTGATTCATTTTCTTTTATTGTTGCGGTTCTGAAATGTTAGCCAGTGACTTCTGGCAATCCCCGGCGAAAGAACCATTTACTTCGACGGTGTAAATCTTATACATAAAGCGACATGACCGGCTAAACCAGTCATGTCGCTTTCATTATTTATGCTTTAACAAGTCCCTTTGCCTTCTCAATTACATTTTCTGCGATGTTGTTAGGTACAATCTCGTAGTAAGCGAAAGTAAGTGAAGCCGTTGCACGTCCTGATGACATAGTACGAAGGTCCGTAACATATCCAAACAGTTCGGAAAGAGGTACATCACACTTGATAACCTGTGCACCATTCCTTGAATCCATCCCTCTCATGATACCACGGCGACGGTTAAGGTCACCGGTGATTGGGCCGGTATATTCATCCGGTGTTAATACTTCAACGTGCATGATAGGCTCCATCAGTTTAGGACCTGCATTTTTAGCAGCTTCCTTGAAACCAATTTTAGCAGCCAATTCAAAAGAAAGAGAATCTGAATCGACGTCGTGGAATGAACCGTGGAACAAGCGAACCTTCATGGAATCCAAAGGATACCCTGCGAGTGCACCATTCACCATGGCTGCCTCAAAACCTTTCTGAACGGGCTGGATAAACTCGCGGGGAATAGCTCCACCCACAACCTCGTTCACAAACTGCAAACCGGTTTTTGGTTCTTTGCCTTCTTCGTTATCGTCACGTGGTCCGATTTCAAATACGATATCGGCAAATTTACCGCGACCACCTGTTTGTTTCTTATAAACCTCACGGTGCTCGAAATTCTTAGTAAGAATCTCTTTGTAAGCAACCTGCGGTGCACCCTGGTTCACTTCCACTTTGAACTCACGACGCATACGGTCGATGATGATCTCAAGGTGAAGTTCACCCATCCCTTTGATGATCGTCTGCCCGGTTTCTTCGTTACTTTCAACCTGAAGTGTTGGATCTTCTTCGATCAGTTTAGTGATCGCCTTAGAGAAGTTATCGCTGTCAGCTGCCTTTTTAGGCTCGATTGCATAACCAATTACAGGCTCTGGGAACACCATTGATTCCAGAACGATCGGGTTCTTTTCATCAGAAAGGGTATCACCTGTTTTAATATCTTTGAAACCTACAACCGCACCAATATCACCGGCTTCAAGCTTGTCGATCTGATTTTGCTTGTTGGCGTGCATCTGGAATATACGGGAGATACGCTCCTTATTACCTGAACGGTTGTTCAGTACATAAGAACCTGATTCCAAAAGACCTGAATAAGACCGGATGAAACACAGACGTCCTACGTAAGGATCTGTTGCAATTTTAAATGCAAGCGCGCAGAAAGGATCTTTTTCAGAAGGCTTCCGGCTGATTTCGTCACCCGTGCGAGGATCTGTTCCAACAATGTTCTCACGATCTAACGGTGAAGGCAGGATAGCCATCACATAATCAAGCATCGTTTGTACACCTTTGTTTTTGAAAGACGAACCGCACACCATTGGAACGATTTTCATGCTGATGGTTGCAGCACGCAACGCAGCAAGAATTTCGTCTTCGGAAATGGAGTTTGGATCCTCAAAATATTTCTCCATCAAAGTGTCGTCGAATTCAGCAACAGCTTCGAGTAACTTTTCTCTCCACTCTGTTGCTTCTTCTAGCATATCGTCAGGAATGGGCACCTCGGTAAAGGTCATACCTTTATCTGCCTCGTTCCACTCAATACCACGGAAGTTAACCAGGTCAACCACTCCGCGGAAAGTATCTTCCGCACCGATCGGCAACTGAAGCGGAACAGCGTAGCTGCCCAGCATTTCTTTCACCTGTGTACATACTTTAAGAAAGTCTGCACCCGAACGGTCCATTTTATTGACAAAACCAATACGTGCAACGTTGTAGTTGTTAGCCAGGCGCCAGTTGGTTTCAGACTGAGGCTCAACACCATCAACAGCACTAAAAAGGAATACCAAACCATCCAATACACGAAGGGAGCGGTTTACCTCAACGGTAAAGTCCACGTGTCCAGGGGTATCAATGATGTTGATATGGTAGTTCTCATCACGGTACTTCCATCCAACGGTAGTTGCAGCGGATGTAATGGTAATACCACGCTCCTGCTCCTGCTCCATCCAGTCCATTGTAGCAGCACCATCATGTACTTCTCCAATTTTGTGGCTAACCCCAGCGTAGTAAAGAATACGTTCTGTAGTAGTCGTTTTACCAGCATCGATGTGCGCGGCAATACCAATGTTTCTTGTTAATCTTAGATCACGTGCCATGATAAATGGTGATGTGTTATTTTATTTCGATGTGCAATTCTAATGCGAAGCAATTATGAACTCAGAAGGCATAGCTTATCACTACTTTCAAAAATTCAGAGCGCAAAAGTATAAATTGTTGATTATAAAAACAATGATTGAAAGTAATTTTTTCGATCAACCTGGAAAAAGAATAAAAATATGGAGGCAGCATTTGGCCTGCGGGCAAAAAAAAGGACACTGCATGTGGCAGTGTCCTTTTTCTGTAATTTGTATATTCGGAAGAATCAGAACCGGAAGTGCGAGAATGCTTTGTTCGCATCCGCCATACGGTGGGTATCATCTTTCTTCTTCACAGCAGCACCTTCACCTTTGGCAGCAGCAATGATTTCACCGGCCAGACGGTCCATCATGGTTTTTTCACCACGTTTACGTGCATAGTTGATCAACCATTTCATACCCAGCGACTGCTTACGTTCCGGACGAACCTCGGTAGGAACCTGGAAAGTAGCACCACCTACCCGGCGGCTTTTTACTTCCACAGAGGGTGTTACATTGTTCAATGCTTTTCTCCATGTTTCGAGGCCGCTTTCGCTTGTCTTTTTCTCAACCAGCTCCAACGCATCGTAGAAGATGGTGAAAGCGATGCTTTTCTTACCTTCAAGCATCAGGTTGTTAACAAACTTGGTCACCTGTACATCCCTGAACTTTGGATCAGGCAGGATATATCTTTTCTTTGGTTTGGACTTTCTCATTTTAATACTTAATGTTTAACGAGGTTTCGTTTTGCAACTTATTCACCCTGGCCATCGCCTGGATTACTTCCCTTTTATTTAGATGAATGACTTAATAAAAGCAGAGAGAGTTACTTTTTTATTTTTTCTTACCTTTTACTGGTGCTGCCGGAGCTTGTCCTGGTTTCGGACGTTTCGCACCATATTTAGAACGACGTTGTTTACGGCCGTTTACACCGGCTGTATCCAATGCACCACGGATGATGTGGTAACGTACACCTGGCAAATCCTTCACACGACCACCGCGGATCAACACGATGGAGTGCTCCTGCAGGTTGTGTCCTTCACCCGGGATATATGCGTTCACCTCCTTGTTGTTGGAAAGACGCACACGGGCTACTTTACGAAGTGCTGAGTTTGGTTTTTTTGGCGTTGTGGTGTACACACGGGTACACACACCCCTACGCTGAGGGCAGGAATCCAAAGCCGGAGACTTTGATTTCCAAGTAATGGTCTCTCTACCTTTACGTACTAATTGTGAAATAGTTGGCATTTAACAAATTGATTTTGATCTGGTTAGATATCCAGTCGTTTGTTTTTAAAACAGTTTTCCCGAAAAATCGGACTGCAAAATTATAACTTTCATATTGATTTACAAAAGGTTGACATTTTTTTTTGATTAATACAAACATTATCTGCATCTATACGTCCCAATCACAGCCTGATGTGCCTGTTGTGAGGAGTGAAGGCTTGTGATAGATCACGTTTCAGACAAGTCCTGTGCTGTCACTTCCGGAATGCCCCGGTATGTTTTGTTGGACCAACCGGCGTTCACTGCCAGAAAATTTATCTACATTCGGCAAAACATGGTCTGAATTGACCGATCCGGGTAAATTTTACACCCTAATGCCTTGACAAAGTATTACATATCCAGCAACGGGATTGGTAAGGTCCTGTAAAAAGTTACCTGTTGTCGTAGTAAATAAAAGCTTCTGTCAGCACCCGGATATTGATTTAAATATTTCAATAAAAATATTCCATCCTTATATCCGGAATTTTATTTCCAAACGTTGTTTATTAGTATTGCTGTTAAAAACCCACGAAGTGTCTTGACAATCGATAGATTTTATACCTTTAATTATGAGAATTTTGCGGAGTAATTTTACTTTCATTATAAGTCTTCTGGTAATAAGTGCTTTGCTATCGGGGTGTAATTCAGCCATGCAAGCCTACAAAGATGGCGTCAAAAAATTTGACAACGGAGAATATGACCTCGCTATCAAGGGATTTCAAAAAGCTGCCGATGCCAATTACGAACCTACCCAAACCAGCTTTTTCATTGCTGAATCGTACCGGCTTTCCAACCGCTTCAAAGAAGCTATTCCTTATTACAAAAAAGCGCTCGACGGTGGTATCGTCAATCCGGAAGCTCAGTTTCAGTATGCCTATGCGTTAAAAACAGCCGGGCAGTATGCCGAAGCATCCACCCAGTTCTCCGCTTTTGCCTCTGCGCCAAACAGCCCGAAAAATTTACAGGAAAGAGCATTAAGGGAAGTTGAGATCCTGAAAATTGCCGATAGGCTTAAAACAACAAAACTGGAAGTTGAACTAAAGGACCTGCCCCTTAATACCAGCGGAGCGGAATTCTCTCCTGCAATACTTGGCAAAGAGCTTGTTTTTTCTTCTTCCAAAAAAGAAAAAATCTATAAGAACAACGGCCAGGCCATGCTGGGCCTTTATAAAGTAAACATTGCAGAAGATCCGTGGCAGACACAGGGAACACCTGTATTATTTAGCAAGGAAATTTTTGCAGAAGATGCCAACGAAGGTTCTCCGGCATTTTCTCCGGATGGCAAGACGCTTGTTTTTGCAAGAGGCAATACCGGTAAAAAGAATGGCACTGCCGATGTGGATCTCTATCTCAGCCGTAATGTAAATGGCCAATGGACACCGCCCGCTATACTCCCTGTAAATGACTCACTGGCTTGGGACGGTTCCCCTGCATTTTCGCGCGATGGAAAAACGCTCTACTTCGCATCCAACCGCGCTGGCGGTGCTGGCGGAATTGATCTTTACCGGACCAATATGGATGCTTCGGGCAGGTTCTCCAAGCCCGTCAACATGGGCAGGGATATCAATACCGCAGGAGATGAAATGTTCCCCTATGTTGCCGAAGGCGGAAAACTGTATTTTGCCTCGGACGGACATCCGGGCCTTGGCAAACTGGATCTTTTTTCGGCAACGCGCTCTCAGGGCATCATAACAATTGAAAATCTGGGGCTACCTTTTAACAGTCCGCAGGACGATTTCGGACTGGTGTTTTACGAAGGTCTCAGAAAAGGTTTTTTCTCGTCCAACCGGGATGGAGGAAAAGGAGATGACGACCTGTATTACTTTGCTGCTCCTGAAGAGCCCGATAGTACTACGATTGCCAAAAAGGATGACCCCAACGATCCTATGAATCCCAAAAATCCAAATTACGTGAATGGCAAGCCAAAAGTAGTCCGCTATTTTCTTGCCGGGGATATCTCAGAGAATACCACGCCTTCACAACCCCTGGATTCTGCGATTGTGAATATTTTACCTGATACTTCGGACGTCCCTATTGCTCAGGTGTTTTCTGATGCTGCGGGCAAATTTGGAAGGCACCCCGTGGAAGAAGGCAAATCATACGTATTACTGGTTCAGCGGAAAGGATATATCAGCAAACGTGAGCCATTCTCTATGAACGGCCGCACGATTCCTCCCATTTTTCTGACCAAAGTTTTAACGGATACCACCTATTATGTTTCAGTAAAACTGGATAAGCTTGAACTGAACAAAACCTTTGTTCTTGAAAATATCTACTATGATCTTAACAAGTACAATATCCGGCCCGACGCAGCCATAGAGCTCGACAAACTGGTGCAGATCTTAAAAGACAATCCAAGCATGAAGATTGAGCTCAGCTCACATACCGATGCCCGCGCCACCGATGCCTATAACATGACACTCTCACAGAACAGGGCCGAATCGGCTGTAAATTATCTCAACCTGAAAGGTATTGATGCAGACCGCATGGTGGCCAGGGGTTATGGAGAAAGAGAACTCATCATTCCCAATGCAAAAACGGAAGAAGAACACCAGAAGAACCGGAGAACAGAATTTACCATTCTGAGTTATTAATTAAAGATATAACCATAGTTTCGGACTTCATACGACTTCAAAACCAAGGGCCCGCTCTTTCAGATCGAAAGGGCGGGCTTCTTTCATTTATACCATTTCAATATTTTGTATACTTGCAGTTTGTTTTGGTTTTAATACCTTTTAATCATAGTGATGACCCAACGTATTATCTTCTGGTTCAGAAACGATCTGCGCCTTCATGATAACGAAGCTTTGTACCAGGCGGCTAAAAATTCCTACGAAATTGTCCCTGTTTATGTTTTTGATCCGCGTCAGTTTGAAACAACACGGCTGGGCTTCCGCCGGACCGGTGCATTCCGTGCCCAACTGATCATCGAGTCGGTTGCCGAGCTCCGAAACCGTTTGAAAGCTTTGGGGGCAGATCTGCTGATCAGAGTTGGGGAGCCCGAAAAGATCATAGCCCAACTGGCCGAAGACTACCATGCTGACTATGTGTATACCACCAAAAAAATCGGCCCCAAAGAAACAAGGATCGAATCACTGCTTAGTAAGAACCTCAAAATTCACAACGTAGATATAAAACTATTCTGGATTGATACTTTGTTAAATGTCCAGGATCTTCCTTTTTCTATTGCAAAACTTCCTCATGGATTTGACTCTTACTGGCAAATGGTTAAAGACCGGCTGCCCGTTAAAACAATACTCCCCGCTCCTGAAAAGCTTCATTTGCCCAGTGATTATGATCCGGGCCTAATGCCGGAGGTTCCCTCATTGGGTTTTCAGCCTGATGAAATTTCCGAAACATACACCGGTGAAATACCACAAGGAGGGGAAAATACAGGGCTTGAGCTTCTTTCACAGTTAGTCAATGAATTAAAACAAGGCACCTCTTCTGCTACCTACGACCACATAACGGATTCCCGGCTCTCTCTCTGGATTGCGCTCGGGTGCGTATCTGCCAGGCAGATTTATACCCAGCTGGCAAAACTGCCGGAGAAAACTCCCGGCAGGAATGAAACAATCAAGAATCTCTTTGAGCGCGACTACGCCCATTTCACTTTATTGAAATACGGCCCCCGGCTGTTCAAACCCAGCGGAATCAAACATCTTTTTGAGCATCGCTGGAACAACGATCCCGTTATATTTGAAAAATGGAAACTCGGCGAAACAGAAAATCCGGAAATCAATAAGATCATGTTGAAGCTGAAGGCAACCGGTTATCCCAATCTTGCAGAAAGGTACCAGGCAGCCAATTACCTCGTGAACGAGCTGGATATCAACTGGACCTGGGGAGCCACTTATTTTGAAAGCCTGTTACTGGATTATGACGTAGCCGTGAGCTGGGGCCGATGGAACCAGGTGGCAAAAGTGGGTGTAGAATGAGCTACTTGCACCCTCCTGAGACTACCCTTGGGCCACCGTTTGGTAAATCACACAAACCCTTTATCCGGCAGAGGTGCGGTATATAACCAGTCGGGGCCGGTCATGTAGTTTTTGCTGAAGATTTTACTAGCTTTGAACAACTTTGAGAAGAATTCATTAACTCTAAACTGAATTAAAATGTCAAAAGGATTAATTGCCGTAATCGCTATCGTTCTGATTCTTGGATTTGTGGGGTGTGGCAAATATAACGGTCTTGTTAGTAAAGATGAAGTTGTAAAAGAGTCATGGGCAAAGGTAGAAAGCCAGTATCAGCGCCGGGCCGACCTTATCCCCAACCTCGTCAGTACTGTAAAGGGTGCTGCAGATTTCGAAAAAAGCACGCTGACGGGTGTAATAGAAGCTCGTGCCAAAGCAACACAGACAACCATCAGCGCGGATGCCCTCACGCCTGAAAACATAGCCAAATTTCAGGGCGCTCAGGATCAGCTCAGTGGTGCATTGTCCCGTCTGCTGGTTTCTGTTGAACAGTACCCCCAGTTAAAGGCAAACCAGAACTTCCTGGAATTACAGGCACAGCTGGAAGGTACTGAAAACCGGATCACAGTTGCACGTAACGATTTCAATACCGTGGTGAAAGATTATAATCAGGAAGTGCGTACTTTCCCAACCAACCTTTTTGCAGGCGTGTTCGGATTTGCACAGAAAGGTTATTTCACTGCTGCTGCCGGATCAGAGAAAGCACCGTCGGTCCAATTCTAATTTAAATGTTCGTCAGGGCAGGTCAATGGACCTGTCCTGTTTATAATGTCGGGTTAGAATAATGGCAGAAGAATCACTCTTTTTTGGAGAAGAAGAACAACAGCAGATTGTTGCTGCTATCCGGGAAGCTGAAAAGCAGACGTCCGGAGAGATTAAAGTGCACGTGGAGAGAAACTGTAATACCCCGGATGCCATGGAAAGAGCCAAGGAGGTTTTCGGCTTCCTGAATCTGCACCAGACAGCGCAAAAAAACGGTGTCCTGTTTTACCTGGCCTACGAAGACAGGAAATTTGCGGTACTGGGCGACAGCGGTATTCATGAAAAAGTTTCCGATATCTTCTGGAATAGCACCAAAGACCTTCTGAGAAGTTATTTTTCCCAGAATCAATTTACGCAGGGACTTTGCCTGGGTATAAAAGAAGCCGGAGAACAGCTTAAAAAGCATTTCCCCTACCGCTCTGATGACATCAACGAACTTCCTGACGATATATCGTTCGGATAATACAGCATGAAGAAATTAGTTAGTATTTGTTTCCTGATCCTGGCAGTTATCTTCGGCGCAACAGCGCAGAATATTCCCGCCCGCCCCAATCCTCCCCGCCTGGTAAATGATTTTGCCAACCAGCTTAATCCAACGGAAATAGCTCAGCTGGAGCAAAAACTTGTGGCTTATAATGACTCTACCTCTTCACAGATCGTGATTGTGGTAGTACCGACAACTGGCGAATACCCGATTGCCGACTATGCATTCAAGATCGGCCGGGAATGGGGTGTTGGACAAAAGGGCAAGGATAACGGAATTGTGCTGCTCTGGGCATCAACAGACCGCAAGATAGCCATCAGTACCGGCTATGGCATGGAAGGGGTAATTCCGGACGCCATTGCAAAACGAATCACCAGCCAGGTAATTGCTCCGGAATTCAGGAACAAAATGTACTATCAGGGATTGGACAAAGGCGTTGAAGCCATTTTCAAATATGCTACCGGAGAGTATAAAGCTGACCCGTCCGACAATGATGAGGGTGGTGGCATATCGCCCATATTTGTCGTTATCATCATTTTTATCATTATTCTGTTTATCATATCCAGAAACAAAGGGAACCGCGGGAGCGGCGGAGGTGGCCTTGGTAATTTTGGTGGAGGACCTATTATCTGGCCCTACGCAACGCATTCCAGCAGAGGGAGCTCCTCAGGTAACTGGGGTGGTGGTGGCTGGGGAGGCGGCGACGGTGGTGGCTTCGGGGGATTCGGAGGAGGTAGTTTTGGAGGAGGCGGAGCCAGCAGTGATTATTAACCGATATTGAAGTAAAGCATCGAGCAGCCCATCGGGAACATTGTTTCCGGTGGGCTGCTTACTTTGTGCCAAGCCATCCCGGTACCGGTTTTACTATAATTTCTCTTTCCGGGACAGGATATTCGATATTTACGGTAATTTCCTATCTTGCACCATAGAATGATGGGAATATCGCCCTTTAACCAAACAAACCACTTCTGCTGTCAATGTCTGCACCAATATCCCAAAAACATCCCAAAGGGCTTTACGTACTCTTTTTTGCCGAAATGTGGGAACGCTTCAGCTATTACGGAATGCGTGCCATTCTGTTACTTTTCCTGATTGACAATGTCCGCGGAGGTATGGGATTAAATGCCGCCGAAGGGGCTGCTATTTATGGCCTGTATACGGCATCTGTATATCTGCTGACTTTGCCGGGTGGCTGGATGGCAGATAACGTGCTTGGACAAAAGAAGGCGATTTGGTATGGAGGCATCATCATCATGCTCGGGCATATTATACTTGCCGTTCCGGGCGGAACAGGGATATTCTTTCTTGGTCTGGTCACTGTTGCTTTGGGTACCGGGCTGCTTAAACCGAATATCAGTTCTATAGTAGGCGAACTCTACCCCGAAGGAGGTGCCCGCCGCGACGCCGCTTTTTCCATTTTTTATATGGGTATCAACCTGGGGTCTGTTCTCGGTATCACGATTGTCGGTTATCTGGGTCAGAAAATCAACTGGCATATAGGCTTCGGTGCGGCAGCAATAGGTATGCTATTGGGCCTAGTCGTTTTTAAACTGGGCAGTGCAAAATATCTGCGTGGTTTCGGAGACGTTCCTCCTGCAAAAATCAGCACACCCGAGTCAGCCCAGCAAACGAAGTCCAATACAACGCTTGGCTATGGCCTTATCGTTCTGCTGATCGGATTCCTTTCTGTTCTGCAGTGGACAGGGACAATAGATATGACCACCGCCACAGGTCTTGCGCAGGGCGCGGGCGTTATCATTGTTTCGGTCTCTTCTTTTTACTTTCTGTTTATTCTCGTGGCAGGCGGGCTTACACCGGTCGAAAAAAAGCGCGTATTTGTATTGATCGTCTTTTTCCTTGCAGCTGCATTGTTCTGGTCTGGGTTTGAACAGGCTGGCTCTTCACTGCAGATATTTGCCGAAAGACATACGCAGCGCAGCATTGGCACCTGGGAAATGCCGTCCAGCTGGTTTCAAAATTTCAATGGTAGTTTCATTCTCATTTTTGCCCCCGTAATGGCTAGCCTCTGGATCTTCCTCTCTTCCAAAGGACTGAACCCCTCCACTCCTGTGAAATTCGCACTGGCTCTAATTCTCCTGGGTATTGGATTTTTTGTAATGGAAATGGCTGCGAAAGAAGCTGTTACAGGGTCTCTTGTCTCTCCCCTATTCCTGACATTTACCTATCTGTTCCATACCATTGGAGAGCTTTGCCTGAGTCCCGTTGGACTGAGCTCCTATACCAAACTCGCTCCAAAAAGATATGTAAGCCAGTTAATGGGTATCTGGTTTGTGGCAGCTTCGCTCGGTAATCTCATCGCAGGTCTTTTCGCAGGAAATTTTGATGAAAACAATGTGCAGCAAATGCCTGCCCTGTTCAATCAGGTAACACTCTTTTCTATCGGCTTTGGATTGCTTCTTCTGGTTTTCTGGAAGCCTGTCAAAAACTGGATGGGGGGAATTCAGTAAAACCTCGAGAGAGAGGCTCACCAAAGGGTAAAAGTTAGTATGATGGGCGATTGTCCAGCCGATTACTTTTGTTTTCCGGTAAGGTACCTGTTACGGTAAACACTTGGACTGCAGCCCTTTACCTGTCTGAACTGCCGCGCTATATTTTTACTGTCAGCCAACCCCATATCCAAAGCAATTTCAAAAACGGACATATCGGTATCCAGTAATTTCTGCGTAAATTTCTCAATCCTAAGATTGAATATATACTTGTAAACAGGATAGCCGGTGATCTCGAAAAACCGCTTCTCCAGCGCCCGTCTGGACAATGGAACCTGTTTTACAACCTCGTCCACGTGCAGGTTTTTATCGATGTTCTGGTGGATATACTTCAGGGAAGATGCAATGTGGTCGTCGTGTGTAGCATAAATATCGGTTGAATGCCGGGTTATGATTTGCACGGGTTCCACAACTATATCATAAAAATGCTTGGTCCCATTTCTGATCATATGGTCCATGAGCCTGGCAGATTCGTAGCCTCCTTTTTCAGCATCAAGGGATATGCTGGACAATGGTGGGTCAGACAGGTCACAGATCATCTCGTCATTATCCACACCCAGAACAGCCACCTCCTCTGGAATCCTGATCCCAAGCTGCCGGCAAGCCTCGGTAATATGCTGCCCCTGGTTATCGTCGCAGGACATCAGGGCAATGGGTTTGGGGAGTGATTTCAGCCAGCGGCTTAGCGAGCTCGGTTTATAGTACCAGAGTTCACTGCTTCTGGCTTTTTTATGCTCGAAATAATGGACCTTATGTCCTGACTTTTTCAGCCTGGCTTCATAACCTTCGGCGCGTTCCCTGGACCAGACAATATCCCGGAAACCATAAAATGCAAAGTTGAGGAAACCCTTTTTCAGAAAATAATCAGCCGCAAGCTGACCGGTAACATGATAGGCGCCAGTGATATTAGGTATTTCAGCAAAGCGCTCCTTAAAATCCTGCGCGATGAGCGGTATCCCTGCCTCCACGATTGTCTGGATCTCCTTATCGTTGTACAACTGCCCGATGATGCCGTCAGCACCCCATTCAAGGGCCCATTTCAGTATCCCGCCAATACCGACGGTCTCTCTGTGGAAAAGCGGCATCCGGCAGAAAACCCACGGTCCGTGCTCTTTTGAATACGCATTGATACCCTTCATCAGGCTCTTGCTGTACTCCTCGGCAAAATCCAGAAGGAGAATTATTTTATACATAAGCAGATATCTTTTGACCGATCAAATCAGCAGAGATCACTTTCCGAATATTTCTTTGATACTTCCAATCGTATCATTATTGACCAGCGGCTTGGCCCAGATACCAATACTTAGAATGTAACCCAGCGTAATCAGCAAAAACAGCATAGCCGTCTGCAGGCCCACCAGTTCAGCCAGCCCTCCGATGATTAACGGCACCACAGCCCCTCCCGCTATACCAGCACACAAAATTCCTGAAAAGGTACCATGATGGCTTGGAACGGAATTAAGCGCCAGTGAGAAAATGACAGAATACATTACGGAGGCAAAAAAACCGGTAACAGGAAAAGCAAACAAAGCTAGTTCTTTCGTCCCATACAGGGCCGCCAGTAATGCTATGACCGCTCCGGAAGTAAAAAGCATCAGCACTTTACGGCTGTCAAATAACTTAAGCAGTATCAGCCCTAAAAAACAACCAATGGTGAGCAATCCCCAGAAATAGGAAATGATGGTAGCTCCTTCCGTGGCAGGGTCCACGCCATGATAACTCTGCAGAAACTGGGAAATCCAGTTGGCAATTCCCTGCTCGGTACCCACATAGGCAAATATTCCCATAAAAAACAGCCATACATATTTGTTGCGCAGGAGCTCCCCGAACGACTTGCCCACATCCATCCGCTCTTCGTCCCTGAGTTCTACCTTCGGAAATTTTACAACAGAAATAATGATCACCATTACCAGGGCAACTACGGCAAAAACCCAATATAGTGAAACCCATTTCAGATGCTCCGGAACCAGGCCATCCAGGATATTGATCAGAAAGCTGTTACTTCCTGAGTGCACATTCAGTACCAGAAAGCTGTAAAGCAACGGGCTCAGAAATGATGCTGCACCAAAAAACAGCTGCGCCAGTACCGAATTAAAGGCAAATTTTTCCTCTCCTCCGGCCACTCTGAGTAACGGGTTGATCACCACCTGAAGCATTGCCATTCCTACTCCGATCACAAAAAGCGAAAACAATGCGATCGAAAACCCTGGAATTAATGCAAAAAGCAAAGCACCCGCAAATGCAAGAGAAAATGCCCAGAGAAGTACTCGTTTCTCTCCGTACTTTTCCACCAGCAAACCGGAGGGAATTGACATGATCCCATAAGCAACAAAAAATGAAAATGGCAGGAAGCCCGCCAGACCAATACTCAGGTCAAAACTTTTGACGATATCAGGTATGATAGGGCCAAGAATATTGGTAAGAAATGATATTACAAAAAAGATAAGGAGTATCAGTACTACAATAAAAGTATTACGCTGCATGGATTAGTAGGGTTTTTAAAGAAACAGTATTTCAGTTATTTGATTTACTGTTCCGGTTCCGAAATGATATACCAAAAGTTAGGCAGCTTATTCCTTACAATCAACTTTTTTACTGAATATCATGCATAAGTGCCGCCGCTCCCAGAAGGGCTATGTTGTCATCTTCGGAAAGCAATAAGGTAAGTCTCTTTACCGATTCGGGATAAGCAAAATCTTTCAGGTTCTCAAGCATGCCTTTCTTGAAAAGCTGATGGGCCTTGGCAATGGAGCCACCCAGGACGATGGCTTCCGGATCATAGGTATACATTACCGTTTTGATTACTGCCGCCAGATGTTTCCCAAACTCTTCCCAAACGGCCAGCATACGTGAGTCTCCGGCATTGGCAAGCTGATGAGCCGCATTTGCATCCATACCGAGGGTATCTTCAAAAAACCGGTTACAGACATAGTTTTCCAGTACGGAATCCCTATAAGGCAGCATACCAATTTCTCCCGCACCACAGTTGTTCCCTGCATACAGCTGGTCGTTAATGATTATCCCCGACCCCAGCCCTGTTCCGATTGCCATTCCGACGACAGACTTATACTTTTTTGCCAGTCCGAAACGATGCTCTCCCAAGATAAAACAATTTACATCATTGTTGATCGAAACGGGGATGTTAAATTCATTTTCGATAATATCACGGAGTGCCACCTCCTCCCAGGAGGGTATGTTCATCACGTTGTAAACAATTCCTTTGCTCACGTCCACCACGGAAGGCACGCCAATGCCTATCCCTTTTATCGGATACTGCGTGAGGGGTCTGATCAGGTCCTTTAATTGTGATAAAGTTGCAGCAAGTGAATCCTTATTCTCCAGCAACATTTTGTGTTGTTTCGTAATCGTTCCTCCCAGCTCGATCCCGGCACGGATATTTGTACCGCCGATGTCTACTCCGATATTCATTAAATTAGGTATGTTGAGTTTGTTTAGACAATAGTTAGTAACCCGGCTCTTTTGAAGAGCCGGTGTAATTTGATTAAATCTGATTCCTTTCAGATCATTGGGCAGCTACTTCACAGGTCCTGCTTGACCTACCCGCGCTGTCGAAGCTTTTAAGTTTAATTTTACCTGAAACCTTCACTGGAACCTCATACAAGGCCGATTTTTCAGTCGGCTCCGACCCATCCGTTGTATACCGTATAGCCAGGCCGGGCAGTTCTACATTCGCTTTCAGCATGCCACTCTCCACCACCGCACCCGGTAACGGTAAACGATAGTTATAACCTCCGTTCAGATAGCTGAGCTTTGGAATGTTTTTCTGCGCAATGGTATTAGCGAATAAGTTCCAGCCTTGCTGGATGGCACGATTCCGCTGCACCGCATCAGCAACATTTTCCCAGGCGCGTTCTGGTGCCCAGGCGCTTTCTGAAAAACCGAGCAGCTTTGGTAAAATGGAATATTCCATCATTCCCCGCCCTTTGATAGTCTCACTCCACAACTGTGCTTCAATACCCAGAACATTTTTACGTGCCTCCGGCTTCATGGGCTGTTTTCCTACAAACTCCTCTTTCATTGGCTTGCCCATACCTGTTTCTTCAGTGGTCCTGAACATATTAAAGGGTGCGAAAGCCCAGTTGTCACGCGTGTCTACAAACCCTGCCCAGTACAACCCCGGCTCCTTGGGATCGTTGTTATAGGACATGTCAAAATAGAAATTGGTAACATTACACAGTACCACCTGGTATCCTGCATTTGCCAGACGGTTTCCCAGATCCACATCAAAGACGTTATTCCAGATGTAAGGTACCACCGGGTGTCCGATGAACTCCGGATTAACCAGATAACTCCCGTCCGCACCCTTGGTAAGTGCCACTTCCTCCCAGCCATGCACTTTAATGTTCCGTTTTTCCAACCTTGGCAAAAGCCGTCTGAAGAAATATGCCTGCAGGTTTTTAGCACTTTTGATCTCCGGATTATCTTTGATCAGCTTAGCAGCCATGGGTGACTTTTCCCACGCACCCGCAGCCACCTCATCTCCTCCGGTGTGAAAGGTATCCATCGTTAAGCCAGCCTCTTTATACATTTTGGCCATTTCGTCTACCACTTTCTCGAAAAAACGATAAGTAGATTCACTCGCCACGTTCACCACATTATTTTTATAAGCCTGTGCAGAAAGGTATACCGACTTATCGTCAGGGTCAATCAGGCGGTACTCGTTGGCTTCTTTTTCCTTACCTTCTTTCATGAGCCTGTTGTACCTGGCTTCCATTGATTTAATTGCCGCTAAGGCGTGACCAGGGAAATTCAGTTCCGGTATTACTTTGATGTGCCGGTCATTGGCATATTTCAGTATTTCAATAAAATCGGCTTTGGTATAATATCCACTTCCATACTTGTCTTTATCGTAAGCTACCGGGCCCGAACCATAGCCGGGATGCAGCGCAGGAGCGTTCATTCCTGAGGTATGCTGGCGCTGTGCCCCTACGGAAGTCAGTTCAGGAAGGCCTTCAATCTCAACCCGCCATCCTTCATCCTCCGTGGTGTAAAGCAGCAGATGGTTTACCTTGTAGGTAGACAAAAGGTCGAGAATCCGTTTCACAGATTCCTTCGTCTGGAAATTTCTGGCAACATCGAGATGCAGACTTCTGAAATGAAAACGCGGCGCATCTTCCACCTGTGTAACAGGCAAAACAACGGATGCAGCCTTTTTCTGATATGACTCCAACGGTACCAGCTGGAGCAAGCTCTGGATTCCGTAAAAAACACCTGCGGCGTCGCTTCCGGTAATGCTAATTCCGGTTGCAGATATACCCAGTTTATACGCTTCCTTTGCGATACCGCTTATCTGGATCTTATCGTTTTTCAAAATCACTGAAGCACCTGAAGGATTAACAGGAAGTCCTTTTTCTGTTCTGAATGCTGTTCCGGTCAGCTCTTTCAGTTTGTCTGCAAGGTATTGCGCCTCCTTCTCCAGTCCTTCTCCAAAATATATTCCGGCCTTGTCTGTCAGTGTAAATGTTCCTGCACCTCCACTGATTTTCACAGGAGTAGGTATTATTTTCAGTAACTGATCTGCTGCCAATTTTGAAAAGACCAGGTTATCCTTATAACGGTTTTCAGCAGTTGGCAACGCCTTCAGGTCCATCGTACCCCTCAATATCTGTTCTTTGGTAGTAAACGGTTCTATGGTATAATCCGCAACCTGAACAATGTCCTGCTCGTTTCCCTCTTTGTCGTAAAACACAAAATAAAGGCCTAGCGGGGCGTCCGTTTCCTTAATAATTCCTTCTGATCCTGTATATTGAACGGTGATAGAATCGCCCGGGCTCAGCTTAAAATCCTTACCCGCCACCATTTTGTACCAGTCGCCATTGATATGTTCGATGATAGCAGGCTGAGGTGTTTTATTGGACTGAATCGGCCTGGGCGACATGTTGAAGAACAATGCCCAATTTTGGCCGTCAAGGGTAATATTACTGCCGTTCCTGATCGTAAATTTAGCTTCAAAGTGCCCCGCAGGTTCAATAAAATTACTGACAAGCTTCCAGGATATGCCGATCTTCCCGGCTTCATCGCTGGAAATCTTTCCCGATTTGCCACATCCTGTCAGAACCAACAGTGCGAAAATAAATAGGTAAATGGTATTCTTCATAGAGTGATTAAGATGCATGTTAATGGTCTTTGTTTATTTCATCCTGCCCGAAAAACAGGAAACGTTAATAATACTCTGAATATACAAAAACATACTATCGATTTAACAAATACTGCCTGAGCAAAACCGGATGTTATGATCCTCCCACAACCCCGCTACGCTAATCATCAGAGCATTAATAAAATAAGAGCATTCCTCTCTCCCATACATACCTAATAAAATTGCTGGTTTAATCCATTTCCCAGCGGAATAGCCCATAGTTTCTTCACTATAGTATTAAAAGGAAACGCAAATCATGGAAAGCAGTACTCAAATTACTAGACTCATTTCGCTGGATGCCATGCGTGGATTTACAATCGCCGCGATGATCGTGGTGAATTTCCCGGGTAACGAGGAATTTGTATATGCCACACTCCGACACACCAAATGGAACGGGCTGACCTTTACCGACCTCGTTGCTCCGTTCTTCCTGTATATTGTGGGTGTTTCCATTGTACTTGCCTATTCAAAAAAACTGGGCATGGCAGGCATCAAACCGGGATTATACCAAAAGATCGTCGTCAGATCTGTTAAGATATTTGCCGTCGGTATGTTTCTTAATATGCTTCCCAGTTTTGATTTTACCGACCTTCGTTACACAGGAACGTTACACCGGATTGCCATTGTGTTTCTGGTCTGCGCCATTCTTTTCCTGAATACCAATTGGAAACAGCAGGCCATTATCGGAATTACCATCCTGGTTTTGTACAGCCTCGCCCTGAATTATATCCCAACGCCGGGTATCGGAGAGGTAGTCATTGAGCCCGGAAAAAATCTGGCAGCCTGGGTGGATCAGCAATATCTGCCGGGAAAAATGTGGCAAGGAAACTGGGACCCGGAAGGAATTCTCAGCACATTCCCTTCTTTCGTTACCTGCATTACCGGGATGCTGGCTGGCCGCCTTATTCTGGGGAATTTCACTCCAAATGAAAAAGTTAACTATCTCATGACAGCCGGGCTATTTTCTTCTGCGGCCGGCTATTTCTGGGGACTTGGCTTTCCAGTTAACGAAAACCTCTGGACAAGTTCGTTTGTATTGGTGACTTCCGGTTTTGCATCTCTGCTTCTTGGCGCACTTTATTTTGTGGTCGATATTCTCAAGAGACAAAAAGGTACTGAACCTGGGGTTATTTTCGGCGCCAACGCCATTACGGTGTATGTGCTGGCAGACATCCTTGCACTTATTTTTTACATATCCGACTTTGGCGGAAAAACACTTAACCATCATTTTACCGACAGCCTGAGCCAGGCCGGGCTGGAACCTAAGCTTGCCAGCCTGCTGTACGCACTGATTTTTGTCTGCATCAATTTTATCCCTGCTTACCTGCTTTATCGCAGGAAAATTTTCATCAAATTATAAACCCTGTAAAATCCTTTATCTGGCATTTAAATTATTTTTTTAATGAAATATATCCATTCTATATTAGTACTGCTGTCGTTTTCATTGCTTTCCGGAACGGCGTTTTCCCAACAGACAGATTTTTCCAAAGCTCAGATATTCTGCCCTGTTTCCGATAAATCCGTCTTGTTACGGAGTGTCGAAGTTTTACAAACTGAGGTTCAAAAAAGAACCG
The DNA here is from genome assembly GCF_907164905.1 of Dyadobacter sp. CECT 9275. Taxonomy (NCBI): domain Bacteria; kingdom Pseudomonadati; phylum Bacteroidota; class Cytophagia; order Cytophagales; family Spirosomataceae; genus Dyadobacter; species Dyadobacter helix. Next base: position 252,532 of record NZ_CAJRAF010000001.1, on the reverse strand, counting down.
GCATTAAAATTCCGGTCGTCAAAAAGCGACCCAAATCGGCCCAGAACCTGATCATCATTGGTCTGGAAAGCGATCTGGCAAAAATTTCGCCCGAAATCAACAGTAGCCTGAACGCCCTTTCGGAAATAAAAAAAGAGGGTTTCAAACTGCTGGTAAATGATGCCACCAAAACGATACTAATAGCCGGAAAAGATGCAAGGGGAATCTTATATGGTGTGGGGAGGTTGCTCCGAAAAGCGGAAATGGGTCCAAATCAGTTTCTTATGGATAGCAAGTTCACTTTTTCCACCAGCCCCCGCTACCCTGTCAGGGGGCACCAGCTTGGGTATAGGCCAAAAACCAACGCATACGATGCATTTACGGTAGCGGGATTTGATCAGTATATCAGAGATCTGGCTCTGTTTGGAGCTAATACCATTGAGATACTTCCCCCGAGAACAGATGACGACGCCACCAGTCCCCACATGAAAGTACCACCCATTCAGATGGTGGTGGAGCAGTCACGGATATGTAAGGAGTACGGACTTGATGTGTCTGTCTGGTACCCCAATATGGGAAAAGACTATGTTCATCCTGATTCTATAGCCAGGGAAATCAAAGAGCGGGAAGAGATTTTCAGGCTTCTTCCCAAATTAAATGCAGTATTTGTTCCCGCAGGAGATCCGGGCGAGCTGGAACCTGATGTACTTTTTAACTGGCTTGCCAAAGAAGCCGCAGTTCTGCAGAAGTACCATCCCGAAGCCAAGATCTGGGTATCACCACAGGTTTTCAGACCAACGCAAAAATGGTTCGATACTTTCTTTGAACATGTGAACAAAGGGTATCCCTGGTTTGGCGGAGTAGTTTTCGGGCCGTGGATCAAGATTCCGGTACAGAAAATCAGGGCACTGGTAAAACCATCCATTCCGATCAGGCACTATCCGGATATCACTCATAACTATAGCTCTCAGTATCCTGTTCCGCATTGGGATCTGGCATGGGCTATGACACTAGGCCGGGAAAGTATCAACCCGCGCCCGCACGACGAAAAAGCTATCCACAATGCCTTCGACGAGTATGGAGTAGGCAGTGTTAGTTATTCCGAGGGTACCAATGATGACGTCAATAAATTCGTATGGAGTGATCAGGACTGGGACCCTGAAACGCCGGTGGTGGAAACCTTGCGTGATTATGCCCGGTTATTTATTGGCAAAGACTATACCGAATCCGTTACACAGGGCCTGATTTCGCTTGAAAAAAACTGGACAGGCGAACTGGTTTCCAATGATGGTGTGAACCGGACTTTGCAGCAATGGCAGGAAATAGAACAAATGGCTCCGCTCAAAGTGCAGCAGAACCCGCGCTTCCAAATGGGCCTGATCCGCGCTTATTTTGATGCCTATACCCGCCAGCGGCTGATCCGTGAAATGGAACTTGAGCGGGCAGCGAGAGAGACTCTGGCGTCGGCAAAGGCAACAGGTTCAGGAGAGGCTATCAGACAGGCCCGGCTCACCCTGGAAAAAGCCTGGAAAGAACCCATACTTCAGGAATTTCAAACAAAATGCAGCCAGTTGGCCGACTCACTCTATAAAAGCATTGGAGCACAGCTCACGATGAAGAAACACGGGGCAATGTCGGGGAGAGGTAACTTTATTGACCTGATCAACATGCCTTTGAATGATGCTCCCTGGCTGCTGGATCAGATGGAGAAAATAGAAAAACTTACGGAAGAAAGCGACAGGATGAAGGGTATCCATGAAATGCTCCATAGAACAGATGCCGGACCAGGTGGGTTTTATGACCATTTCGGAGACCCGGAAAGCTGGTACCGCGTGGTGCCAGGGTTAAGCTGGGAAGAGGATCCGGGAAGTTTACAATCGCCCAGGATAGGATTCGGGGTTGGCCTGGTGGGCGAAGAGTGGGTTGACGAAATAAAAGCAACGGGCTTCAAAGGGCAGGTAACGCCGAGGGTATGGATGAAACAAGCCAAAACACTATACAACCAACCTCTGAAAATTCACTACGACCAGCTTGACCCCAAAGCCGAGTACCGCATCAGAATTTCTTACACAGGCCGGTTCCGGTCCAGAATGAAAATGACTACAGACGACGGGCAGGTCGTTCACGAACTGATACAAACCGGAGAGCAGCCTACCTTTGAATTTAATGTACCGCAACAAGCCACCCAGGATGGTGAGGTGACGTTTATCTGGAACTGCGGGGAAGGCGAAAGAGGCTCACAGGTGACCGAGATATGGCTAATGAAAAAATAGTACTGATTACAAATAACAAGAATTTCGTCAGATAAAAATGGGACTTTTAGACAAATTAAATACCGGTGAAAATGTTTACGGTACCTGCATTACTTCAACAGGGCCTATGTGGCCGGCTGCTGTAAAACGCGCCGGACTTGATTTTGTATTTCTGGACACGGAACATGTACCACTCGGCAGAAATGAACTTGCCGCCTTATGCCAGCATTTCAAAGCCTTGGAGGTTACGCCCATCGTTCGTATCCCCAGCCCCGACCCTTACCTGGCATGCCAGGCAATAGATGCCGGTGCTCTGGGTATTGTAGCGCCGTACCTTGAGGCAAGGACGCAAATACTGGATCTGGTGGGTGCTACAAAATACCGGCCGTTAAAAGGGGAAGTATTGTATAAATACCTGAACGGAGAAGAGGCCATGCCCGAAGATCTTTGGCAGTATGTTCAGAAGTACAATACCAACCATATCTGTATAGCCAATATCGAAAGTGTGCCAGCTATGCAAAAACTGGATGAATTACTTTCGATTCCTGGTCTTGATGCTGTATTCATTGGCCCTCACGACCTCTCAGTAAGCATGGGATTACCCGAACAATATGACCACCCTGAATTTGAAGCGGCAGTAACACAAATTATTAAAACTACCCGCAGCAAGGGTCTATCCATCGGAATCCATTTTTCCCTTGAACCTGAACGCCAGATTCGCTGGATCAAAGAAGGTGCCAATATCATCGTCCACAGTTTTGACGTAGCCTTATTCAGCCAGAAATTACAGAAAGACCTTGCCATTATCAGGGAGGCAACCGGCGATTTCTCTTACACCGACAATAGCGCCATTGTTATCTAACCGCTGCCAGAAGGGCCGGAGCTTTTATTTCCGGCCTTCCCACATCATAAGCGACTCGATGATCATCGTTATCTGCTCTGCCGACATGTCGGAGAGGAGGTATGCATGAGGGCCCATAGGATCTTCCTGCCACTTATTATTGCCTCCTTCTACGATCATTTTCCCACGCCGGAGGCCAAAATACGGGCGTGTTCCTCGGGCTGCCACCAGCACGGCCGTCTGATCCCAGCTCATGCGTCCGTTTTCATCATTCTTACTGAATGGCATTGCCTTGGCATATATGTCTTTTACCGGGCTGTTAAGGGATTCATTCGCAAGTAACCTTTTGCCTGTTTTAATTTTTTCTCCAATCTCAAAACCACTGAAAAGTACAGGCGTAGGCCAGGAAGAGAATACCTTCTCAGAAGCCACTGAGTCCGCATATACGTTATACTCCCTGCCTTCGGGAAATTTCCCCGCCATGGAAACCAGTTGGGTTACCTTTTTCCGGATCAGATCCATTCCTGAAAGGCCCGAGATCTGGTCGGGGCCCGACTCCATTAATTTTGCAAGGTTGGTCAGAAAGCCTATGGTTACAATGGTCACTGTATGATCCGGCTGTTTTGACAAAATTTTACGATAAGTTTCGACGGCATCGGGTACATCAGAGGTTCGTGCGATTTTATGCGGATACTTTTCCAAAAGCATTTCGGGCCACTTTTGTGTTGCACCATAACTGGGAGCCTGTCCTTTGGGAGCGCCGATAGGAAGTTCAGGACGTCCGAAATAAGTATTCAGAATTTCTATAGTAGGTGCAACCAATTCATTTTTGTTGCTTGCAATCACGGCAAGCGGGTTCACCTCTCCCTTATCCGCCAAAGCATGCATGATAGCCATGGCACCTGCATCATCATAATCCGGACCGATATCTGTATCCAGTATCATGGAAATTCCCTGGGCTGCGCGATTCTGAGCAACAACCGCGGCAAAACTAAAGGTAAAAAAGGCAGCTAAAAAAATTTTCATATTGATTCACACGCTAAGGAAAGTTACTACTAAGTATTACGCCAGATGTAATAAAATTATTATCATGTTCCCTTCCCATGCAAATTACTTCCAATCTCTATACTTTAACCCTGCTCATTAAAATTCTAATCCGATTCTAAAATGTATTCTCATTCCTTCACCACTTTAAACACCTGCTTGTCCTTCTCAGATGACACCTCGAAAAGATAGAGTCCCGAAGAAAAAGCACTTCCCGAAAGATCAATTTTATGTTTCTGAAGGAACCCATTTCCCCTTGCCGATGTGGTAAGCAACGTTCGCCCCGATTCATCCAAAACCTTCACCTTTATCAGCTCACCGTCATTTGCCTGCGCAACAACATTGAATATTTCCTTGGAAGGATTAGGATAAATGTGCCAGTTTGGCTGCTCATTAAACAATACAGGACGTATGACCGAATAAGCAAAAGAACCATCCATATCGACCATTTTTAAACGGTAATATCTGGTATCGCTTTTTCCCATTTCGTTATCGGTCAACGAGTAACTTTGCTCACCTTCCCAGTTTCCCTTGGCCTTTATTTCACCAATTTTTGAGAAATCACCCTTTTTTAAGCGATCATCCCCCACTGCAACTTCAATGTCAAAATGATCCGCATTTTCCTCCATTGCCGTTTTCCATACCAGCAGCACATCTTCGGAGGCCTCAGAGTCCGTCAACCTTTTAGCACTAAAACTAATAAGCCTGACCGGCAATGCGGCAGAGTTTCCGATTAGCGCTTTGCTCAGCCAGAATTCCGAAAACCCCTTGACCTTGAACTCAGCAAAATATCCTTTATCAAACGGCACCTTGCGAACACCGGAATGAAACAACCAGGAGCCTCCGTTATTATTACTTATGTCGCCATCTTCCAGGTTTTTATTTGAACTTGTATATTCCGAGACGCCCAATTCATACGCTGACACCGGTTTCCCGCAACCGGAGCAACTGGTGGCACTCAGCAGATTTTCGGTTTCAGTATCCAAGAAATAGAGTCTTAAAGTGACCGAGTCAGTGAGGCTGGTAGTTTGCGGCTTAATGGTAATACTCCGGTCATGGTAATACTGTCCGATCGTGTTACGCACCCCGCTGGTATTGATATTGGCCTGCACATTGGTTGTTCCCAAATTTTGTGATCCTGGTTTTATCGAGGCAACCAGCTTGTTATTTTTAAGGAAGTGCGACCAATTTTCACTGGCAGAGACGGTTTGGCTGATGGCAGTAGTGATGGAAGTCTCATCATAAATTCCATTGGGTTTGTCATAGACATGGATGTCGTCAATCGCTATTCCTTCTCTGCTCACGAAGGCATCCGAACTCATAACGAACCGTAGCCTGATGGTCGAAAATCCGGTGGGCAGAGCGATGGTAGCGACATGCCAGTTAATGTAGTCTTTGACACACCAGCTCCCCGCATCCGAAAAGGTTTTGTTGTACCAGTTCGTGCCTTGCCCCACTGCTCCGAGACGCGTCCAGCTGCCACCGTCTCCGGAATATTCCACATAGGCTATGTCACAGGGATTAGGGTCGCAGACTTCAATATCCAGCGCCATACTAAAGCTCAGGGTAGGCGCAGCCACGCCACTCATCGAAAAGCAGGGAGAGTACAGGTAGGACAATTCATAGTCGTTGTGATTCCCTGTAAGGCCCGTTTTCCAGGCTTTTCTTCCGCTGGCAGCCCTACTGATTTTCGGTGCGGAAGGAATCCCGTACTGCCATGAACTAAACGCCCCTTCCGCATGCCAGTAACCATCATTGGTTTCAAAATCCTGAAGATAGGGCAGAGTGGTCACAGCGGGTGAATGATAATACTCCTTGGTGAGTTCGTTGTTATATGCATAATTATCCGTTGGATAAGCCACAGAAACTTTTAAGGTATGCCTGCCTGGCGCAGAAAAATCTGCCTTTGCAGTAAAGGTATAATCCATGTTGCTCCGGGCCGGAATATTATAAATGTGCTCCGTAATTTCTGATCCGTTGTCTACAACCAGTTTCACAGGGAGATCCGCAATTACGCCGGACGAACTGTTCCTGACTGTAACGGTAACCCCCTCTGTACTTTCAAAGGTACATTTCTCTGCCACGGGGCTCGAAATGGATAACATTTGCATATCATCTATGATGGTGTAAACGTGAATATCATCAATAGTATAACCATCTGCCCGGGTTTTATCTGCCGCTACGTTTTCGCCCCACTGGCCCCACCTGATCTGAAAACTGGATGTAAACAATTTGCTCTGTTCCTGTAACAAACGGCTTAACTCGAGACCGTAAACTGCCTTGTACCCCTCATCATTCCCTTTTTGATTGGCATATAGATCGTAGGCCTGAATCCAGCTGTCCGTATCCTTCCCACGGATCCAAACCTTATTAGCTCCATCGCTGGACTGACCGTGATTTTTATATACAAAGTCCAGACGAACATCGTTGGTACCCGGGGTATAGGCCGATAGGTCCAGTGTTGCCATCAGGTAGTTGGTTACGCCCCCCGAACTATATTTATAACTATCCAGCGTAAGCGCCTTCGTTCCGGAATAGGAAATTCCGGAACTGACAAAAGATCTTATCCGGCCGGTGGCTACATTGGTTGTGAAATCATACCGGTCACCACCATCAAGTCCCACCTGTGTTCCGATGATACTTTGTTTGGACAGAGATTCCAGGTCATCCGTAAAAGGCAAAGTCACCGAAGGGTTCGCTAATTGTTTGAAAGTCTTTGTAATGACATTATTGCTGGTCACGGGATCGTTTCCCCGGCTGAGTATCACCTTTATCTGGTAAGTACCTATGGCAGAAAGATCTGCAGTCACGGGAAAAGTATGGTCATATGTTCCTCCGGCGGCAATGAGCGGATTAATGGTTTGAGAATATATTACCGTTTCATTTACCGCATAATTGATCGTGAAAGCATCAGTCGAGCCGGCGTCATCCAGGTTTTTAATTCTTACGGTTACTGACTGACTGGCGCTGAGTTCGGTTGAAGTAAATTTTCTGCCCGAAGTGGCCGGTGTAACAATGGCATCAAGCTTTAAATCGTTGTCTGAAATTGTTCCGGTACAGTTTCCGTTATCCGGTTTTCGTTTAATGGCTAATGCCCGTCTCCCGGGATTTTCGTTGAGGCGGGCTCGCACGGATACATAGTAGGTAGAATCCTTGGAAAGGCCGTTGATCGTGAAACGTGTGGAAGTAGTAATGCCATTGACCACCCTGACCATTTCGTCACCACTGAGTATCATCACTTCATAATCCGTTGCACCGGATACAGCCCCCCACTCAACGGCAAAATATCCTTCGCACTGCACATCCGAGGCATTAATTTCCGGAATACCGAGTATGGTGAAAGGTTCACTTACACTTTGTGTCCCGGAGCCACTCTGTGTAACCCTCACCCGCGCTTTGTCAGTTATGACGTCCGGGACCGTCCAGCTTAACTGACGGGTCGCCGCGACAAGGTTACTTCCAATCGGTAGCCAGTTTGCACCGTTGTCGACAGAATATTCTACGGTATACGTGCTGCTTGTATTCCCGTATGAGTCCCAGCTAATCGTAATGACGTCATTTTTAACCAAACTTTCCTTGCCAATAGGGTAAGTCAGCGTAGTTGACACAGGGATGATGTCGTATACCACAAAGTATTCTTGCCGAGGGTTCTGAACAATGGAAGACCCTTTCACGGATATAGTGTAGGTTCCCTCAACCGGGTTATTAATGACCACCTGTTCAATATTGTTGACGTTATCCACTCCCGGGGCTGCTAAAAGTGCAAGCTTTGTAGGATCTGTTGAAAGAACCAATGGCAATACCGTGTTGCCGGATGGATTCCTAACTTTAAGATCAAGATTATTCACCAGATTCTGTGATGAAAAGACCGCGGCCGCCGGATCATTCCAGTATAACATAACCTTTACCTGTGCCGAATTAGCAGGAATAGTGATGGTAAATTCCTTTGTATCTCCGTGATAAACAGAATCATTCTTATATGCCTCTGCTTCTAACATTTTCAAAGACCTCAGCAGATTCATCCAGCCAAAACCATACTTATGATCAGGGCCTTCATTTCCTCTATCTGTTGCTCCATTACAGATCAGTGCTTTCAGAAGACCGTTCTTAGGGTTACTCGAATTTTTTTTTCTATAACTTTCATTCAACAAAGCCAACCCGCCTGAAACTGCCGGAGCAGCCATGCTGGTACCAGATTTCGTCGCATAATCATCCGTTGGAGAGGTCGATACCACAAGCGTCCCCTGAGCCATGATCTCCGGCTTTATTCTGCCATCCTTGACAGGTCCGCGGCTTGAAGTTGAAATCGAAAACCCCTCGTCGTTGGTATTACCCACGGTTATTACATTTTTTGCAGTCTGATACCCTCCCAGAATATTTCCAAAACCAGAAGGATTGGGGCTACACACCATTGAACCGCTGTTTCCAGACGCAAATACATGCTGAAGATAGGGAAACTGAAAGGACTGCTGATCCAGCACGTAGGAATACAAATCATAGGTTCCCAGGGTTAAACAGGTATTCACATCCGCTCCGTAAGAATTATTAGTAATCACCATCCCATAATCCTTGACATAGGTACCTGCCAGCGCGAAAATGTTGGAAAAATATTGGCTCAACATTGTTACCAGAGGCGCAAACCCTTTGTATTTTTCATCCATAATACCGGCCCCTCCCAATGTACCCATGACATGTACACCATGAGTGCCTCCCGCAATACCCATATGATTAATAATTCTGTTGTTAAAATCAATATGCTGATACGGGTTCGAATCGTCTCCCACTCCAACTACCACACCTGCTCCTTTCAAGTTACGCCCAATACTTAATGAAGAACCCAGTACATTGGCCCTTCCATTGACTGTACTCTTATTATTAATAGGTTTGTCAGCGCCAGGAATAGGCTGCAGATACTGCACAAAAGGTGAAGATGCCAGCGCAACGATTTCACTTTCCGGTACCCGCACTGTGATGATTTGCGCCGTTTTATATAAATCCGAAACTATGACGTAGCCCCTGTCCTTGACCAACTCTGTTATTTCGTCGAAAGAAAATGTTTTAGGATAATTGAGCCAGATATCCACTGTTCCTGGAGATTTGATTGCATGCGCGGGTATCTTTCCTGATGCCAGCCCAGGTTCCATTTTCTGTGACGCGGAGAGCTCTACTACCGACGTAACACCTGACCTGAGCAGTGATGCCGGGGCAAGCTGATTTTTGACCACTGCAGTATACGCATTGTTGGGAATGTAATCCAGGAGATGAACACCCTCTTTTTCAAGCGCTGTCCTTTCCTCACTATCCGGAATATGAGCAAACTGAAGGATGACGAACATTTTTGACCCTGCCCGCTTAAATCTGGTATTTATTGAGTTCAGACCACTTCTTGAGATATTTTTTTCAGGGAAAAAAGACCCAGAACGTAGCTGGATCATACGATCAGGCCGGTTTTGCGCATAGGAAGGCCAGTACACCAGAAAAAATAAAATAATAAATAGGTAGCGCTTGCAGCATTTCATATTAGTGGGAAAGAGGAAAGTTTAAAGGCACCGCCTTTTGAACGAATTTCAATAAAATTTTTCATATTCTATATCATGAGCCCCGAAATGAAATAAGCGCCCATCAGGTACTACCAGCCATAAATTTGTAAATCAGCCGCATGAAAAGAGCGGACACCATGACAATATCCCGGTAAGAAATGAAATTTGATACAAACCTGCCTTGTAATTCGATTACAGCCGGAGTAACTTAGCCGCGCTTCCTGGACTGGAAGCCGCCTAACATTTAATTATGTCACCTGAATTATGGATTTATACGGTTTAATAGGATTTCCGCTTTCGCATTCCTTTTCAAAAAAATACTTTACTGAAAAATTTGAACGTGAAGGTATAAAGGAAAGCAGCTATGATCTTTACGAGATGCCAACCCTGGATTCCTTGCCTTCACTACTCAAAAGCAAAGCTGATTTAAAAGGCCTTAACGTTACGATCCCCCATAAAAAAGAAGTGATTACTTATCTGGATGATTTGGATGAGGCTTCTGCCGAACGCATTGGCGCAGTGAATACCATAAAGGTCTATGCAGACGGTTCCACCAAAGGTTTTAATACCGATTACTACGGGTTTCGCCAGTCGCTGGTAGAATGGCTGGACAAAAGAGGAGAAACCTGTTCCAATTTCAAGGCACTGGTACTCGGCAACGGTGGTGCTGCTAAAGCCGTTCAGGTAGCTTTACAGGACTTGCACGTTGAATTCAGGCTTGTTTCCCGTCAAAAGTCAGAAGATTCGCTCCTTTACGAAGAAATTACAGAAGATGTGTTGAATGAATACCTGCTGATCATCAACACCACACCATTGGGTACCTATCCCAAAATAGAAGGCTGCCCTTCGATACCTTTTCAGTGGATCGGTTCCAAACATTTCCTTTATGACCTGGTATATAATCCCGCCGAAACTTCTTTCCTCAAAAATGGTGCAGAAAAAGGAGCCGCCACTTTAAATGGCCTCAAAATGCTTGAACTACAGGCCGAAAAAGCATGGGATATCTGGACAACCGAAGAAGGTATGTGGAGTGTTTAGTATCTTGAATAATAGGTCCACAGATCGCCTTCAACCATTTCCGATTTCCGAAGAATCCCCTGCGGGGCGGGCGCTTTAACGCCCGTTCCTAATTGAATCGTTCCCTGGCACCGCCTGATTTCATCCCACAAACCTGCCTGCAGAAAAGAATTTATAACTGCTACTCCTCCTTCCACAAAAACGGAGTGTATTTTACGTTCAAAAAGTCTGTGTAGGATCTGTCCTGTCTCCTCATTTTCAGGATTGATCCTGGCGTAAGAAACTTCTCGGGCCTCACCATATCTTTCAGGCCAGTTTTTCAATTCTGTCTGCTGTAAGTAGTTGATGATCAAAGTAGGCTGAGACTGATCCATTAAATTTAGTGATGCCGGCAACTGCAGATTCCTGTCCAAAACTACCCTGACCGGATTTATCCCCTTCCAGTGACGCACGTTAAGTTTGGGGTTATCCATAAGTGCAGTTTTAAATCCTACCAAAATGGAATCTTCCTCTGCCCGCCATTGATGGACAAGCAAGCCCGAAAGCGCACTGCTGATCCTGACCTGGCCACCATCGGCCCTTCCCAAATAACCATCGGCCGTTTCGGCCCATTTAAGAATAACATACGGACGGCCCTCCTGCATCGCCAAAAAAAACCGCTTGTTCAACGCAATGCCTTCCTGCGATAGTACATCCGTTTTCACTTCAATGCCTGCGCTTTTCAGTTTTGCAATCCCTTTTCCTGCTACCAGCGGATTCGGGTCAAGGTTACAAACAACAACCCGTTTCAGTTTTTTGCTTACTAAAAGATCCGCGCAGGGAGGCGTTTTGCCTGTGTGCGCGCAAGGTTCCAGTGTAACATAGGCAGTAGCTTCTGTTAAAAGATTTTCGTTCTTTTTGAAAACAACGTCCTCAATAGCTCTCACTTCCGCGTGCGGTCCGCCATAATTACGATGCCAGCCCTCGCCAATGATTTTATCCTCATGGACTATCACACAACCGACCATCGGGTTGGGGCTAACACTCCCGCGTCCATAGGCAGCAAGCTGTAATGCCCGTTTCATCCATTGCATATCTGTCTCCATACCACAAAAATAAGAACCTCTCTGCAAACTCAACTTTCGGGAGTTCTTATAATTTGCTAACTTTCCGACATTGGAATAAAACTCAGTTAAAATGACTTCCGCTCGGCAGCTATATCAGTACATTGTTAAAAGCATAAAAGTATATCCCGAAAAAGAGGCGCAAGCCATTACATTCATGCTTCTGGAGCACTATGTAAGGCTACGGAATATTGATGTTCTGGTGGATCGGCCCATTCCTGAAAACACCGCTCAGCCGGACTGGGAGGGCATCATCGAACGGCTCAACAACAATGAACCGGTACAGCATATTATCGGTACCACCGAATTTTGCGGACTGGAGTTTCGGGTATCTTCCTCGGTACTTATCCCGCGTCCGGAGACAGAGGAACTCGTCCGCATGGTTACAAGAGATTACGCCGAACCTGACAAAAATATTGAAATTCTGGACATCGGTACCGGCAGCGGCTGTATTGCTATTGTGCTGGCACGTTTTCTGCCGCACGTAACGGTGCATGCCTGGGATGTATCAGACGAAGCCCTGGAAGTGGCGCGTGAAAACGCTCGCCAGCTGATTGCAGACGTTCAGTTTGCAAAACAGGATATGCTGAACGTCACTTTCCCGCTAGCCGGTAACACGCAGCAATTTGACTGCCTGGTGAGTAACCCTCCCTATGTCACCTACGCAGAGGCGGAGCACATGCTTCCCAATGTGCTACGCTTCGAACCCCATGAGGCTTTGTTCGTGGAAGACAGCGATCCGCTCTTATTTTACAAGGCCATCGCAGATTTTGGCAAACACCATATTAAAGCAGGAGGTAAATGTTACGTTGAGATCAACGAACATTTTGGATTGGAGACAAAAAAGGTTTTTGACGAAAGAGGTTACAAAAACGTAGAAATTCTGCGCGATATTCACGGTAAAGACCGCTTCGTGAGGGCGATATGGGAAGGCTGATAGGTGACACGAGGTCTAAAGAACAATTGACACCAAGAACATTTACTCAACGAAAGCTGTGAAAACCTTGCTTTTAAAACAGACGAAATGTACCTAGAAAAAATAAAGGATGTCCTGGATGAAATGGGAAAAGTGGTGGTTGGCCAGGAAAAACTTCTTAACAGGCTGCTCATCGGATTGTTTACCGGAGGACACGTGTTGCTTGAAGGTGTACCAGGACTTGCTAAAACATTGACGATCAACACTCTGGCAAAAGTACTGCATCTTGATTTCCACCGAATTCAGTTCACTCCCGACCTTCTTCCTGCTGATCTCATCGGGACGATGATTTATAAACCTAAAATCGGTGATTATGAGGTTAAAAAGGGACCGATCTTTTCCAACATTATCCTAGCCGATGAGGTAAATCGTTCCCCCGCAAAAGTACAGTCAGCGCTGCTGGAAGCGATGCAGGAAAAACAGGTGACCATTGGAGACGAAACCTACCCGCTGGACCGCCCGTTTATCGTACTCGCCACACAAAACCCTGTGGAACAGGAAGGTACCTACCCTCTTCCCGAAGCACAGATAGACCGGTTTATGATGAAGGTATATGTGGACTACCTCAACAAGCAAGAAGAACTTGAAGTAATGAGAAGGATGTCGGATATCTCGTATGAGTACCAGATCAGGCCTATCCTCAACAAGGAAGATATCTTCGCGATCCGGGAGAATGTCAACAAAGTCAATATTTCAGATACACTCGAACGTTATATTATCGAGCTGGTTTTTGCCACCCGGCGGCCCTTGGATTATAATTTACGGGATGAGGCGCGGTATATCCAGTTCGGTGTTTCCCCAAGGGCTACCATTTACCTGAACCGCGCAGCCAAAGCACTGGCATTTCTCGAAGGGCGGGACTATGTATTACCAGAGGACATCAAGGAACTTGCCCCCGATATTATGAATCACAGGATTTTGCTTAACTACGAGGCAGAAGCCGACGGTGTACGTACGCTGAGCATTATTGATTCCATACTAAGGAAAGTGGCCATCGGATAACCTGGCAACCATCAAGGGACAGGATCATGACCGTGCCCACCCCACGGATGGCACCTCGAAAAACGTTTCAGGCCCAGCCATCCTCCTTTGAAAAACCCGTGCTTCTGAACTGCTTCGATCATATACTGCGAACAGGTAGGAGTGTAACGGCACGAATTGGGCAGGTACGGCGACAGTACACCCTGATAAATCCGGACCAGCCCGATGAGTAAAAATTTCATGTCGCGTCTTGTGTAAAGTATTATCTTTGAAACTGTCAATTAACATTAATAACGCATGATTTCCTATATACTTTGGGATGTAAATCCCGAAATCTTTACAATTCCTGAAATTGCAGGTTTTGGCCCTTTTCCTGTCAGATGGTACGGTCTTCTTTTCGCTGCAGGTTTTTTGATAGGCCAGCAAATCATGATTCATATTTTCAAAAAGGAGGGTAAGTCTCTGGACGATATTGATGCGCTGACGTTGTATATGGTAATTGCAACAGTGGTGGGTGCACGCGTAGGACACTTTCTTTTTTATCAGCCCGAAATTTTATTCAAAAACCCTCTCGAAGTAATATTGCCTCCCTATGCCGGGCTTGCTAGCCATGGCGCTGTCATCGGCATTGTTACAGGACTTTGGTTGTATGCGCGTTCAAGAAAGAGTTCAGGACAAACGTTTTTCTGGGTTGCGGACCGTATGGTTATCACCGTAGCCCTGGCAGGGGCTTTTATCCGGTTCGGAAACCTGATGAACTCTGAAATAGTAGGCCGCTACACCGACGTTCCCTGGGGGTTCATTTTTATGAAAAATACCGAATTCACTAAAATTCCACGCCACCCCGCACAGCTTTACGAATCCATATCCTGCTTCATTCTTTTCTTTGTGCTGCTTGCACTCTGGAATAAATACAAAACCCAAACACCCCGCGGTTTGCTGGTTGGTGTGTTTTTTGTCTGGGTATTTACTCTAAGATTTTTCTATGAATTCCTTAAGGAAAACCAGGAAGCATTTGAAGCCAATTATCCGCTCAACATGGGGCAGATACTAAGTATCCCCGTAGTACTGCTGGGGATCTATTTTATCGTTCAGTCCAGGAAACCGCTTCCGCAAAGCGGCGGCAAATAAGCCCCTTCGGACCTCAAGAAAGCATAGACAAATAAAAGTTTTTTTTGGTTAATTTGTACTTTACTGCAATCCCTTAAATACTTTCAAGATGAAAAACAAGATAATGTTATCTCTCACCCTGGCGTCTTTGCTGATGCTGAGTGGTTGCGGCGGAAAAAAAGAAGAAGAGGAAAAGGAAGAACCAAAAAATGCAGTGGAAGCCCTGCAAAGCATCGCCGACAAGGCAAAGGAAATGAGTACCAAAGAACCCGTGGACCCGGTTGATTTCCGAAAGTTAAAGGAGTTGCTGCCGGAAAAAGTAGGTTCTCTAACAAGAACGGAAGCAACAGGAGAAAAAACGGGCGCAATGGGATTTACGGTATCTACAGCGCAGGCCCGGTACCAGAATCAGGGTGGTGGTACTGCCAGGATCGAGATTGTTGACACAGGAGGCATTGCCGGGGCAACCACCATGGCGCTGGCGGCTTGGTCCATGGCCGACATTGACAAGGAAACGGCTAGTGGCTACGAAAAAACCACAACCCTGGAAGGACATAAGGCATTCGAAAAGTATGACAATGAAAGCAAATCCGGTGAACTAAACGTACTGGTGGCAGACCGGTACATTGTGAACGTACATGCCGACCAGATTTCGTCGGATGAAATGAAGGATTTATTAAAGGATATTGACCTGGATAAGTTATCCGAGATAAAATAGATACTTACCCGCTAACATAAAAAGAGGAGCCGAATGGCTCCTCTTTTCGCGAGGTGGAGAAAATATATGATCTTGCACTGGCAGGATCAGGGTTTACAAATTCCTTTTTTAACGATCAGCCTACTGCAAAATCCACTTTGTCTCTTAGCAGTTGTTTTGCCTTCACCAGCTGATTTTTAACCGTATTTTTAGAAATCCTCAGAAATTCAGCAATTTCCTGATATGATTTCCCTTCTTCAATATTAAGCCTCAGTATCATTTTGCGCTTGACCGAAAGCGAGTCAACAGCTGTTTGCACCATGTTAAGCCTTCTTTCCTTTTCTTCCTTTTCATCTTCGGCATAAGCCTTCATCATATCCATATAGTGCATTCGCATTTGCTCGCTTTTCTCCATTTTCTTGAAATGGTCAAAGGCCATGTTACGAAGGCAGGTAAACAGATAAGAACTGAAGTTCTGGTCCGGCTTGATCTGTGCACGTCGCATCCATATCTTCAGGAAAAGATCCTGGGTCATATTCTCGGCCTCCTCTTCATCCTTTAGTAAGGAAATGGAGAACCTCAAAGCAGGATTTTTGTAATAATTGTAAAGTTGGGCAAAGGCTGCTTCATCGCCCAGCGTTACTTTTCTTAGGGTGTTTTCGTCAGGACAGGCCACGGGAGTAAAGGGTTTATTTCAATAATATTTTTTGTTAAAGTCTTAATTTACAGCGGAGATTATATTCTAATTTTTCTCCAATTAATACAAGTTTCAACTTCGCATGCAATTTAAATTATAAACAAACTTAATTTCAAAAAAGTAATATTTAACCAAATAACGAACCTCTGTCTGATGCTTTCAGGAAACAATAATCTTTTAACAGAGACTTAAAGAATAAATTCTATTGCGCGGTGTCATTGAAATCTTAGGATAAATGTAGCACCCTTATTTCATTTTCAAATCGCAACTTGCGTAAAATTATCTTCATTTTGCGCAAGTTATAATTAATTATCCTAACACTGTATTATTTTATCATTACAGTTTTTAAATCCTGTGTATCAAAGCGTTTAGAGGTACACATATTTAATATATTCTTCATATAAGGATAATATTTCACGGATATGTTTTCTAGTAGAAGCCCAAAAATGAATTTCGGCCAGATAGCCCACCTACAGGCATGACCAGTATATATTGACATACTTTAGTTGCATCCGGAAAATCCTTTCGCAGGCAACTTCCTAAACATTAGATTACAGAATCAAATGAATCAGCAAAAACTCACAAGTATCGTTGAGAAAATCTCAAACGTCAGGATCGCAGTTTATGGAGACTTCTGTCTGGACGCCTATTGGCTGATGGACAACAGGGCCTCAGAAGTATCGGTCGAAACCGGACTTTTTACCGAAGTAGTCGGTACGCATTATTATACACCCGGTGGAGCAGGAAACGTGGTGGCTAATCTTGCGGCGCTAAATCCTGCATCTATTAAAGCCATTGGAACAATTGGTAACGACCTTTACGGCAGGGAGCTCACGGCTCAGCTTCAGGCTTTCGGTGCCGACACCTCTTCTCTTTTCATTCAATCCGGAAAGTTTGAGACCTATACCTATCTGAAAAGACTTGTAGATGGCAAAGAGGAACCCAGGATTGACTTCGGTGCATACAACGAAAGGAGTGATGAAACAGATGCCAAATTGCTGGCGGCCATTGAGGAGGCGCTCCTCGAATACGATGCATTGATATTCAACCAGCAGGTTACGGGAAGTATCAATAACGAAGCGTTTATAACAGCAGTCAATGCACTTTTTGCCAAGTATCCCGACAAGATCGTGATGCTGGACTCCCGTCATTTCAACGGACATTTCACAAATACCTACCGTAAGGTCAACGATCGTGAAATTTCATCGCTGGCCGGCTTCCCCGTTTCGCCCGACGCTGTGGTGGCTATTAAAGATGTAAAAATATACGGAGCTCAGGTGTTTGAGCAAAGCGGCAAGCCTGTTTTTGCAACTTGTGGCGAAAGAGGTATCATCGCATTTGATGCAGAAGGAAGCCATCAGATCCACGGGCTGCAACTGAAAGGCAAGCTGGATACCGTGGGTGCCGGAGATACCACCATCAGTGCAATTACCTTATGCCTTGCTGCTGGTTTCGAGCCGAAAGATGCTGCAGCATTCGGAAACTTTGCGGCAGGTGTTACCGTACAGAAATTGTTTACCACAGGAACTGCAAGCGCCGAAGAAATACTTAAGATTGGCGAGGAACCCGATTACATCTACAATGCCGACCTGGCGGTGAATGAACGCGGAGCAGTTTACCTGCCCGAAACCGAATTTGAGATTTGTGCTCCGGAGGTTCTGGAAAAACTCGGACATATTAAATATGCAGTCTTTGATCATGACGGAACGATCAGTTCTCTCCGCCAGGGCTGGGAGGAGATCATGGAGCCGGTCATGATGAAATCTATCCTGGGAGAACAATACGATACTATAGATAGCGGTACCTTCGAAAAACTGACAGTAACGGTGAAGGAATTTATCCAGAAAACCACGGGTATCCAGACGATCTACCAAATGGAAGGCCTGGTGAACCTGGTCCGCGAATTTGGATTTGTGCCGGAAGACAAAATCCTGGATAAATTTCAATACAAAGAAATTTACAACGACGGCCTGATGGAAATGGTGAACGTACGCATGGCGAAGCTGCTATCCGGCGAGCTGGGCCAGGAAGATTATACCATGAAGGGCGCAGTTGCATTCCTTCATGCTTTAAAAGAACGTGGCGTTACCATGTACCTCGCCAGCGGTACCGATGTGGATGATGTAAGACATGAAGCAGAGACGCTGGGTTACGCAGAATTGTTCAATGGCGGAATTTACGGTGCTTTAAGAGATTATACCAAATTCTCTAAAAAGATGATCATCGAAAAAATCATTCGTGAAAACAACCTGAATGGCAACGAACTCGCCGTTTTTGGCGACGGTCCCGACGAAATCCGTGAAGGACGCCGGGCAGGCGGGATCTCCGTGGGTATCACTTCCGACGAAGTCCAACGCTTTGGCCACAATCCAGCCAAACGCCCTCGTCTGGTAAAAGCAGGCGCTCAGCTGCTCATCCCCGACTTCTCGCAATACAAGAAACTGGTATCCCTTTTGTTTCAGGAAGATGTAAACTTTGCTGATGCATGATCCTCAAAACTGGTAAAAATCTGCCCTTTTACATGCTTGTTCTGACGCTCGTGGGCGGTTGCTCAAGGAATCAGAAAAGTACTCCTTATCAGGATTCCGCCTTTTGGCAGGAATATCATGAGGCTTATCCCGTTGGCAGTACCGTGCCGGAAAATGATGTGAGGGATATAGCCGTTGACGGGCAGTCCAATATCTGGATTGCTTCGGCCGCAGGTGTTTACCAAAAAAATAATCATGCGCCAGTATGGAGGCAGGTCCCGGCGGGTGAAACCGCCGGACCTGCCTATGCCGTTCATGTTGCAGCCAATCATGATATATGGGTTGGTAACTGGAAGGGATTGTACCGGTACCAAAACCAGAAACTGGAGAAAGTGACAGGACCGGAAGGTCCTGTTTCGCTTATCTGCTCCACTCCAAACACCGTTTTTGCGCTGGGCCCGGATGGCCTTTGGGCCAGCAAAGGTACTGGCTTTGTAAAAATCGAGGCAGCATTACCGGGCTCGGTAAGAGATATTACGGCTTCACCTGACGGCGGATTGTGGATCGCTACTGACGTAGGGCTTTACTATTGGTCGGAGAAGGAAAGCAGGCATTTTTACAAAACCAATGATATCATCAGTGGTTACACCAAAGGGGTAGCTTTTGATCATCAGGGAAAACTCTGGGTAGGTGGCCTCGGCGGAGTAACCATCCGAAACAGTGAAGGCAAAGAAAAAGTGCTGCTCCCAAAGGACGGAGTTCCGTCCGTATTTGTTACCAGGATCAGGCGTGCACCGGATAGTACCATGTGGGTGGGCAGCCAGACTGGCGTGGTGAGGTACCGCCCCGATGGCAGCCATTCGTTACGCTTTTCAAGGCGCTGGCTACTGGACGACCATGTGAACGCTATCGCATTTGACACCGACGGCACAGCCTGGATAGCCACTCCGAATGGCGTAAGCGCCATCCGGAAGAAGAAATTTACATTGGCACAAAAAAATGATTACTTCATGGATGTGCTGATGAAAAGGCATATCCGCGCTCCATGGATTGCAGGGCAGGCACATCTGGTCATTCCTGGGGATACTACTTCGTGGAAACCGGAAGATGACGATAACGACGGTGAATACACCGGCAACTACCTGGCCATGGAAAGCTTCCGCTACGCCGCCACCAAAAGCCCCGAAGCCCGCGAGAATGCGAAAAAAGCGTTTGGCTTCCTGAAATTTTTACAGGAAGTTACCGATACTGACGGCTTCTTTGCCCGCACCGTTGTCCCTGCCAACTGGACCGGCCTCCATGACGAAAACCGCACTTATACACCCATAGAATTAGCTGAAGAGCGCGTGAAAGAACCCAGGTTTAAACCAGTCGAAATGCGCTGGCGAAAATCCAAAGATGGCAAATGGCTCTGGAAAGGGGATACCAGCAGTGACGAAATGTGCGGCCACATGTTTGGGTACTACTTCTACTATACCCTTGTGGCAGACGAAGCAGAGAAAAAAGTCATAGCTGCCCACATAGGCCGTATCGTGGACCACCTCATGAAGCATAACTACAACATGACCGACATCGACGGGAAGCATACGCGCTGGTCGGTATGGTCACCCGACGACCTTAACCGTAACCCGGAATGGGTGCCCGACAGGAATCAGAATTCTATGGAACTTCTGACCTTTCTTAAACTGGCCTATCACACGACGGGAAATCAGAAATACGAAAAGGAATACCGAAGGCTCATCGAAAAAGAACATTACCTGCAGAATATGAGCGAGGTAACTATGCAGAACCCCGCCTGGTTTATTTACTTCGATGTAGTATTACAGGCATACCTGTATCCCATCCTGATGAAATGTGAACAAGATCCTGAACTGCTCAAATTCTATTCAAACCATCTGGATAAATGGTTTGATAAAAGAAGAGCAGATCATAATCCGCTGATCAACTTTATTTACAACTATTCTCAGAACAAAAAAGAAGAAACCGCCCATTCGGTTGACTTCCTGATAGACACCCCGCTGGACCTTGTGGACTGGCCCATCGATCACCGTAAACGGGAGGATATTAAAATAGTGCGCGCACCCTCTCTGGAAGAAGAACAGCTTGGCGAGCTTCAGCCGGCAAGTATCCGCATGACCGTGCGCTGGGATAAAAATCCCTGGACACTGGCAGGTGGAAATCCGCAGGTTGAACGCGAGCCTGTCTTCTGGCTTTTGCCTTACTGGATGGGGAAATATCTTAAATTGATCGAATAAAATAGTATTCTTTCACATTTTCGAAGTATCCCATACAATCTTATCCTACGTTTCGCTGAAGTTATGCTTATTAAAAATCTGGTTATCCCCCGCTGGTTATGCTACGTCCTGATGATCGTTTATTCTCAAAGTACCATAGCCCAAACCAAGAATACCTATGCCGAAAAACTAGGCTGGCCTAAAGGGACCAAAGTGGTTATCTTCCATGTGGATGATGCCGGAATGTCCTATTCGTCCAACCGCGGTGCCATCCGGTCCATAGAAGAAGGAGTGGCCACCTCGGTCAGTATCATGATGCCCTGCTCCTGGGCGGCAAGTTTTGGCAAATATGTTCTGAAAAATCCATCCGTGGATGCTGGTCTTCATCTCACGCTTACCTCCGAATGGCAGGATTACCGCTGGCCACCGCTGAATGGCATAAGCCATTCCCCAGGGCTGGTAGATAACGATGGATGTATGTGGCATACCGTGGAGCAAGTAGTTAAAAATGCCAACCCCGATATGGTCGAGCAGGAAATTCGGGCGCAGGTGGAACGGGCTCTAAAAATGGGGCTGAAACCTACGCACCTGGACTCGCACATGGGTACACTATTTGCGCACGTGCCTTTTCTTGAAAGATATATCAAAATAGGTATCGAATACAAGATCCCTGTGATGTTCCCAGGCGGAAACAATACCCTTCTGAAAGATTGCCTCCAGTATCCGATGATCAAAAAACTGAAAGCGGAAGGAAAATGGCAGGAAGGCATGAAACTCCCCGACCTTGACCTGCTCAAACAATCCACATCTGTTGGTGAAATGATATGGAAAGCGGGCCTGCCTGTACTGGATGATTTGCATACCATGAGCGGCGACTGGCGGCCGGAAGGAAGCAATGTTCCTGCTGCTGACTGGGGGAAATATAAAGCAAAGAAATGGATGGAAGCGCTGGAAAAAATGCAGCCCGGAGTAGCCATGCTGATCGTCCATAGCAGTGATATTACCGAGGAATTCAAATATATAAGCGGTTCCGGCGGATCACGCTATGCGGATATGTTATCCATGATGGATCCCGACCTTAAGGCTTATATCAAGTCAAATGGTATTGTACTGACTACCTGGAAAGAGCTGATGGAGAGGAGACAGAAAATCAAGTAGAGTATCCTGCCAAAGTCTTGTGCCTTACGGGTACCCCATTTTATTACCGCCGAATTTCAACTTACTCATTCAAACATGCGAATATCCTTTTTCTGCTTCCTGAGTTTTTACCTGCTCTTTTCATTTTTTGCAATAGGACAAAGCCCGGAAATCATTCAGGAATCAATCATTTTCCCCCAACAAAAACAACACGTTCACGGAAGCAGCCTTGTCAGCCTGCCCAATGGCGACTTCCTGGTAGCCTGGTTTCAGGGAAGTGGTGAAAGGCAGGCCGATGATGTACGCATTATGGGAGCGAGGCTCAAAAAAGGTAAAAAGGCATGGAGTGAACCATTTCTGATGGCAGATACTCCGAATATCCCTGATTGCAATCCGGTTTTGTTTCTTAACAAATCCGGCAAGTTATTCCTGGTATGGATAGCAGTGCAGGCCAATCTCTGGGAACAGTCTATCCTGCGTTTCCGGACTTCAACCAATTACACCAAAGCCGGCGCACCCGTCTGGAGCTGGCAGGACAATATACTGCTGAAACCCGATCATCGTTTTCCGGAAGAGCTTGAAAAAAAGTTCAAGGACCTTCCCGAACATCACACTGGCTGGGCCGGTTATGCCCCAAAGTATGATAAAATGATCATTGAAGCGGGCAAGGACGCCCCAAAACGAAGTATCGGCTGGATGACCAGAATAAAACCAACCCAGTTGAAATCCGGGCGAATTATTCTGCCATTATACTCCGACGGCTTTAACTTATCGCTCATGGCCCTTTCAGACGATGACGGCGAAACCTGGCGGCCAAGCCTGCCGGTGGTGGGCCGCGGGCCCATACAGCCCGCCATTGCCAAACGTAAAAATGGAAACCTGGTAGCCTACATGCGCGACAGCGGGGATGAACCCACCCGTGTGCACATGAGCGAGTCGGTGGATGAGGGAGAAACCTGGACCGCCACCGAAAAGCTGGATATTCCTAATACTGCCAGCGTGGAACTATTGACCCTTGCCGACGGCCGCTGGGCCTTTCTGGGAAATGATATTGATGACGGCAGGTACCGGTTAAGTCTCTTTATTTCTGACGATGAAGGTGAAACCTGGAAATGGAAAACCAAAATCGAAGATCATAAACCAAACGAAGGCGGCTACTCTTACCCATCGCTGATACAAACCGCAGACGGGCTTTTACACATGACCTACTCCCACCATTCCGAAAAAGACAAAAAGTCGATCAAGTACGTAGTAGTGAATCCGGGGAAACTGGCTAAAACGAAATAATGACCGCAACAAAATACCAATCCTATTGCTTTTTTGAATTTTAACACCATAGGCTAGCACGCCACTCATAACCGAAGATTATCATGCAAAAGTACGCTCTCTCTATTCTTGTTAGTATATGCATCCTGGCAGGAATAATACCCTCCAGCCAAAGCATGGCTCAGCAGCCAGTTTATAAAGATGTTCCTTACTGGCAGGATTACAGTATAAAATATTACACCGACAGCCCCTCCCAGCAACTGCTGGACATCGCTTCAGACAGGAATGGCGTTATCCAGATTTTATCCGGCAACATCCTGCTTCACCCGCGCGACGGGCAGTTTCTGTATCCGGGAACGCTGGTTACCGACAACACCTATCGTTTTAATACCGATAAAAAAATAACTTCTCTAATCAGCTACAAAAATCAGCTGGTATACCTTACCAATTCCGTCGTTTTCAGTAATGCCTGGGCAGGGAAAGTGTTCATTAAACATGGCCTGCCGGATGCAAAAATATTCGAAGGTGGAAAAGATTTTGCCTTTTTGGTATCGGACGGGAAAGCCTTGCAGCTCGTTAAAGACTCCAAAATTTTGTGGAGCGCTGCATTTCCGGAGGATGAGGCCATCGGGATACGTTACCAGGCAAAAAATGATCAGTTCTGGATCCTAGGAAAAAAATCTTTGTACACTTTATCAGCCGGAAATGTGTTGAGCAAAGTGTTTCAGGCTACCGGCTTCACTTCATTCGACATTACCGGGAGCAGCAACAAAGTAATAATCGGTACTACGGATGGCTACATTACGTATGATATTACCGCTAAAAAACAGGCGGGTGAAATCCATAAAAAATTGCCTGTTACGCATATCACTGCTGTAGAAGAAATTAACGGAGAGTTATGGTTTGGCTCAAACAACGGCGCCTTTTCACTACGGACCGATGGTAAATTCAATTATTACAACGGAGAACGCTGGCTTCCCGGCAATGTAGTAAAAACCATTAAGGCAGGTCCTGGTAACTCCGTTCTGATGCTTACGACCGCAGGTCTAGGCCATCTTAATTTCAAGCAGATAACCCTTGCCGAAAAAGCAGCCTATTTTGAAGACCAGGTGCGGTCCAGGCATATCCGTCTTGGATTCAATTCGACTTTAAGAAATATGAAAAAAGGGGATATCGCCACCGGCTTCCTGGAAGATTCCGACAACGACGGTCTGTGGACTACCATGTACCTGGGCGGCGAGATATTCCGCTATGCAGTAACAAAAGATTCTTCAGCATTACAAAATTGCCGCGAGTCACTGGACGCGCTCGAAAGGCTCTACGATATTAACCCGGTACCTGGTTTTCCTGCACGTTCATTTGAGAGAAGCGGACACACCAGCGAGCTTTCAGACCATGAGCGTTGGCAGCATGCCCCTGATAAAGAATGGGACTGGAAGTCTACCACCAGCAGTGACGAGGTAATAGGTCACATATTTGCCTTTGGCGCTATGGCTGAATTGATTAAAGAGCCTACCATGAAGAGCAGAGCCATTACGCTGATCGACACGCTGATGTCGCACATCCTGAAAAACGATATGTACCTGATCGACTATGACGGGCAACCGACCATGTGGGGAAAATGGAACCCCAAATATGTAAATTCCTTTCCTACCAATGTGGGAGACCGGAAGCTGAATTCGTCCAACATCGTAGCCATGCTGCAAACTGCCTACCATTTTACCAAAAAGGAAAAATACAAGAAAAAGGCATTTGAGCTCATGACCAAACATGGTTATTACGAAAACATGATGCGGCCTATGAATGAGATCGGGAAAGCCCCGGCAGACGCCGACGAGCATGCCAAACATATGTCTGACGGCTGGAACCATTCCGATGACGAAATGTACTTTGTAGGATACTGGGGACTGTACAGATATGCCTTTAATGATACCCTTAAAGCAAAATATAAACAGCAGATCATTGATCACTGGAAAGCGGAACGCCCCGAAAAAGAGGGAGCCTGGAATATTTTCACTGCGCTGACAGGCACCAAGGAATTTGACCTTAATGAGGCTGCCTGGTACCTGAAAGAACACCCGCTTGACCTGATTGACTGGCAAATTGAGAACAGCCACAGGAAAGATATTGAAATGCTGGAACCGAATTTCCGGAGACAGACCACCAAGGAAGTTCTCCCTCCGGACGAAAGGCCTATCCAGAGACATAACGGCAACATGTTTAACCTCGACAGAAAAGGAGGCAACGGCAATTCCGAACACAGTGCGGGGGATATCTGGCTGCTGCCTTACTGGATGGGCCGGTATCTGGGAGTAATCAGTGCACCCGTTGCTGCTAAACATTAAAAACTGTTAAAAATCCTCGTTAATAAAACATGGCAGATTTATTGAATACCGCCACTATCCTAGCCCTTTTTACTTTTATGAGTTCTTGCCAATCCACATCTGATATGGAGGAAAAACAGCTTACCCATGACCTGAGCTACCATCACGACCTGGACAATAATGATAACTTTTCCCCGGATGGCCGCTGGCTTGTGTATGATACCCGTACGGATGACGGCGGGATTGCTGAATCGGCAAAAATAGAGCGAGTGAATATTGAAACCGGTGCGATAGAAGTTTTGTATGCGCATAAGGACAATAACGTCTGGGGCCCCGGCGCCGGGGCTGTGAGTTACAGCCCGGTCGAAAATTCCGTGGTTTTTATACATGGTTTACTGAACAGCTCTAAGGAAAATCCATACCAGCAATGGCGCCGCACGGGTGTGATCGTGAAGGATGACAACCCAGGTACACCTATCTATATGGACGCCCGCGACGTGACTTTTCCTTTTACGCCCGGTGCGCTGCGCGGCGGGACGCACCGTCACGAATACAGCGGGGACGGCCAGTGGATCGGGTATACCTACAATGATGCAATTCTGAAGGCCCTGGAAGATTCAACCGGCGTCAAAAGAAATTTAAGGACGATGGGTGTTTCCAAAAATGTGAAGGCTGTTAAGGTGGATGAAAACGGTGAGAACATTTCAGGTGAATGGTTCAGTGCATTGGTGGTTCGGGTAGTCCCCGAACCTGCCCCGGGAAGTGATGACATCAGCCAGGCAGCCAGTGATAGCTGGGTGGGAAAAAAAGGCTATCAGAAACCCGATGGAAGCTGGCAAATGGCACGTGCATTCCTGGGTGCCACCAGAAATGAAAAAGGAGAAACGGTACTGGAAGTATATGTGGTTGACATTCCGGACGATATCACCCAACCAGGCCCATACGGTCCGCTGGAAGGTACAGCCACTGAGTTTCCGATGCCCCCAAAAGGTACGGTTCAGCGTCGGCTGACCTTCACCGCCAAATCCGGCCACCCGGGCTGTGCAGGCATTGTACGGTCTTCCCCGGACGGAAAATTGCTCTCCTACCTGGCCAAAGATGAAAAAGGTATCCAACAGATATTCCTGATTTCGCCTTTTGGCGGTACGCCACGGCAACTGACTGAACACGATTCTAACGTTAGCGGGAGCATACGCTGGCATCCTGATGGACAGCACGTCAGTTACATCCACAAAGGCAGTATTCAGATTTGCGCGTTGGGAGACGAACCTTTTGAAAAGCGGGTACAGGTACTAACGGCACCTTCAACTCCTGCTCCCACAAACATGGTATGGTCACCGGACGGAAAGACCATTGCCTTTAACAAACTGGTTAAAGGAGAAGATGCGCAGGGGGGATCTCAGCAGGTATTTGTGAAGAAGGTTACGATTAAGTAACGTTCCTGACTCACAGTACATCCCCATGGAATCAAACAAATTCAGTGCTCAGGCTGAAAATCTATTTTTCGATATATAGAAGCGAGCGGTAATTCCAGGCCGAAAAAAGGAAGGGGAATTTTGTCTTCAGGTTTTTCGTAAAACTCGACATACCAGCGGTCCCCTTCCCTTGTGTATACCCCCACAAAACAGCTTTCCTGTTCTGCCACAAGATAATACTGCAGGGATGGCAAAAGTCGGTATTCGTTTAACTTAGTAATGCGGTCCGTTTTTTCAGTAATTTTTGAAATCACTTCGACAATCAAGATTGGCTCCGTGGCGTACTTAAGTTTATTGCCACTTTCCCTGAATATTAAAAATCGGGGATCCGGAAAATTTTACCTGCCTCAACCTGCAATTTTACCGCATTCTGTACGAAGATATATGGCTGTTCCTCCAGATATCCGCGCAGGTAGTAAGAAATATTTCCCGCAATCTGATTAGCAGTAACTGATTCTCCCGACATCTCAACTATTTCTCCGTTTACAAATTCAAATCGTCCTTCATGCGATTCACTGAAGGAAAAGTATTCTTCCAGAGTATAAAGTTTTTCGACGATAGCTTCCATAATCATCCGCTTTTAGTCAAAAATAATAATTTCCGTTTAAATCCTAAAGATGAGGAAGTAAGGATTAAACTATGATTTAACAAACCAAACCAACTGAAAATCAAAGTCTATGATCAAGGGAGCAGCAAACCCGCAACCTGCTGGGCATACCAGCGCATCAGAAAATCGTTGGGATGATTGATATTATTTCCTGTCATGTCGGGATAGTCTTTATGTTTCAGCAATTCTGCATGTACCGTGGTCATATCCACATAGGCAATACCTTCGCCAGCCATTTTTTTCAGCACATCTCCAAATGTCAGCTGTGTTCCCAAAAACGTCGACTCAGGATTAGGCAATGTTGTGGATACCAGAATGAACTCAGCCTTTGGATTTTCTGCTCTCACATTGGCAATAATAGCGCTGATATTCTCTCCGAATTTCTCAGGTGACATTTTGCCCGTACCGTCATTCATCCCGAAGGCAATCATAACCAGATCGGGTTGGTGATCTGTTACAAGTTTCTGTGCATTGTTTTTACCCCATTTTGAATCCTGTCCGGCAACGGCCGTATTGGTAAAAGTAACGGATGTCCTATACTGGCGGCGCAAGGTTTCGGCAACCAGCATACCCCAGTCGGGCAGGTTTGGCTCTACACCAAATTTGCCGCTCGCATTGTATCCCTCAGAGATACTGTCACCATAAAGCAGGAGATGCAGCGCCTCTTTTTTCTGCAGCTTTCCAATGGATATGGGCAGCGCATCCTTGTTCTGCGTGTAAACAAGTCCCTTCCATGCGTTTTTCCGGTGGGTGTAAGTCACAGCCAGCTGATGATCGTGGAAAAACGTACCTTCCCTGAAAAGGAGTTTGCCTCCGCCTTTTCTTGGAAAAGTTTTAAGAGAGGTAGTATCCGGAAACATTTCCTTTTCTGACAGAGACACCGCACCTGAACCAGGCAAAAGGCATATCCTGCCATTCCGGTATTCCCAGTCTACGCCACGCTTGTATTCGATGTTAAGCGCCGAGTTTTTTACCGAAATAATCTTTTTGGGTTTGAACAACAACTTTGCTTCGGCCGGTGCTCCATCCTTTGAAATCATCATCACCGATTCGTTATACATGGTTTTCCCCTTCCAGAATGGTCTCATGGCAAGATCCAGCCAGTTTTCCTGCTGCGCAAACCCAGGCAGCGACAACAATATTAAAAATGCAGCAACAAACGATTTCATTTTTTCAGATTTGGTTTCTTAAAGAGGGATCCCGGATCAAAAGCTCTGACCGGAGCACCATGGTTTGGGTTGCATCAAAGGGTTTTGAACCATTCAAATGGCTGATCATCGCGCTTACGGCCCACTCACCCATCTGCCTTCCGGGGTAGTTGATGGTAGTCAGGTTCGGTTCAATTACCTCGGATACGGGGTCATTGTTAAACCCTGCGATAGCAATATCTCCGGGAATGGCAAAACTCTTCTGTTTTAACGCCTTCATGCAACCAATGGCGCAGATATCATTGGCCAGAAAAATGCCGTCCGGCTTATTTTCCATTTTATCAATATAATCAGCAACCGCACCTCCCGATTCCGGACTAAGGTCGTTGATAATCAGTAAAGATTCAGCAAATTCCAGCCCTTTTTCCGCCAGGGCTTTCCGGTATCCGTCATAGCGCCCCCGGTACACATTTCTGGCAAGATTACCGGCCACGTGCATAATCTTTCTGCAACCCTGCGATATCAGGTGCATCGTTGCATCATAGCCTCCCTTTTCATTATCTATCACAATCCCCGGAAACCCCGGTACTTCAATAGTACGGTCGAAGAACAAAACAGGCACCCCTTTTTTCAGAAAATTATCAAAATGCTCAAACGTTTCGGTATCATACGCCACCGAAACCATCAATCCATCCACTCGGCTGTTGTACATGGCACGGGTATTACCCTTTTCATGATGTACCGATTCCAGCGACTGGCTGATCAGCAGGTTGTAGCCCGCCTTATTGGCAACGGTCTCCATCCCGGCCAGTACCGACGACATAAAATGACTGTTGAGCCTTGGTACAATAACACCAAGTGCCTTTGTACTTTTTCTCCGGAGACTACTCGCAAAGGTATTGGAACGGTATCCCAGTTCATTCGCCTTTGCAGTGACGGCATTCCTGGTTTTGATATTAATGGCAGGATGATTATTAAGTGCACGGCTGACGGTAGCTGCTGAAAGGCTCATGATCCGGGCAATATCATAAATGGTTACCTCCTTCTCCATAGCGTATGATGGCCGGCCAGAGCAGGCTGAATTGCTTTGTTAGTGATTGTATTTATCTTACCGTTCAGGGTATCTTGCAAAGATATGACTTTGACAGATAAGAGTACGGGCATATTTTAAGGTTGCAATCGGTTGCAATACAACTTTTTGTTTAGATATTTATACCTGATTCTCAGCCCGGTAGAGAAATATTGAAATCTCGGCAGTAATTTCTGTAAGGATAAAGCACAAGGAATCACGTCTTTATAAGGAAGTTCTGTTTCACAATCAACTGAATTACAATGATCCATACAATGCGCTGGTTCGGCCCCAATGATCCGGTATCCCTGATGGATATCCGGCAGGCAGGCTGCACGGGTGTGGTTAGTGCGCTTCACCAGATACCCGTCGGCGACATCTGGAGTGTGGAAGCCATTCGTGAAAGAAAAGCGCTCATTGAAGCCGGAAATGAAAACTACACGCCACTGCACTGGCTGGTAGTGGAGAGCCTTCCGGTGCATGAACATATAAAAAAGGGGCTGCCTTCCAGGGAAACTTACATCCGTAACTACAGGGAATCGCTCAGGAACCTGGCCCTGTGTGGTATCAAAACAGTCTGTTACAATTTTATGCCGGTACTGGACTGGTCCAGAACTGCGTTGCACTATCCCCTCGCCGACGGCTCCACAACGCTTCGTTTTGTATGGGAGGATTTTGCCATCTTTGATCTTTTTATTCTTCAGAGGCCTGGTGCGGAAAATGATTATGACCCGCAGGTCAGGCTGGCGGCCCATACGAAATTTAAAGGTATGTCGGGGCAGGATATACAGCATCTCACCAATACCGTGCTATTGGGTTTACCGGGTTCGGAAGAAGCCTACGGCCTTTCCATCTTCCAGAGCCTGCTGGACGAGTATGCCCACATCAATGATCAGAAACTCAGGGAGAACCTCTACTATTTCATTTCGGAAATTGCCCCACTGGCTCAGGAGCTGGGTATCAACCTTTGTATACATCCGGATGACCCTCCTAAATCTCTGCTCGGCCTGCCGCGCGTGGTGAGCACCAGCGACGATCTGCAGCAACTGATGAGTGCCTCTCCCGTACGGGCAAACGGGATTACTTTCTGCACGGGTTCACTGGGTGTAAGGGCAGACAATGATCTGCCGGAGATGGTCCGGAAGTTTGCGGACCGTATTCATTTCGTGCATTTAAGGACAACAAAAAGAGAAGAAAATCCACTGAATTTTCATGAAGCGCCACATCTGAAAGGAGATGTGGATATGTATGAAGTTATAAAAGAACTATTGGCGGAAGAAAAACGAAGAAAGGAAAAAGGATATCCGGAAACAATGCTTCCCATGCGCCCCGACCATGGCTTTCAGATGCTGGACGATTTGCAAAAAAGAACCTATCCTGGCTATTCGGCCATTGGCCGACTGAAAGCACTTGCCGAACTAAGGGGCCTCGAACTGGCTCTGAAACGGGAAATGAGTACATTTTAAAATCAATAAGATTAAGTAATTTACCCCAATGAATATTTCCACAAAAGAAAATTTATCTTATCAAAACCCAACACCCGATCTCACACCCTTTTCTCTGGCAGGAAAGCTCGCACTCATTACGGGAGGAGGCAGTGGCATTGGATTTTATATAGCACAGTCCATGGTACAGGCCGGTGCAAGGGTGGTCATTACCGGCCGCCGGGAGGCGGTTTTACAGGAAGCTGTAAAAGCACTCGGCCCACGGACAGGTTACGTTGTAAACGACATCACGCAGCTCGGCACTATCCCAGGACTCGTGGAGGATATCGAAACACAATTCGGTGCCATTGATATTCTGGTGAACAATGCAGGTGTAAATATGAAAAAACATGCCGTGGAGGTCACAGATGAGGATTTTGACCGGATCGTACAGACCAACCTGCATGCCGTTTTTTCCAT
Source organism: Dyadobacter sp. CECT 9275 (assembly GCF_907164905.1). Lineage (NCBI taxonomy): Bacteria > Pseudomonadati > Bacteroidota > Cytophagia > Cytophagales > Spirosomataceae > Dyadobacter > Dyadobacter helix. Next base: position 220,663 of record NZ_CAJRAF010000001.1, on the reverse strand, counting down.
CACCCGGGAATGCGGCAAGAAAATGACCGCACGTAAAAGTGGCTCCATCATCATGATCACCTCCATGGCTGCGTTGTACGGCATTGACCGCGTAGTAGCTTACACTGCCTCCAAATCTGCAATCACGGGCATGGTGAAAGCGCTAACGACGGAATTTTCGCCTTACAATGTCCGGGTAAATGCTGTTGCACCAGGTTTCATTGAAACACCCATGATGCTCACCGCCATGAACGGTGACCCGTCCAGAAGAGACAAGGCCATGGACCGGACTCCCATGGGTACCTGGGGGAAACCCGACGATATTGGCTGGGCTGCGGTGTTTCTTGCCTCTCCTGCTGCAAAATTCATTACCGGTGTATCACTGCCTGTGGATGGCGGAAATTCCATCGGGTTTTAAATTTAAGTACGACCAATAAAGCATTCATATTCTTCCTGTTCCGAACATGACAAAATCTTTTAAACTCTTCAAATACCTTTTGCTGCTACTTTCCTTGGCGGTGACAGCACAGTCCTATGCCCAAAAGATCAAATGGAATAAGGTTAAAATTCTTGTGTATACAAAAAACGGAAGTGGATATGTGCATGATAATATCGCCAATTCCGTAACGGCCATTCAGGAACTTGGCAAGCAGCACGGTTTTAAGGTGGATGTCAGCAATGATCCGGCCACTTTCACAGACGAAAACCTGAAACAGTATGATGCGCTGGTTTTTTCCAATACCAACAACGACGTGTTTGATACCGACGCCCAAAGAGTGGCATTGATGCGGTATATACAGGCTGGCGGAAATTTTGTAGGGCTCCATTCTGCTTCGGGTACCGAGCGAAAATGGCGTTGGTTTAAAGATATGCTCGGCGGAACGTTTTTCTGGCATGAGCCAGGGCAAGGATTTACGGTAAAAATACTGGATGCAAAAAATCCTTCCCTGGCACACTTGCCAGCACAATGGGTAAGAACGAAAGACGAATTTTATTTTATCAAAGAGCTGGGCGTTAATTTAAATGTACTGGCAGTTAACGATCACACAACGATCCAGAAGCCGGGTGGCAAGGCACTGGATACCTTCGGTACCGTATTTCCGTCGGTGTGGTGGCATGAATATGACGGCGGCCGGGCTTTTTATACTTCACTGGGTCATGAAAAAGAAGATTATTTTAAGGATGATCTGAAAAAACATATTCTTGGCAGTATCGAATGGGCCATTGGTCCGCAAAAAGCCAGGAATTACAGCAAGGCCTATGCCACCAGTCCGCATGATGAAGTGCGTAAGTAATAATCTGAAAGGACCCCTATTTTGAACACGGGTATTGCCAGCCTCTGCCCGTGGCCCGAACCAAGTATTAACTAATTAATCCTGAATCTCATGCATCCTACTGAAGAAATTAACCAGGACAGAAGATCATTTCTGAAAACTGCCGCCACCGGTACAGCAGGTATCCTGGCGGCGTCCATGTTCCCGGCTATTGTTCCGGCGAGTGTTTTTGGCAAGAATGCCCCGAGTAACAAAATCAATATCGGGCAGATCGGATTCGGAAGGATCGGGTCTTCGCACGATTTGCCGGAAGTCATCAAAAACGAAGCCGCGCACGTGATCGCAGTGGCCGACCTGGACAAAAACCGTCTGGCACAGGGGAAGGTATGGATCGAGAAAAAATATGCAGAACGCACCGGGAAAGACAAATATCTGGAAGTAAAAACATACGACGACTACCACGAGATTCTGGCAAGAAAAGATATCGACGCGGTCATCATCAGTACGCCCGACCACTGGCATGCACAACCTGCTATGGAAGCCGCAGTTGCGGGCAAGCATATTTATATGCAAAAACCCACTTCCCTGACTATCCGGGAAGGCAGGCAGATGGCCAATATGATCATTAAGAAAAAAGTCATTTTCCAGCTGGGAAGCCAGCAGCGTTCCATGAATCCCTGGCCGCAGTTCAAACGGACTTGTGAGCTTGTCAGAAACGGCAGGATAGGGAAACTGAAAAAGGTATATGTCGGGCTCCCGGGCGACCCTTCCGGCGGTAACCCTGCGCCTATGCCGGTTCCGTCTAATCTTAATTATGATATGTGGCTGGGCTCCACTCCCGAAGTTTACTATACCCTGGACCGCGTTCACTCCCAAACCGACATGCTCAATGAGCGTCCGGGATGGTTACGTTTGGAACAGTTTGGGGCAGGTATGATCACCGGCTGGGGCTCACACCATATTGACATCGCCCACTGGGGAATGGATACAGAACTTACCGGGCCCATTGAAATTGAAGGCAAGGCAACATTCCCCGCTGCGGGTTCGGGGCTATGGGATGTCCACGGTGACTTTTTGGTGAATGCCCGATATGCCAATGGTGTAGAAATGGAAATAGGAGGTACCAATCCAAACGGTGTGAAGTTTGAGGGAACCGAAGGATGGATTTTCGTTTCACGCGGGAATGTAGGCGTAACGGCATCAGACCCGGGTGCGGCTGCGGCAGCCAAAGAGAATAAGGCATTTTACGCGAGTGATCCGAAAATCCTGGGTTCTGTTATCGGCGAAAACGAAATTCACCTTTATGCCAGCCCCGAACAGCACCAAAACTGGATTGAAAGTATTCAGAGTGGAAAACAAACCATCAGCCACGCAGAAATTGCCCAGCGATCGTGCACGGCTTGTCTTTTGGCACATACGGCCATGAAACTGGGAAGAAAACTGAAATGGGATCCTAAAAAGGAGGACTTCATAGGCGACAAGGAAGCCAGTGCAACTTTATCCCGGCCTCAGCGAGGCCCTTACGGAACCACAAAAGTCAAGGGCTGATTCAGCAGCAGGGATATACTCTTTCGCTAAAAAAAGAACCTTTGCGGGCGGCCGCAGAGGTTCTTTTTTAGTTTAAATAAAATTCGCAGGAAATTGGTGAAATAACGATTTTTCAGATCATTAAGGATCCATTTGAAAAAACTGTGAGGATCAAAAACGGGAATGGAACGGTAAAAATCATAAATTGCTGCAATCCGGCTTCGTTACTCCTTTCCCGGCTACGAATGATTACAATCATTACTCCGTCATGAAACATATATTGCTTTTGTTCCTGGGCATTTCCGCTCTCTCCTGCTCTAAAACCAAATACGACACCATCATCCGCAACGGAACCATCTATGACGGAAACGGCGGAAAACCCTACGCTGCCGACATCGGAATTAACGGAGATACCATTGCCTACATTGGCGATCTTAAAAATGCAGAGGCCAACAATGAACAGGATGCAAAAGGCAATGCCGTAGCACCAGGCTTTATCAATATGCTTAGCTGGGCAGACGAATCCCTGATTCAGGATGGCCGGAGCCAGAGCGACATAAGGCAAGGTGTAACCTTGGAAGTATTTGGCGAAGGTTCCAGTATGGGCCCCATTAACGCGAAAATGAAAAACGCAATGCTGCTGGGACAGGGGGACATCAGATACCCCGTAACCTGGAACACACTGGGCGAATACCTTCAGTTGATGGAGAAAAGAGGTACAAGCTGCAACATTGCCTCATTTGTGGGGGCCGGTACGTTGCGTACTTATGTTGTTGGTGAAGATAACCGGGCCGCAACTCAAGCCGAACTGGATAGCATGCAGCGGCTTGTGAAACAGGCCATGGAAGAAGGAGCCATGGGGGTGGGTTCATCCCTGATTTATCCTCCCGATTTTTTCGCGAACACGCAGGAGTTGATTGCCTTGTGTAAAGAAGCTTCGAAACACGGTGGTATGTATATTTCCCATATGCGCAGTGAGGGTAACAAGCTGGACCAGGCCGTTGAAGAGTTGCTCACCATTGCCCGGGAAGCGAATATCCCGGCAGAAATTTATCACCTCAAAGCAGCCGGAAAAGATAACTGGCATAAAATGGACCGTGTGATCCGCCGGATTGGAAAGGCAAGGGCTCAGGGATTGCACATTTCCGCAGATATGTATACCTACCTGGCGGGCGCTACGGGCCTCACAGCCGCCTTTCCTCCTACACTGCAGGATGGAGGTTTCGGAAAATTGTGGCAGCGGCTCCAGGACCCGGCGATCCGTTCTGAAATGAAAAAAGCCATGAACAGTAATCCCGCCGAATGGGAAAACCTGTACTATGCCGCCGGATCACCGGAAAAAGTACTGCTGCTCGGTTTCGCCAAGGATTCCTTAAAAAAATACATTGGAAAAACCCTCGCTGAAGTTGCCCGGATCAGAGGAAAATCTCCGGAAGAAACCGCCATGGACCTGATCGTACAGGATAGCACCCGGGTTGGCGTTGCATTTTTTATGATGAATGAAGACAATGTAAAAAAACAACTGGCATTGCCATGGGTTAGTTTTGGCTCGGATGCCGCGAGTTATTCTCCTGAGGGCGTTTTTCTAAAATCACAGCCTCATCCCAGGGCCTACGGAAATTTCATAAGGGTACTCGGCCATTACTCGAGGGACGAAAATCTGTTCCCCCTGGAAACAGCTATTTATAAACTGGCTAAATTACCGGCCACCAACCTGAAACTTCGTAAACGGGGAGAAATCAAAGTGGGCCACTACGCGGATATTGTAATTTTTGATCCGGCTCAGGTACGGGATCATGCCACTTACGACAAGCCTCAGCAATTCGCAACGGGAGTTTCCGACGTTTATATAAACGGTGTGGCAGTGCTCAAAAACGGTGAACACACCAATGCAAAACCCGGAAGATTTGTGAAAGGGCCGGGATATACCGGAAAGTAGGACGTCAGTAATTCCCCTTATACTCTCTCGGGGTATGCCCGATGTACTTTTTAAAATTCCTGTTGAAATTTGACAAAGAATCAAAACCACTGTCATAGGCTATCTGGGCAATGGTCCACTGGTCCTCCAGCAATAATTTGCAAGCGTGTCCGATGCGTATCTCGTTGACAAAGTCGATGAAGGTCTTGTTCGAGCGTGCCTTGAAGTAACGACAAAATGCTGCTTCACTCATTCCGGCCAGAGAGGCAACATCACTCAGCCTTATTTCCTGAGCAAAATGCTGCAGTACATAATTGTGCACTTTCTGCATTCTTTCGGTTTCGGAAATCTTGTAGGTATTCACATATCCGTAACTCGCAATCGGTGTTCCCTCCTGCTCGTGCGCCAGGCGGTCCAGCAGGGCCAGCAGCCTGAGAATACTCTTAAAACCTTCCGTATGCAGCAGCCCTTGTAGCTCTTGCCTGATATGCTCCCTCACCTCTCCCTTATAAACGATCCCTCTTTTTGAGTCGATCAGCAATTGCCGGAGCGCCAGCATTTCCGGCTTTTCCAGAAAATCCTTTCCCAGAAAATCTTCCTGAAAATAGAGCACAATGCCATGGGTGGAAAACGCGGCATTTCCCTCAAAATAGACCGCATCACTTCTCCAGAGGTGTGGGACGTCGGGACCCAGAAAAACAGTATCTCCCGGCTCAAAAGTGTGGATGGAATCTCCGATGAAACGCTTCCCAGTTCCTTCCATCACCGTGAACAACTGGTAGTGCGGGTGAAAATGCCAGTTCGCATCAAAATGCGGCTCTTTAAGTTCATGAACCGTTATTGTCCTTACCTGGCTTTCAATATTTTTATGAATCGGCGCCTTCATACCTTACACCTTCATTTTGACTTAAATTTGAAACAATACCCAAATAAAAGTCAATATATAGTCAATCTTAATCATTTTGATATAAAATTTCCTTTGCGGGAGAATTCCATGATGCAGAAAAGCTGTTTAAGATTCTATTTATTCCACCATCAAACCATTCTTTCCGTATCAGTGTTTTCCCTTAAGGTATCTTTTTAAAAGGTCGTCAGACTGATGCCTTTTAAAAAGATACAATGAAAAAAATCAATTTAAGCAAGCCTTTCCAACGTTCGGACGTTATGAGGTTTCTTCATTTAAATAAGGGCAAACACGCATCGTTATGAAAAACTTGAAATTTTGGCTGGTGTACCTGCTGCTGATCTTCTGGGGCACCGCCTGCCGGAAGGAAACAGCTATTCAAAGTGATCTTGAACTTGCGGGAAAATGGAAACTGGATTATATTATCCAGGAAAACGATACCATTAAAAAACCGGAACCTTATCATGCGCCTATGGAGGTGAGCCTTACCTTCAAAGACAAGGGTGAACTTGAAGCTACATCCTCCAATAATTTCCTGACCGGCTTTTATGAAACCGCCCAGGATAATACCATACAACTCGGTGGCGGGGGAACCGAACGGGAAGAAACCGACTGGGGGAATCTTTTCCTTCATGCATTGCCGGATATTAATTTGTACGATCTCAAAAGCAACCGATTAACCCTCATTTCCAGTAACAACAGCCGCCTGGTTTTTAGCCGGGCAAAATGAAGCAGGAGCATTAAATATCTTTTTTTAACCCTATTCCTTTCCAATAAACATTTTGGCGATCAAAATACATTCATAACTAATCAAATGCCGTAAAGTTATTGGTACTTTATTGGTGTAAAATTGTATTCTAAAAAACCGGAATGGAATGAAATATAGTATGAATCTCCTGTTATGGGGAGACAAGATCGATGACAGCCTTTTCCCCACCCTGGAACTGATCAAAAAAATAGGGTTCGATGGTGTGGAGGTACCCATCTTCAATACAAATCCTGAACACTGGTTCAAATTTCGACAGAAGCTGGATGAAATAGGGCTGGAATGCGAAACAGACACCATTTGCGGTCCAGAGCACCACCTGATCAGCCGCGATCCAAAAATGCGTCGCGCTACGATTGACCACCTTAAAAATTGCCTCGATTGCTCTCTCGTCCTGGGTGCTACCAAACTAATGGGGCCATTCCATTCTGCCTTAGGAGTTTTCACAGGCCAGCCGGCTACAGACGAGGAATGGCAATTCGGTATTGAAGGTATCCGCGAGCTGGCAGATTATGCCGAATCCCTGGATATTACCCTCGGACTGGAATATCTCAACCGTTTTGAGTTATATCTGACCAGCTGCGGCGACGAGCTCATTCGGTTCGTAGACGAGGTAAATCATCCAAGCTGCCGGGTCATGTTTGATACTTTTCATGCCAACATCGAAGAGAAAAACATAGGGGATACCATTCGCAAAGCAGGTGACCGTATCTCATTTATACAGCTATCCGAAAATGACCGCTCCACTCCAGGAAAAGGAAATGTGAATTGGGAGGGCGTTTTTGAGGCGATCAGGGATATCAGGTACGATGGCTGGCTGAGTATAGAAGCTTTCAGTCCGAAACTTCCGGTAGCTAATATATGGCGTAAAATGTTTGAGTCCGAAGAGCAGCTGATGCGCGACGGACTCAATTTTATAAAATCAAACATTTAACAGCCTAAGCCGGGGTTATTTTAAAGTCTTGATATAGGAAAGCAAATCGGCCACCTGCTTGTCGGAATAGTTATCGATCAGCCCTTTTAACATAAACGAACGGCCTCCCAAAAATCCCTGACTTTTGATAGCTCCGGCTTCTATGAACATTTTCCCGCCACCCATAAAAGCCAGGGTGCTGCCCCGGGCATCCTTATTGACCAGATACCCCTCCACGCTGCTGCCATCCTTTTTGGTGATCCTGTATACCGAATACCCGGATTCAACAGCCGCATCCGGATCAAGGATAGCGGTAAGAAGTGCTTCATTTTCACGGGAGGCAGAACCGTCCAGTGCTGGTGCAATCGTTTGCCCATTACCTCCTACCTGGTGACAAGCCAGACAGGTCTGAAACAGTAGCCTGCCGTTCTCCGGATTTCCAGCATTTTTCTGTGCAATGGTCATATATCTGCTGAGCTTCCACTTGAAAGCCTTTTTCTTTTCCTCCTCGCGTTTTTTAACCACGGCCATCATTTCCCGTCCGCGGGGATCCTTTCTGTTCGAGTCGGATATACGTTCAGCAGCCGACAGATCAAAAGCCTGATGGGTGAGTAATTTTTTGCTATACATGTTTAACAGTAATCTGGAACCTTCTCCTGACTCCGAAAGAATCCGGGTGAGATCAGCCTTCTCCGTCATATCAAGGCCAGGAATCCATTTTTCCAGGGCCTTTTGAGCCATTGCGGGGTCTGCTTTTGCCAGGCTGTTAAGTGATTCTGCACGGATATCAAAGCTCAGATCTTTATTCTCAACTGCCTTTGCAAATATGGCCTGATTTGCCTTCGGGTTAATTTCCAGGGCCCGCAAAGCAAGTTTGAAGGTTTTGTCGGGTGTTTCATCGTTAATTAACGCGATGACCGCCTCTCTTCCCTTTTCCATGTTAAAGCGTCCGACGGCATCCAGTGCCAGGTCAACATCAGCCTGAACGCCGCTTTTCATGAGCGAAATCACAGCAGGAAGCAGGATGTCCGCAAGCTCTGGCGACTGAACTTCCGATTGATTTTGCAAAGCAAAATTCAAATAGACGGAAGCGTTACCAGGATCCTGAACAACAGGTTTCACCATTTCATATATATCCTTATTACCAAGCATTTTAGCGATTCCTACAAAAGTAGACTCGTCCAGTTTGGTGATACCGGACTTGGGCCAGAATTGCAGAAACGTCATTTCCTTCTGTGCAGCGGGCAAAGCTTGTATAGCCCATAAAATATGATCAACAGGAATATTCCCCGCGTTGGGCGCATTGATATAGGCCAGAAGTTCAGAAGGATACTGTTCCAGCGCTTTGCGTGCAAGGTATCGTTCAAATCTTCTTTCGTAGGATCCGCCCATTTCGTTGCCTGGCAGTTCCGGCTTGCAGGCCTTCAACAGTACTTCAATGCCGCTTGGGTCTATTGCCGCCGCCTCGGTTAATGTCCGGATCACCTGTGAACGGATTTGCGGATTACCATCCTCGATCAGGTCTTTCACCTTTGCAGATAACTGTGAAGGACTTAATGAAAAGCTCGTCAGTGAACGAATCGCCTCCCGTTTCAGATCCGGCGACGATGATTTCAGAAGTGACGTCATCAGTTGTTCATCATAATGACCCATACCCTCCAGGCACCACAAGGCATGAATCCGCGTCAGCTCATCCAGGGATTCGTCGGCTGCAAAGGCTGTAATTTCAGGAGCAAGCCTTTTGGTTTCCGAGAGCGGGCGATCAGTGATCTGGTGCCATACGGCCCGTTTTTCCCAAAGGGAGGGAGACTTGAGATGGCCTGCCAGCTCCTGGGTTCCCATTTCATAAAAATTCGGAATTTCGCGTGGTTTCTGACTAACATGCCGGATACGCCAGATACGCCCGTGAGTCTTATCCCGGTCGGGATGGGTAGTCGGCAGCTCGTTATGAGAAACAATTTTATTATACCAATCTGCGATGTATAAACAGCCATCCGGGCCAAATTCCATATTAACCGGCCTGAACCAGTCATCCTCAGAAGTCAGCAGGTCTGGCAAATGCTGTGCCCTTACCGTTCCGTCTGCATTACGCACAATTCTGACGGCGTTGATGGTACTGGTTATCGGGTTGGCCAGAAACGCTACATCCTTGTATTCCTTTGGAAAAGATCTTGCAGCATCATCAGCAAAGGCGGTTCCTGATATACCGGTGCCGCCCACACGGAAGTCGTGCAGAGCAGGCACAAAGGGCTGATATGGCCTCAGATGTTCATTTCCGATTCCCGGGAATCCCGACCCTGGCTCCATTGGCGTCACGGAGTATCCCAGATCATTGGCTTCGGAGCCATACCATTGTCCGTTACCACGCAGCTGAAATCCCCATATATTGTTCAGTCCGTTGTTCACCAGTTCCAGTTTGCTGCCATCCAGTGAAAAACGCGCGATTTTACTGTAATCGATTTTTAGTTTTACGTTGCTTTTAAGAGAAGAAACTTCTCCCTTGTTAAGCGCTCCGTGGCTGAAATTGATCCATCCTCCAGGCGCTCTCACCAGCACATGGGCCATGGTATGGGTATCTGTAAAGCCAAAGCCGGTAAACAATGGTGTACGCTGATCCGCCTTTCCGTCTTTGTTGTGATCATTCAGAAAAAAAAGCTCTGAACCCTGCGCTACATACGCTCCGTTTTTATAGGGCAAAATACTCATGGGGATTGTGAGCCCATCAGCCCAGACAGTTGTCTTCACCTGCTCGTCGCCATAAAGATCCGATAGTATCAGAATTTTATCTTTCCCCTTCGTTTTGCCCTGATAAAGAGAAAGGATACGCTGGAAACTGGGATGCTTTTTCTGGGCTTCCTGATCATCCATGAGCCTTAACAAATCGTCCCATTCAATATCAGCCACGGGGTCCAGCGGGTACATCCGGGCTGTTTGTGTCCAGAGCCGGCCTGCGTCATCAAAAGTGAGATCAATGGGATTGACAACACTATCTTTTTCACTGGCAACAAGTTCAATCACAAAGCCCTCTGCGAGTTTGAAACCGGCCTGCTCCTGTTCCGGTGTGTTTACTTTTGTACGAACGGACTGACTTTTATTTTCCTGGGCAACAACCGGTGTCACAAACAAACCGGCAAAAAACAGTACTGCAAGGAATTGGATGGCCTTCATATCTGAAAAAAATTGGATTTCACACTTTAAGAGAAAGGGTACTTCAATATGGCTGTTGTTCAATCAGTGATGACATGCTGCAAATGCCTTACCGTGGACTGAACTCCAGGTCAGACCTTACTAAAATTCCGTAATCACAAGATCTCGAAACGCCACCTGGGCAACGCCACCACTGTGTATCTGAACCGCAATCACCCCTTTTTTGGGTATTTTAGGGTCGGTTTCGGTATAATCGCAGGTTTTCACACCATTGATATAAAGCTCGTGGCGGTTACCCCGGCAACGGATAATGTAACTGTTCCAGCCATTTTCTTTCAGTACATGGCTAAGCGTTGTCAGGTCGCCCCCCACCAGTTTTCCTCTGCGGTGTTCATCGTAGATATCTCCCCAGTAGCCCGTACCAATGTCCGCCTGGTAACCTACCATCTTATCTCCTTCCACAACAGAGCGGTACTGAATTCCGCTGTTGATAAGGCCGGTACTGGCATCTCCTGATAATTTAAACAGACATCTGAATTCAAAATCCGAATACGACTTGGTGGTATACAGGTACGTATTGGCAGGAATCTTGTTAACCCCATCCCCGCTCATGATTGTACTGTCCTTAACATACCATAATTTTTCGTCCGCCGGATTGACCGTTTTCCATCCGGCCAGGGTTTTTCCGTCGAAAAGAGAAGTAACCTTCACAGTGGACTGAGCGGAAAGATCAGTAACGATCATACTCCATGCAACGACCAGCACTGCCCCGCTGAAAAACCGTCTCAAGTACCTTTTTTTTCTTAACCCGGATATTTTCATTTCATATTTGTTTACTTAAAATCCTTTGACCATATAAAAAAGGAAAGCAGGGAAATCTACTGAGATACACGGCCGAGGTAGCAGAAAACAGAACACCTCAGAATAGTTTCAGAATCTGGAGATATTCGATTCTATTCATATTTCAAAAAATAATTTAACGATACCAATCCATTTTCATTTTAATACAGATAAGTGTGGCTGTTCGGTCTGAATTATTTGGTATTAGTCTAAATAGCTATACATTTGCACCCGTTACAGTACCCATTTAGTTTAAAAACGATGAAAATATATCTATCTCTGGTCATACTCCTGCTATCTTTTACAAAACTATATGCCCAGACCGGGCGCATTTCCGGACGTGTTGTCAATGCTTCCGGAGCCGCAGAAGAATCTGTCAACATCATTCTGAAAGGTACTGGCAAAGGTACCCTGACTTCGGCCAATGGCGATTTTGAATTCAGTGCCCTGCCCGCTGGCACCTACCATTTACTGGGCACAGGAATTGGCATTAAACAGATTGAAAAGAAAATTTCTCTGCAAGACGGAGAGACCGTTACCCTGGAACTGACCAGCACCGAGGGTGTTCAGGAACTGCAGACAGTAGAAATTACCGGCCGTAAAGAAACCACCTATAAAAATGACCTGTCATTCATTGCCAGCAAAACGGCAACACCCATTAAAGATGTACCGCAGGCGATCAGCTACATTACCAAAGAAGTAATGCGCGACCAGGGTACTTTCCTGATGGGTGATGCTGTTAAAAACATGAGCGGCGTCAATCAATTCACCTTTTATGACGACCTTACCATACGTGGTTTCAGGATGAACGGGGGAAGCACCACACAGCTTGTGAACGGCCTGCGTACCTTTTCAGGTTTTTGGAAACAGCCGCCTGTAAATTACCTGGAAAGAGTTGAGGTCATTAAGGGAGCGGCATCAGCACTTTATGGAAATACTTCACCGGGAGGAACCATTAACCGGGTTACCAAAAAACCGTTGACAACCGCGCAAAAATCACTGACTTTTACCACAGGAAGCTTTAATACCCTGCGGACTCTCGCTGATTTCACCGGTCCCATGAATGAAAGTAAAACACTTCTGTACCGGCTCAATCTGGGCTATGTAAATGCGCAGGGTTTCCGGAATCTGCAATTTGATAAAAATATCATCGTAGCACCGTCAGTATCCTTCCTGCCCACCGAAAAAACCCGAATTAACTTTGACCTAGTATACAACCGGTCTAACAGCCGCCTCGACCGCGGGCAGTCGGTAAAAGGAAATGACCTTTATTCGAGCTCAATCAGTACTTCACTTAATGCAGTAAATGATTATCTGAATGAAGAGACCTACCTCATTACCACTTCGCTGAACCATCAGTTTACCCAGCATACCTCTTTCAACATTGCTTATCTTCGCACAGGTTATTCGGAGGATCTGCTGGAGCACCGCAGCAGTAATGTAAATGCGGTGGATTCTGCCGGGAAAGCTTTAGAGAATCTGGTGGCCCGGCAAGTGTTTATACGCAAGACCAAGTCATTTATGGATAATGTATCCCTCTTTTTTAATCATAATTTTAACACCGGAATAGCGGAACACAAGCTGGTAGCTGGTTATGACTACATTCAGTCATTCACGCCCAAAGGCTCAGGACAGCAAACCGCTAACGGATACCTGCTGAAAAGCGGAGGAGCCGCTGCCTACAATGCAAAAACGCCTGAAAGGTATCAGTTTTATAATTATACAGAAAACGGCGTAACATACAGTATCCCAAAGCCGAACATTCCTCATTATGACCTTACCCTCCAAAATAATAACATGGAAGATCCTTCCAAGTATATCTTCAATGTGACGGCAAACGCAGCTACTACACCCGTATTTTATAAACTTCATGGCTTATACCTGCAGGAGCAACTGAAAATCAATCGCCTGCAAATTCTGCTCGGACTTCGCCTGGATACTTATGTAGATAAAAAAGGATATACTACCAATACCGAAACCAATGTTACACAGCACGCCTTGCTGCCCCGCATCGGAGCCGTATATTCCCTCTCCAATCATATTAATATTTACGGAACTTATACAAAAGGGTATAATCCGCAGGACGCAACAGTGCAGAGTGATCCGCTTTCCGGCGGCCCTTTTGATCCGATACGCAGCAGCCTTGGTGAAGCAGGCCTTAAAACAGAATGGTTCGACGGCAGGCTTACTGCAAATTTATCAGCTTACCAGATTGAACAAACCAACACGCTCTACTCGGCCAACGCTGTGGACAACCCGAACCTGATGCAGCAGATAGGCAGAGAAAAGGCAAAAGGGGTGGAGTTTGATGTAACAGGAAACATCCTCTCAAATTGGAGTCTCATCCTGACTTACAGCTATAACGATGCAAAAATTACAGATGCAGGTACCAAAGCTACTGACCAGGTACTGGTAAACAAGCAAAAGCCCAATGCTCCTAAAAGCCAGGGAAGCATCTGGACCAAGTACACTTTCACCGCGGAAGCTCTTAAAGGCTTGGGCATAGCGCTGGGCGGAAACTTTGTTACCACCAGGAACCTCTCTTTGAATAATACCCAGACATTGCCCGGCTACGCGCTGCTCAACGGGGCGGTTTACTATAAAATTGACAAATTCCAGGTGCAGGTGAACCTGAACAATTTAGCCAATAAAACACATTGGGTTGGCGGATACGACTACCTGAGGTTGTTCCCCGGGGCTCCAAGAAACTTTATGGCCACCATATCCTATACTTTCTAGCTTTTACACGTAAACCATAATCTGTGAAAAAAACGCTGAAAACTATTGCTTCACAACTGCACTTATGGCTGGGGGTTACCTCCGGCCTTGTGGTTTTTATCGTAGCCATCACAGGAGCTATACTGGTTTTCGAAGAGGAACTTGAGCCTTTGCTATACCCCTCCCTGTACAAAGTCCGGCAGGAGGAAGGTGAAAAGCGGCTTTCCCTGGATCAGCTTATACATACGGTCAAAGCACGCTATCCGGACCATCAGCTCACACGCATTTTCATAGAACCAGACGGACACCGGACCATTATTACAAACCTGAAAAGAAATAAAAAGGATAAGCATCCCCTGGCCGTAGCGATCAATCCTTACACCGGAATAATTACCGCTGAAAGAGAGGAACAATCGGCTTTTTTCCCCGTGGTGCTGCAACTTCACAGATACCTCTGCATGGGAGAAACCGGCAAAGTGATCACCGGTATTTCATGTGTCACGTTTTTATTGGTCATGCTCACAGGCCTCCTGCTGTGGTGGCCAAATCGTAAAAATCGTAAGCATCGGTTCAGGATTAAGTGGAGGGCATCGTTCAAAAGACTGAACTGGGATCTGCACGCCGTTGCAGGCTTTTATGTTTTGCCTTTCATTTTTGTCATTGCCCTGACAGGCCTTGTCTGGAGCTACAAATGGGTTAACAACCTCATATACCTGACATTCGATGGAATGCCTCCGCAAAAAAGAGAGGCGCCCATCAACCTTTCATCCGGCCTCCCCGCAGATTCACACTTTGAAAGAATATTTTCGGAAACCAACCTTTTGTTACCGCATGAGGGGAAAGTAACCTTCACCATGCCCGAGTCTGATAGTTTGGCTATAACGGTATCTAAAAGTGACGATGAAGCGATGATAAGCAACGTAGTCAGTTTTCTTTATTTTGATAAAAACAATGGATCACTGATCTCCGAGCGGCTTTATGAAAATGAGACCAAAGGCTTTAAGGCAAGAAGAGTGGTATTCCCGATACACACTGGCAGTCTGCTGGGCTGGCCAACCAAGCTTCTTGCGCTTCTGGCGGCGCTTGTCGCTGCCACACTTCCGGCAACAGGCCTTTTGATCTGGTGGGGTAAAAGGAAGAAGCGTAAAAGGAACGCCGAAAAATTATCTGTCACGGGCGCAAGAAACACAACCAGGCCACACGTGAGACCGGAAATGAGCTTAAAGAAAACAGTATAATCCAAAGCTCATTTCCGCAGCCCGTTCTTATAGGTATCCTGCACCTAATAAACCTTCGCCAGCAAATGTGGCCGCTCCTTTTCCAGTTTTAATATCATCTCACCGAATAACGTATTCACCCAGGCAAACCATTTCCGGGTAAATTTGGACTGATCATTTTTATCAAATGATTCATGCATAAATCCGGTATGATTGTGCGTACTTTTAAGAAGTTTTAACTGATCCGCTATTTCCTTATCGTCGGTCGAGGTAATGGCTCTGGCAATAATTCCCATCGGCCAGATCTGATCGATCAGGGTATGCGGACTGCCCAGCCCCTCTCCTGCTTTTCCTTTGAAAAAATAGGGATTTGAATCACTCAGGATAAATTTGCGCGTGTTAATATAAACAGGATCCGTCACCGGAACCGCTCCGAGATAAGGCATGCTGATGAGTCCAGGAATTCCGGCATCGTCCATGAGCAGGTAATTACCGAAACCATCTACTTCAAAGGCGTATATCTTCCCAAAAACCGGGTGCGGGTATATCGCATATTTCTTCAACGCTGTTTCTACTTCCTGCGCAAGCGCCTTAAAATCCGAAGCAAGTGTTGAGTCCTTTCCTGTTTTCTCCAGTATCTCGGCAATCTGACGGAAGGATACTACCGCAAAAAAATTGGAGGGAATAAAAAAGGGATATACCGCGGCATCGTCCGAGGGCCGGAAGGTACTGGCAATCAGCCCAACCGGCTTGATAGGATTCCCATAACCATTACCCGGTACCGTATCCGTGGACCAGGCAGTTACCCTCCCGAATTTATAGGGTCCGGGGCCATTCTTACGCTGCTGTTCTTTACAAGTCTGGAGGATGAGTCCGGCTGCCTTTTCCCATTCGGCATCAAAAACAGAAGTATCCCCTGTAATTTTCCAGTAATGATAGGCCAGGCGGATGGTGTAACACAGCGAGTCCAGTTCCCACTTCCGCTCATGCAGCATCGGTTTCATGTCTGTAATATCCTTGGTCCACTCGCTTTCTTTGGGGCGATCATAAAATGCATTGGCATAAGGATCAATCAGGATACACTTTGTTTGCCGGTGTATCAGTCCAGCGACCATGTCTTTCAGCTTGCTATCCTCCTTGAGCAACGCCAGGTACGGCCATACCTGCGCAGAGCTGTCGCGCAGCCACATGGCGTCTATATCTCCGGTGATCACGAAGGTATCCGGTTTCCCGTCGGTGGTTTTGAAATGGACGGTCGTATCAATTGTATTGGGAAAGCAGTTTTCAAAAAGCCAGGCAATTTCCGGGTCCTTGATCACCTTTTTCATTCGGGCGATGGTTGTTTCCACCGCCGGGCTTGTAAAACTGCGTTGCTCCAGCGGGGTTCTTACCACTGGAAAACCAGCAACATTACCTTGCGAAAACGCCCCTTTGGACATCGCTATTCCGGCGGCAGCCAGTGTTCCTGCTTTTATAAATTCTCGGCGTTGTATCATCGGAATGAGTCAATCAAATGATTTATTAAAATTTTTAAAAAAGCAAGTTATACATTTTTCGTCAGGATTTTCACGAGATGATCATACCGATGCCCCATGAAATCCCTCTCCCCCATCCATTCAAAACCTTGTCCTGCATAGAGCCTTCTGGCGTCTGGATTTGCCTGATCGACGATCAGGCCAACTCTTTCGAATCCCAAAGCCGCCGCATGCCCGCAGAATGCAGAGATCAATTTTTTACCTATCCCCTTTCCTTGCCGGTCCGGTTTCACACTGATGCAATCAAGGTAATACTCTCCCGTTTCTGTTTCATCGCCAGGGCTAAATCCCGGCTGTGTTTTCCACAGTTCATTCAGAATGGGCTCCCTGAGTTCATGCAGGCGAGCACCGTCATAACCTGTTATGGAACCGGCCAGGCCGGTTTCGTCTTCGTAAACCAAGGTATTAGCGTAGCTATACTGATTATTATCATCCCTGAAAAAGGTTTCAAAAAAAGGGATAGCATCTTCATACCTGTCAGAGTTGGCAAAAATTCCGGCAATGTGCCCCATGGAAAGGATCATAAGAGCGGCCACTTCCGGGGCGTCGTCGGGTGTTGCGGCGCGTATCGTTTCGTATGATTCCGTCCTATTCATTCTGTTATTTTTAGCCATATTTTGCCAAAAATTGATGTTAAGATTAAAAAAAGGTCAAAATATATTCAGTACCTATCAAATCCCGTAAAGTTTTTAGTATTATTTTGCTTTAAAATTGTATTGTCAAGAAGGCTGTATCTGAAACACGTCTTCAAACAACAAAAACTGCCTGGCTGTTTCTGTTTAATCTCCCAAACCAAATCATAAACCTTTCATTTAAGATGTCTCAGAAAATTAACATTGCGATCGTCGGGCTCGGCTTTGGAGCAGAATTCATTCCAATATATCAAAAACATCCCAATGCCAACATGTACGCCATTTGCCAGCGAACGGAATCCAAGCTCAACGAAACTGGTGATAAGTATGGAATCGACGTCAGGTATACGAGTTATGACGACCTGCTGAATGACCCCAACGTGGATGCGGTACATATTAACTCCCCCATTCCAAACCATGCAGAGCAAACCCTGAAAGCATTACGTGCCGGAAAACATGTGGCCTGCACAGTACCCATGGCCACCAGTGTTGAGGATTGTATCGAGATCGTGAAAACGACACGCGAAACAGGGAAGAAATACATGATGATGGAAACGGTGGTATACGCCCGTGAATTCCTGTTCGTAAAAGAACTATATGAAAAAGGCGAATTGGGTAAAGTTCAGTTTTTGAAAGCAAGCCACCAGCAGGAAATGGAAGGCTGGCCGGATTACTGGCCGGGCCTGCCTCCGATGCATTATGCAACTCACTGCGTGGGGCCTGTTGCCGGCTTGCTCAGGCTGGAAGCAGAATATGTTTCCTGTTTCGGGTCAGGCACCATCAGCGAAGATCTGGTGAAAATACATAACTCCCCTTTTGCTGTGGAATCTGCTCATATCAAATTCAAAGACAGTGACTTATCCGCCTATGTTTATCGTTCCCTTTTTGATACGGCTCGCCAGTATCGTGAAAGTTTTGAGGTTTACGGAAGTAAAAAATCATTTGAATGGCCGCTTATTGAAGGCGAAGATCCGGTGATCCATACGGCCAAAAAACCCGAACATGAAATTCCGGAGCGTGTAAAGACTCCCGATTTCGCACATTATCTGCCCGAGGAAATCCGCCAGTTTACAGGGCACGGGGTATATAATCTGGATGATAACGCCCACCTTTCCTTTGTACAGGGTGGAGGACATGGAGGGTCTCACCCGCATCTTGCGCATGAGTTCATCAGCGCCTTGCTGGAAGACCGTGAGCCTTTCCCAAATGCGTGGCAGTCGGCCAACTGGACCAGCGTTGGTATTTTAGCTCACGAGTCAGCACTACAGGGAGGCGCCATCATCCAGATTCCTGACTTCAAAAGCCTTTAGATAAGTTTCCGGTACTCCTTCCCACGAAAGAGTACCGGAACTATGCAGCACAATATTACACAAGCCGGGTTCTGCCCACAACGTCTTACACTTAACTACCCAATGAAAGCCAAAGCCTTATCTCTTATTTTTGGAATTGTCCTGCTGGGCTGTGCCGTTCAACAGTCTGCACGGAATGCCTCCTCCGCCAACGGATCTTCGCAAGACCTATCGAAACCACGACGCCTGGAAATACTTTTCCTTGGAGATAACGGACATCATAAGCCTTCCGAAAGAGTTCCCCAAATTATGGCGGCACTCGGGCCAAAAGGTTTCAATTTTACCTACACCAGTGATATCAATGACCTGAACCCTGAAACACTCGGTAAATATGATGCACTGATGTTATATGCCAACTGGGACTCCATTGCTGCCCCACAGGCCAAAGCGCTGCTGGATTTTGTGGCAAGCGGCAAGGGTTTTATTCCGGTGCATTGCGCTTCGTATTGCTTCCGTAATAATCCCGAAGTAGTGAAACTCATCGGAGGGCAGTTCTGGAAACATACCTGGGATACCATTCAGCCCGTCTGGACAAAACCGGACCATCCTGCCATTGCGGGTGTAGCGCCATTTAAAACCGTAGATGAAACCTATTTGCATACACTTCTTCAGCCCGACAATATTGTTTTAACCGAACGCCTCATTCAGAAAGATCAGGCAAAGGACAGGCCCGGACAAGAAAAAGAGCCCTATACGTGGGTCCGTACCCATGGGAAAGGCCGTATTTTTTACACTGCCTATGGCCATGATGAACGTACCTGGGCCGTACCGGGGTTCCATGATCTGCTGGAAAAGGGAATACTCTGGGCCGTGAATGAAGAGGCACGCAAAGCATACACCGCCCTGAATCCCCAACCCTTCGCATACCGCGAAGCCAAGCTTCCCAACTATGAGCAACGCCCGGGTCCGCAGCTCCAGCAGTTGCCCCTTTCCCCGGAGGAATCCATCAAGCATATTCAGATACCTGTTGACTTTACCCTGGACGTTTTTGCACATGAGCCGGATGTGATGCACCCGATTGCGATGACATGGGATGAACGCGGGCGGCTGTTCGTACTCATCACCAAAGATTATCCGAATGAAAGAAAGGACACCGGCGGAAGCGACTATATCCTGATCTGCGAGGATACCAACAAGGATGGCAAGGCTGATAAATTTACCCGTTTTGCCGACGGACTAAGTATCCCTACTGGCCTGGTTTTTGCTAATGGCGGGCTCATCGTGTCGCAAGCACCTCACATGCTTTTTCTCCAGGATACCGACGGCGATGACAAGGCTGATGTAAAAAAGATACTTTTTTCAGGATTTGGCACCGGAGATACCCATGCAGGTCCGTCCAATCTCCATTATGGTTTTGATAACTGGGTATATGGTGCGTTGGGTTATTCCGGATTTAAAGGTAAAGTAGGCAAGAGTGATTCTCTGAATTTTGGCCAGGCACTTTTCCGCTTTAAACCGGACGGCACAGATATGGAGGTCATGACCAAAACATCCAACAATACCTGGGGACTGGCTTTTAATGAAGCCGGTGATTTGTTCGGCTCTACGGCCAATAATTCTCATGGCTGGTATTCGGCTATTCCCAACCGCTATTTTGGAAAAAGTACCGTGGATAATGGCGGACGAAGTACTGACACACACAAGGATATGCAGCCGATTACTCCGAAAGTTCGCCAGGTGGACGTTTTCGGCGGATTTACTGCTGCTGCCGGTCATAATTTTTATACTGCACGGGCATTCCCAAAATCTTACTGGAACACCGTTGCGTTCGTTTCCGAACCTACCGGCCATATCCTGCATCAGAACATCATGGTAAAAAAGGGTACCGATTATGAGGACGTCAACGGATTTAACCTGCTTGCTGGTGCCGATGAGTGGGTTTCGCCCGTATTTGCCGAAGTGGGACCCGACGGAGCCGTGTGGGTAGCCGACTGGTACAGCTTTATCATCCAGCACAATCCAACACCGAAAGGATCCGAAAATGGTAAGGGGAATGCCTATGAAACAGATTTGAGGGATTTTACCCACGGCAGGTTGTACCGTATCGGCTGGAAAAAAGCCCCGGCCTATATCCCCGTCTCACTGAGTAAATCTCGGCCAGATGAGCTGGTGGCAACTTTGAAGAACACCAATATGCTATGGCGCCAGCATGCTCAAAGGTTGCTTGTTGAAAGAGGACAAAAAGATGTTGTCCCCAAACTTCTGGAACTGGTGAAGGACAGATCGGTTGATGAAATCGGCCTCAATACGGCCGCCATTCATGCCTTATGGACGCTTGAGGGGTTAGGGGTGATTGCAGACCCGCAAGTTCTGCCCACGGTGAAGGATGCGCTGAAACATCCCTGCGGGGCGGTCAGAAAAACGGCGGTAAAGGTTTTACCACGGAATTCCGACACCGGAAAAACACTTCTTGCAGCTGACGCTCTGCATGACAAGGAACCGCTGGTTGTGCTGAACACCCTGCTGGCATTCATTGATATTCCGCTCAGCACGGAGATTGAAACGGCGGTATTGACTTTGCTGGATACCTATCCTCAGGCCGATGACCGCTGGATGCCCGATGCTTTTGCAGCAGTTCTCAATTCACATAACGGGCAACTACGGGATCAGTACCTTGCCAGGAGGATCAGCCAGGCTGGAAGCGCACCGGCTCACACAATGGGTAACGGCAAAGCAGCAGCCAGCCATGAAGGAATGGACCACAGCCAGCATACCGCAAACAAAATAACCGTCCAGGGAACGGCGGAACTCGCTATTACGAACATTATTCTCGAGCCTTCCAGCCCGTTTGTCCGCGAATATGCAAGGGTAATCGTTGAAATAACCAACCAGGGGAGTGTTGCGGTGGACAAAGGAGTTGTGCCCGTTGTGAACGTCAACATCCGGAGCCGCTCGCTAAACACCAATTACATCAGCCGTCAGCTCATGAACGGTATAGCTCCGGGTGAAACCATCCGGCTTACTGAGGGCAATAACGGGCCATGGAGAAGTAACTTCGGATTCTCTTCGGATGAGGCAGGCAAGGTAACGGTTACAGCCAATATCGACCTTGACAATGTAGTTCCCGAAAAAGACGAAAACCGTAACAATGTGCTGAGCAAAACATTTGAAGTGAAAATGCCAGACCGACTGTCGGACTTCGCATTGGAGCGTGCGGTACGCGGATATACTTCTTACGCAAAAGGCGATGATGTACTTGCGCTCTTAAAAACCTCGCAATCAATGGACTTACAAGGCAGGAACGCCATACTACGCGGGGTTATCAATACCTGGAATCCTAAAAGAAAAGAAACAGCTTCAGAAGCAAACAAAGCTTTGCTAGCTTCACTGAAAACCGAAATACCGACCGACCTGAGTGCCAAATTCACAACGGTCCTCGAATCGTACGGGATCAAAGAAGCTGTTGCTGAGGATCCTAATATTCAGATTGTCCGGATCAAAGCCATTCGGGAAGAAATGAAATTTGATGTGACCGAGTTCAAAGTCGTTGCGGGAAAAACCGTTGAAATTGTATTTGAAAATCCGGACGCGATGCAGCACAATATCGTTGTGGGCAAACCAAAATCTACACCGGTGATCGGAGCGGCAGCAGATAAAATGATTACAGCAAAAGATGGTGCCGAAAAAAACTACGTTCCCAATATTCCCCAGGTAGTAGCTGCAACACCACTGGTTAATCCGGGACAAACTTATCGGCTTAAATTTGTGGTACCGGATCAGCCGGGAGATTATCCGTTTGTCTGTACATTCCCCGGTCACTGGCGCCTCATGTCTGGAGTAATGAAGGTGGTAAAGGAATAAAAACAATCGGTGTAAAAAAGTCGGGTCAATGAGAAAACACTAATCTCATTGACCCGACTTTTTTGTGATATCCCAATCCGATTTACATATTTCTGGTTTTGTTTAGAATACAGCGTAATTTGCTTCTCTGTTAAGTCAAGCGCTAATCCAACTCATTTGAATACCCCGACTGCACCCTGGAAAATATGGATAGATACCGGCGGAACCTTCACCGATTGCCTCGCTGTTGATCCTGCCGGTACTAAAACTCGTATTAAAATTCTGAGCTCTGGCAGGCTGAGAGGAAGGATAACGAGGAAAATCGGTCCTGCTGTTTTTGAATTTGACGCTCCCTGGTTATTTACTGATCAGCTTTTGAAAGGTTATATTTTCAGTCTGAGGGATCACGAAGAAACCTCCCGGGTTGTTTCAATCAATTTCAGCAACAAAACCCTGATCATCGCAGAGGAACTTCCTGATGTAAAACAGGCCGACTTTGAGATATACAGCGGGGAGGAGGCTCCCGTACTGGCGGCAAGGCTTCTTACCCAAACACCGCTCCGTCGCCCCCTTCCACCTGTTGATATGCGGCTGGGTACCACCAGGGGGACCAATGCGCTTCTGGAAAGAAAAGGCGCCCGTACCTTACTTGTCGTTACCAAAGGCTTCAAAGATTTGCTTTATATAAGTAACCAGCAGCGTCCTTCACTTTTTCAGCTCAACATTCCCGAACCTCCCTTGCTTTATTCCGATATTCTGGAAATAGATGCCCGGATGGATGAAAAGGGCGAAATTCTGGCTCCGTTTGTTCCGGAAAGTCTATCGCTCAACCGTCTTCAGGATTACGATTCCGTAGCCATTTCGCTGTTGCATGCCTACAAAAATGACGTACATGAAAAAGCGGTTGAAAACCTTTTAAAAGAAAAAGGGGCAATGTATGTATCTGCATCGGCAGCGCTTTATCCCTTTTCACATTATTTGAGACGAACGCAGACAACGATGGTAAATGCTTACCTGGATCCCGTCCTGGACCAGTATCTGAGCAGTATAGGGCGATCTCTCGGGCATGGAGGCCTGCGGGTGATGACAAGTTCCGGAAGCTTATCAGCTACTGTCGGCTTCCGGGCAAAAGACAGCCTTCTGAGCGGCCCGGCAGGGGGTATAGTGGCAGCCGCCAACGCCGCACAGCGACTTGGTTTTTCCAAAGTACTCACTTTTGACATGGGTGGCACCAGCACAGATACTGCCAGGATCGATGGTGTTCCTGAATTAAAATACATTACACAAATCGACGGTATCGAATTCCATAACCCCACGCTGGCAATTGAAACCGTTGCCGCGGGTGGTGGGTCGGTTTGCTGGTTTGATGGCTTTTCCCTGCAAGTGGGTCCCCAAAGTGCTGGGGCCGCTCCTGGCCCTGCCTGCTACGGCGCGGGGGGACCGCTGACAATAACGGATGTTAATTTATTACTGGGAAAACTGGACTCCGGGAAATTCGGTATTCCGATAAACCCTGGTGAAGCAAAGGAAAAACTGGCCGGTCTGCAGCAAAGTATTTACAGCCTGACCGGAAATTATCTCTCGCAAACCGAAATCCTGAAGGGACTGGAACAAATAGCCAATGAAAAAATGGCTGATGCGATCAAAAAAATTTCGGTTGCAAAGGGTATTGACCCTGCCGATTATACGCTTTTCACCTTTGGAGGCGCCGGAGGACTTCACAGCTGCCAGCTGGCCGACCTCCTGGATATCAAAAGTGTGGTGATTCCCTATGATGCCGGACTTTTCAGTGCGGTCGGAATCGGGGAAGCATTAATCAGCAGCCTGTCTTCACGCCAGTTGTCACTTCCCTGGAATGAAGTGGAAAGTGACCTGGAACAAATCATTGCGGAACTCCATCAGGAAGGTATCCTGGCGCTTGGCGCACAGCATGTAACGGACCACGAAGTTGCCTTTTGCTCCGTATTTCTACGCTTTGCAGGTCAGGAAAATGCAGTTGAGGTACCCTATGAACGGGAAATGACAAGGCCAGCCTTTCGGGCGCTTTACACATCGCAGTTCGGTTATTATCCCGAAAGCGGCATTATTGAAATTGAAAGTATAAGACTGATGGTTCGCCAGAAAGCGGCTGTGCAGACGCCTCTGAATATAAAAAAATCAGGAACAAGGGTACCTCCCTCAACCACCGACAATGTACTTTTGAATGGAAGTTTATATGAATGGGACAAACTTGCTCCGGGCAGTGAAATAACATCACCGGCCATACTACTCAACAATACTTCCACGACGTATCTGCCGGATGGATGGAAACTGATCATTCAGGAAAATATGGATGCCGTTGCCTTTCGTGATTCCCCGGCTGCTGCTGCCGACGAAACCCAGAGCGAAGAGGTTGCCTTACAGCTCTTTACAAACAGGTTTGAATCCATTGCAGAGGAAATGGGTGCCCAGCTGCAGCGCACTGCTTTTTCCGTCAACGTAAAGGAACGGCTTGATTTTTCCTGTGCCCTGGTTGATCCCGACGGTGAGTTACTCGTCAATGCACAACATATACCGGTGCACCTGGGGAGCATGGGAATTTGCACCCGGCTAGTGAAAGCATATATTGAGATAGGCCCGGGCGATGTTATCATCACCAATCATCCCAGGTACGGAGGTTCGCATTTACCGGATATCACGCTGATCGCCGGTGTATTTACAGTTGAAAAGGAATGTATAGGATATGTGATCAACCGGGCGCACCATGCGGAGATCGGAGGAAAAACACCGGGCTCCATGCCACCTGATGCCACCAGTCTTGCCGAAGAGGGAGTGGTGATATTACCTCAGTATCTGGTCAGAGAGGGAGTGTTCCAATGGGAGCTGATCCGTGAGCTTTTTAATGCAGGTCCTTTCCCAACCCGTTCTTACGCCACAAATGAAGCCGATATTATCGCTGCCTTATCGGCCTTGCAAAAAGGCAGCAGCCAGCTTTTGCTATTGGTGGAGCAACATGGTTTACCTGTTGTCAGGAAACATATGCAGCTCTTAAAACAAAGTGCTGCAAAACAATTGAAAGCGGCCTTAACCGGTTATGAAGGAAAGGTTTTCGAAGCGTCGGAGGCCCTTGACGACGGCCATTTGATTTCGGTAAAAATATCAATAACCTCGGACAAACAGCTCTTTGACTTTTCCGGCACCTCGGGTGTCCATCCCAATAATCTCAATGCCAATCTCTCCATTTTATACAGCGCGATTCTATACGTGCTCCGTTTACTGGTAAACAAGGAAATTCCGCTCAACGACGGGCTGATGAAAAATGTGGAAATAAAACTCCCTGACAACAGCTTTCTCCACCCCGTTTTTTCCGATGACGTGAGTCTTTGTCCTGCCGTAGTAGGTGGCAATACCGAAGTGAGCCAGCGCCTTGTAGATACCTTACTCAAAGCTTTCGGCCTCGCTGCCTGCAGCCAGGGAACCATGAATAATTTCCTTTTTGGCAACGAACATTTTGGTTACTACGAAACCATAGGCGGAGGCGTTGGCGCCGGGCCGGGATTTGCAGGAAGGTCCACCGTACACCAGCACATGACCAATACCCGCATCACCGATCCGGAACAAATGGAGCTCAAATACCCCGTAAGGCTACTGGAATTTGGGATCCGTAAAAACTCCGGAGGTAAGGGATTGTATCGTGGCGGCAACGGCATGATCAGAAAAATTCAGTTTCTTAAGCCCTTGCAGGTAACATTGCTGGGACAGCACCGTACCATTGCACCCTATGGCCTTCAGGGAGGACATAGTGGTAAATGCGGAAAACACACCCTGGCTACCGGTAACATTGCCCGGGCCTTACCCGGAATCTGCAGCCTTCGAGTTAACACCGATGATATACTGACCATAGAAACACCGGGAGGTGGTGGTTACGGCCAGACCCTTTAAAATATCCGGGTGAATGCCCCTTGCCCGTGGCATTTAAATGAACCGGCTAAATAACAACTTAATCTTATTATCAACTTTCAAGAACGATATCATAAGCGATAGATATCTAAAAATGTCTAAAAGTCGGGTAGAGTTGAGAATTTTTCCAAAAAAAGCCAAGGGCGTCAAGCAATATTTTTGCGCAAAAATGTTTGTCCTAACGCTTTGCGCGGTATATCCTTTTCTATCAATGATCCTGTTAGAGCTGAATACTTGGTAAGCGAAAATCCAGTATACTGCCAAGAATGTAACCATACCGTAGCAATCGCAATGCAGCAAAAAGTTGACGCCGACATTTACACAGAAAACATTCTACTAATAGTAAAAAAATAATAGAAATAATTAGATCCAACAGATCCAACCTCAGAAACTATAGGCCGCCTTAAAGCAACAAAATGTATCATAAACGATCACAATTCAATATATTATTACCACCTAACGATATTTGATTGTATCTACCAAAAAATTTATCTTATATAAACATAACCTTCTATTTTTGATTATATTTATATAATTTAAGGCAATTATCATACACATACTTTTATCTAATTTTTAAATCTTATGAAGACAATTTATTCGTTTCCTTTACTACTGCTATATGTCCTCCTATTCGGATTGGCAATATATGGCTGTTCAATACCTACAGACACCTTATCTGATCGCCAAAGTTCAAATGATAACCCAGGCGATTTTGATATTTTGAAAGTGAGAGCCAATTATGAGGAAGAAATGAGTAAGCTCTCTAATTTAAAACTACGGGCAAGAATAAAAAAGAAAGAATTCTAAGACGAAAATTACAATGGGAAAATACATACGGTGTTACTAGACCAGATGGAGAAAGATTGATTGTTCCATTTTCTTTGGAGGAAGAAATTTTCTTGATTGATAGACACGGCGGCTCCGTTTCATATGGAGCCTCTTCCTTTTTTATTGTTTCTAAGAAAAATAATAAGAATTACAGTTTTGAGATCGCAACCTTTATTCCAGATGATCCTGAGAACCAAAAAGATCAGACTGAAAATTGGAGCGGAAAGATTGTAGTTGAAGATGAAAAGGGGGAGTTCGTGAGAGCGCTTATGGTTCACAACGGAAAAATCGTAAACGAATCAGTTAACTCCGAAGGAGGCCGAATCGCACAACAGGATTGTTATGAGGTTGACTACAGTTCATGTGCATACGTTCCAGACATCGGTTATAGTGCTCCGTGTCAGTATATGTATACACAGGTAATATGTTTTCCATCCGTTCCACCACCGACAAGTACCTCTTCCAATGGCTTTATGGGTGTCGTTGGCGGCGTAATAAGTTATGGAGGTGCAACCGGGGGAGCAGGTTCAATCTATGGGCAGGTGGTCGGCAGGGTGTCCAGCCTTAAACGCTTTACAAATTATACGACTGCGCAATTAATACGTTTAAACGATGTTTTGGAAGAGCTTGTTGCAAAGTGCGTAGGGAAAACTATTTATGGGAATCTGGTTGCCGCAAACCATCGAATGGATTGGTATATTGATCCCAATCTGGCAAGTTCAGGAGGGTATCAGCCGGCCAGTAAGAAGGTAATTTTTCAGTCCGCCGGGGAAATAAATTATCATACCCTTACAGAAGAATTGTTTCATGCATATCAAAATACTCATTACCAAGGTGGAACAACTCAATATTTGACGAACGGGAAATCAAATATAGAGTTTGAAGCAAAGCTGCTGCAGGATATGGCGCGTATAATTAATTCCGATGGGTGTTGCATGACGGTACCAGACGCCTTTACTCCCGAGTATTATAAGTGGTTAATTGAAATAACCTCTGGTGGGACGAAGTATCCCACCAGTTATAATACGATATCGAATAAATACTTCTACTATTTGGACCTCTTTAAACAAAGATTTCCGGAATATAATTATCCAACTATTCCCAATCTCACACCGAATGCCATGTTTAGCTTAATTAATTTATCCAAATGTCCTAAATGAAATGAATTATGAAAATGAAGCTAATTGTGATATTATTGCTAAATTTTAGTATAGCGAATGCTCAGAAATACCTTGGAAAAACCTCATTTAAGGTGAAAGGAGAAACGTACAATATAAACCGAATAGATAATGGAAGTATAAACTCACATTCAAGATTTATGAGTATTGGAAATTCACGGAATGTGCTAAAAAAAGAAAAAGTACAGATGTCGAGCAAAATCAGGAATAATATTTTAAACGATATTATCACAACGGAATCGGAGCAAAAGAAAATAAAAGATATCATTACAGCCAAATTTCCTTCACTGATTAACAAGTTTAAAAATGAAAAATTTATAGTAGTATATTATATTGGCCCGGCAGGGGACATCAGAGAGTTAGAGTTTCTTTTGCAAGACGATACCCAGTTTACACCAGATGAGCTGTATACCCTAGAAGCAACCTTAAAAAAAGAATATAAATTCAAAATTCAGAATAACGGCATGGAGGGATTAAGTTTTGTTCCCTTATATTGGCAAATCCGGTTTAATTGAAGTTAATAAATTGCATTAGAGCGTGTTTGGGAATTGAGAAGAATAGAGATCGTACCATCTTTGCAGTGACCAAACGTTAAAGAGTTGATTAAACAGTATATTAGACTGACCGATCTCCAATGGGGTGCAATATCGGTATTTTTGGATACAAAACGTAAGCGGAAATTGAATCTGCGGGATGTTATAGATGCGATTTTCTACATTTTAAGAACAGGTTGTCAGTGGCGAAACTTACCCGATAGCTATCCTCCCTGGCAGGCCATATTTTGGTATTTTTCCAAATGGAAAAAGTCAAATATTTTCGCAGAAATTAATATTGCCCTCAATAAGCTCGATAGAAAAAACAATGGCAGAGATGAAAATCCTGCTATATTTAGCGCTGATAGCCAATCAGTTAAATTGGCTCCAATGATTTGGGAGAACCGTGGATTGGACGCCCACAAAAAAGTAAATGGGAGAAAAAGACAATTTCTCGTTGACAGTGGTGGAAGGCTTTGGTTTGCCAAAGTACATGCTGCAAACATACATGACGGTGCAGCTGCATTAGGATTTATGCCAGACATTATTTGCCAAAACGAGCGCTTGGTTAAAATTTATGGTGACCAGGCGTATGCAGGAGTTTTCGCAGACGAGATTGAAAAACATAAGATCAAATTTGAAAAAGCTGCTAAGCCCGAATCAACGAAAGGCTTTATTCCGGTTGCCAAAAGATGGGTAGTCGAGAGAACTATTGCTTGGTCTAATTTCTTTAGAAGAATTGTCAAGGATTATGAGTATACCGTCACATCCAGTGTAGGATGGCTGTATTTAGCGAATATTCAAATCATGTTACAACGAATTTACTCAACAGACAAAATATAATTCCCAAACACGCTCTTAGTATAATTTCCAGAAGAATGACATGCGGAATTCACAGCTCACGAGAAATATTTTCTATGTCATGCCAAGGATAATTCAATATCGTTAAGTTAAAGTGTAATAATTTTTAACTTAACGATATTCATACAGTTTCTATATCCTTTCTGCATGTATTTCCTCTACAAATTAGATTCCAATAAAGCGCAAACAGCCGTAATTATATTGTGAATGCGGTTCTTTCTTGATTGACTCACTTTATGAAAACAGCGATTCAATTTGCCAAGTACCTAATAGTATTCATGCTACTAATAAACTTACCCCCGGTATCGGAAATTCTTTCGATATTCCTTTACGACACTGCGGGTATTCCATTCTATTTCGTCAGTAAAGATGCTCGCTATTTTTCAAGCGGAGATATAACTACGATAGAAAAAAGCGACAGTTATCATATGTACCAAAAGAATTTGCCCAAAGCAGATCACAAATTGTACCGTTGCTATCGAAAAAGAGAGTGGAAATATCTATTCATGTGGCGCATATATCTCACTAAACCCAATTGGACCACTCCTTATATCGATGAACCATTTTTTATTGATAAGTTTTATTATGGATTTATATCTAAACCAGGCCCCTATCAATGGAATGACCATACCCAAAAATGGGAAAAGGTAGCTAAGAAATAAATACGATCCGTTGATGTCATTATTAAATGAACTGATTATCTGCGGATTAAAATCGCATTGGGCTTTCAGCTTCAGGTTCTAAATATCAGATAATCAAAGGACAAACATCTCCATCCATACAGCTGACAACACATCATGAGTTCCAAACGGCAGAAGACGGTTATCATTGCCATATTATCCGTCATCATTATTTCAAATACGGCCCCCGTATCATTTATACTTGGGTTTATATTTCAGGACAGAATCTTTTATGGGTTCGACTTCTTTTACAACAGCGGCCAGTGCGGATTTTCCAACAGGGGCCTGGCTATAGAAAACCACGAAGAATTGATAAGCGAGTTTAAAAAATACAGCCAGAAGAATCCATCTGATTCTATTCTATACAGAACCTTCAAAATTTACCCGCTTAAATTCTGGTTTTGGAAAGAATACATTTTTGATCCCAAATACAGGCTCCCTTATAAGGAGCCTTGTAAAAACCTGTGAATTATTTTTGCGTCAGGTTACATCAGAAACCTGCCAGGCTATGCCCTCCTTTTACAAATCTCTCATTGTAACACGAAAAAGACTTTGCACAGCATAACATTTGCCTATATTTACAGGAAAGCAATCATTGACAACCAGTAAATACCGAACCATGAGAAAAGTAATTTCATTTATGCACATATCTCTCGACGGCTTTGTAGCCGGGCCAAATGGTGAAATGGACTGGATCAAGGTGGATGAAGAAATTTTCGATCATGTAGGTAAGCGTATCAGTAAAGGCGACACCGCATTGTACGGACGGGTAACGTATCAAATGATGGAAAGTTACTGGCCTACCGCCGCCGACCAGCCCGGAGCATCCAGGCACGACATCGAGCATTCTAAATGGTATGCCCAGGTTCATAAAGTGGTGCTGTCAAAAACGATGACAGATGCGGGCTTGACCAACACAACCATTATTAGCGACAATCTTTCGGATAACATCAATGAAATAAAACAACAGCCGGGCGGGGAAATCCTGGTTTTCGGCAGTCCCAAGGCCACACATTCGCTTCATCAGCACAACCTGATTGACGGCTACTGGCTTTTTGTCAACCCCATTATCCTTGGGCAAGGCATACCATTGTTTACAGACATCAAAGACAAAATAAAACTAAAACTGATATCTACCCGGCAATTCACCTGCGGCGTAACCGAACTGAACTATATTACCTGTGAATGAACGCCTCAGATTATCCATACTGATTCCGAATCCGGCTGAGATGCTCCTGTGGCCGATACCCAGATAAGATGCTATATAGCCCAGTTTCAGCTTCTCCTGAATATACCTCCGCATCTTCCAAAATCTCAATGTGGTAAATGGAAGGATTCCCGGTAAAAAGGCTATCAATTGCACTTACGATTCCTCCTTCGCCTGTAAACCATGCCGTTACATCCTTACCATCTTTTAAATAATAAACCCTGGCAAACCCTTCAGCCAGGAAATGAAATTCGCGACATATCTCTCCGTTTCGAAGCAGCAAATCTCCCTTTGCAGGTTTTCGGAAAACCGTAATAGCGTTAATGGCTTGCTGAACCTCGATCGAAAGCGGGGTAATCTTAGATAAGAAGTTTATAAAGGCATTCACTCGGAGTAATTGTATAGTCGCAAGGGTAAGACGGCGATTGTGAGAGGGAGGTCACCTTCGTAAAAAAGCCAGGCAGGACCTGAGGTTGATAAGAGGCAAAAACCTCCACCGTTGTTATACATCTGGTGTTTTGAAATACTTTGTAATCGCTCCACATACTGAGCCGATAATAAATGCAGTGTAGTTTTTGACGTCATCTCCTTACCATGTACCATCCAGTATACCAATGGAATTTTGATGGTTCTTGTGGTTAGTCCAAACCACAGGTTTAATTCGGAAATTACATAAACACAGGCGAGGGTCGTCTGCGAGGACACAAACGATGGATAAGGAGGTCAGGATGACCCAAATTGCCAAATTGTCGGCCTGATATGCAAGGACTTTCCAGTCCGAATGTCCCAACTTTGCATTGTCAATATCGACGGTAATATCTATCTGATACAAATATGCAACGGAAAGCAAAAGCGCATTGGGCAGGAAGCCTAAAGGAAGGAAAAGGAGAACTAACTACACAAAGTGAAATTTTAAACAAAACAAATTACAGTTTCAGGACCCGTTTTGTAGGAGATGAAAAAGGGACCAACCCTGAAGAATTGTTAGCAGCTGCCCATGCAGGGTGTTTTACGATGGCCGTAAGTTATGCGCTGACAGAAAAGGGCATCTTTCCGGTTTCGCTGGACACGGAAGCGGTTGTAACCGTGGATGGATCCGGAATTACCGGCGTGCATCTATCAATAACAGGTAATGTGTCAGGCTCCAGTTCAGAAGAATTTGAGGCAATCACGAAGGAGGCAGAAAAAAACTGCTTAATTTCGAAAATATTGAAAGTACCGGTGACATCGGAGGCGGTACTTGTTTCCTGATACCCCTACTGAATAACGGAATAGAAGATCTTCAGCAATGTCTCATTCATAACTTTGTCCATACTTAAATTGGCTTAGTTTTGAATGAGACCTTTGTTGTTATTTTACATTTAAAAGCTATCATTTTACTAATGGTTACCGACTATAAAAAATTCGATCTGTTTGGTAAGACACTTATTCAAAAGCTGGATTTAAAGCCACCTTTCGAATTTACCTTTCCGGTGGCGGAGCAAGCGTGCTTCTTATATATGTTGAAAGGTGAAATGGATTATCGATCAGAAGGAGATCATTTGGAAATAAAAACCCATCAATCCTTATTGCTGAATTGTCTGAATTCCGGAAAACAAATCCAAAACAGCCGTATAGATCGCAACGGTGAAATTGTAATTGTTACGTTTCACGCAGATATTCTGAAAAAAATTTACGACCGGGAGCTCCCTCAGATTTTAAAATCAAACGACCGCGTAACGAATCAATCCAGAGCTGCAATTAGTAATGATTTCCTGATTCAAAAGTATATAGACGGACTCCTCTTTTATTTCGAGAATCCATCCTTGGTTAATGAGGAGATTTTGGTTTTAAAGCTAAAAGAGATTATTCTTCTCCTATCGCAGACACAGGATGCGGAGATTGTACAAGTCATTCTATCCCAGCTTTTTTCTTCAACAAAATTCACATTCAAACAGATCGTAGAAGGCAATCTGTTTTCGCAAATCGGCATAGAAGGCCTGGCAGAGAAATGCAATCTGAGTGCATCTTCCTTTAAACGGGAATTCAGGAAGCTATATAATGATTCCCCCGCCAATTATATCAAAACCAAGCGTCTGGAGAAGGCGGCAGAGCGCCTGCTTGCTTCTAATGGGCGTATTACGGATATAGCTTATGATTGTGGTTTCAATGATCTGGCAAATTTTACTAAAAGTTTTCATGACAAGTTTGGCACCTCTCCATCTCATTACCGGTCCAAACAAAAAGAATAACCAAATGTAGCCTGACTTTAACAGGACACGGTGTTTCAGAGATCCGATTCACCAAATATCTGAACCAATCCATAAAATTATTTTATTTTTATTAGCCCAACTTTGTGCCATTAATAAAACACAAAAATTATGGGACTCTCGTATTTAGGCATTTTTCACACCGTTATTGGTATTATAGCCATCATCGCAGCATTTGTATCTCTATTCAAAAGCGCCAGGATAGATTTGGGAAAGTTATCCGGAAAAATATATTTCTATTTCACCCTGTTTGCCTCACTGACAGCTCTGGGTCTTTCCAGTGTCAAAGGGGTCAATCCAGGACATATTCTTGCACTTTTAATTATCATCCTGATCTTAACGGCTTACTATCTGTATGCGAAGAAACCGGGAAACAACCGATCACGTTTTTTCGAAAACTTTTTTCTTTCATTCAGCTTCTTTCTGTCGCTTCTTCCAACTGTAAACGAAACATTCACCCGTGTGCCGGTGGGACATCCTTTGGCAAGCGGGCCGACAGATCCATTGATTGGCAAGACGCTTCTCATATTGTTCCTACTGTTTATTCTGGGTTCCGTTTTGCAGTTCAGAAGGCAACGAAAAATAAATAGGTTAGCCCGATTATGACGTTTTATGTGGATTGCCGGCTTCGAGTCCGAATAGCTACATATCTGGCTCTCGTTTCCCTTGGATAGTTTCCTAATAACGCTACATACATGCTTGTCCGCGCAAAAATGAAGACAGGAAAGGGAGAACGGAGACCAACTATTTATACACTTTTATTCCCCCTCTCGGGCCTAAGCTTTAATGTCCTTGCGTGCGATGAGGTAATAAACCGGGATACCCAGCAACACAATGACAAGCCCCGGCCAGGTATACTCCGGCTTGAAGAAGATCAGCAAAACACAAAAAGACACGCCCATGATCACGTAAATAATGGGCAGAAAAGGGTACCCGAAAGCTTTGTAGGGCCTGGGGGCATCAGGCATTTTTTTCCGGAGAATGAAAATACCTATAATCGTGAGCATATAAAAAACAACCACTACAAAGGAGATCATATCTAGCAGATTACCATATTTACCACTCAGGCTCCACAGGCAGGCAATGATACACTGTATCCAAAGGCCAAATCCGGGAACGGCGTTTTTGTTCAGAACCCCCACTTTTTTGAAAAACAAACCATCTTTGGCCATGGAATAGTATACCCTTGCGCCTGACATGATCAGCCCGTTATTACAGCCAAAGGTCGAGATCATGATCATTACCGCAATGATGATGGTACCCCAATTCCCAAATATCATTTGTGAGGCAGATACTGCCACTCGGTCTTTGTCCGAAGCAGCTATTTCCTGAAGTGATAAAACGCCGGTATACATGATGTTGGTCGATACGTAAATAAGCGTAACGATCAGCGTCCCCAGGCCAAGGGCAAGGCCGATATTCCGCTGCGGATTTTTGATCTCTCCGGCTATGAACGTCACGTTATTCCATGCATCGCTGCTGAAAATTGAGCCTGTCATGGAAGCAGCAATAGCACCGAAAGCTGCAATGGTCGTATATGTTTCGATACTTCCATCCAGATTGAGCTTATGAAGATCCCACATCACAGCTGCATCCCAGTTGGCACTCCATACCTCCGGTTTCATAAAAAGCAGCCCGAAAACGATGAGGCCCAACAAGCTCAGCAACTTGGCAAGTGTAAAGGTAGTCTGTATGATTTTTCCGCTGTTGATTCCACGTGTATTAATAAACGTAAGGAATACAATAATGACTATTGAAAGCAACTGTGCCGGTGATATCTTCAGAAAACCCAGGTCCAGGGCCACCAGGTCTTCACTGAGCTGGGGAATGAGGTAGGCGGTAAATTTGGCAAAGGCAACCCCCACAGCAGCAATGGTGGCAGTTTGGATCACTGTAAAAAAACTCCAGCCATACAAAAAGCTGATGAGCGGGTTGTAGGCTTCCTTCAGATAAACATATTGTCCGCCTGCTTTTGGAAACATCGCGCTCAGTTCACCATAACTTAATGCAGCCGTCAGGGTCATAAATCCTGTAATAAGCCAAACAAACATAAGCCAGCCTACGCTTCCGGTATGGCGCGTTATGTCGGCACTGACAATGAAAATACCCGAACCGATCATACTTCCAGCTACCAGCATGGTGGCATCAGTAAGGCTCAAAGACGGCTTGAATGAAGTTTTTTCGTTCATTATAAGGCTTGGTCGTGAAATAGAGTTGTAAGTATATCACTAAAAAATGGCAACCCCTGCGGAATTGCCATTTTATTGACCTACTATTTTATTGGTAAAGCCTCTGAATTGAATACTTGTAAAAATATCAGATCACCCCAGGGCTTCCTTTGTCAGTTCGTTATTTACGGTTCGCCATATTCCAAGCGGATTGGCATTTTTCAGTTCATCAGGCAATAATTCATCGGGCCAGTTCTGATAACTGAACGGGCGAACGAAACGTTTGATAGCATCCGGACCAACGGAGGTAAACCGGCTGTCGCTCGCAGAAGGGAACGGACCGCCATGGTGCATGGATTTGCATACCTCCACGCCCGTCGGAAAATTATTAAACATGATCCTGCCACATTTGATCTGGATCAGGGAAATCAGCTCCTGATTGGCTGCGAGGTCCTCTCCGGTACCGAGTAAAGTAGCCGTCAGCTGCCCGTGTATCGTATCTGCAACTGCCTTCATTTCAGCCACATCCTTACATTTCACGATCAGAGCAAATGGTCCGAACACCTCTTCCTGCAAGTGTTCATTGGTCAGAAATTCCTCCGAAGATACCGTTGCAACCGTAGGAATACCATGTCCTTCCAGTATTTCCGCTTCGGCCACAGCCACGATTTCCACACCTGCCTGGCTCGTTACGATGTCCTTATTGATATAATATCCCTGTGCTATCCCGGTGTTCAGCATTTTGGCCGGAGATGCCTGAGCTATGACTTCTTTTAATGAATGGATAAAGGTATCCAGATCCTCACCTTCTGTACCAATTACCAGGCCTGGATTGGTACAGAATTGTCCAACTCCCAGCGTAAGCGAGCCTGCATATTGTTTGGCAAGATCAGAGGCTGAGGTTTTCAGTTTTTCCGGCAACAGAAACACGGGGTTAATACTTCCCATTTCCGAGAACACCGGTATCGGGTCTTTCCTTTTATTTCCAAGTTCCACCAAAGCCATTCCGCCTCTGTACGACCCTGTAAAACCCACTGCTTTGATCACTGGATGGCTTACCAGCAACTGTCCGGTGGTATAAGTGGAACTTACTACATGCGAAAATATACCTTCCGGCATCTCACTTTTAACCGCTGCACGGCTGATGGCGTCTGCCATGAGCTGAGAAGTTCTGGGATGGCCCGGGTGCGCTTTTACCACCACCGGGCAACCTGCCGCAATAGCACTTGCGGTATCCCCGCCTGCAGTCGAGAATGCGAAGGGGAAATTGCTTGCGCCAAATACTGCCACAGGACCTAATGGTATATTGGTTTTTCTGATGTCGGGCTTGGGAGGTGTCCGTTCTGCATTAGCAGTGTCAATACTGGCGGCCAGGGAATCTCCGCGTTCAACTGCATCTGCATAACTCCTCCACTGGAAAATCGTTCTGCCTTTTTCGCCGGTCAGCCGGGCCTCGGGCAAATTACTTTCTGCCATGGCTGCCTCAATAAGTTCCGGACCGAGTGCTTCAATTTCATCCGCAACGGCACGCATGAAAGATATCCTTCTGGAAAGAGGATATTGTTTTGTAATCAAAAAAGCCTGCTGCGCCTTTTCCAGTATATTCTCTAATTCAGTTGTTGAAATATCCTCTGTCATGATTTTTAAACTTTAAAATTTGGTACGCGGGTAATATAGATTGAGTGTTAATCACTTGGTAACAATTCCGGGCCTCTCCGAACTGTCCGTGCCTGCCATGCATAACAGTAGGTAGCGTCTCCAGGTTCGGTAAACTGCCCATACCAACGATTAATACGCATCTGTTGGCTATATAGGCCAGCTTTTGCCAGATTAAATATTAACACGGGCTGTGACCGGTATACAGAAATTTCTCCAAAGATAACGGACTATGGTTTGAGATATCTTTCAGTAATTAATCAATTATTCGCAGATCTTACCATGAATGCTGCCAATACCCACCCATTGCAAGACAGGATACTGCAAAACAACCCCACCCGCCCGACGATTACTTTTTCACGAGAACCACCTGCGCGCGGTCAGCCTTTTTAACAGCTTTCAGAAAATCAAGCCAGGCCGTATACTCCGCCTTCTTGTATCTTCCTCCCTTCATGGTCAGCTTTCTGAAATAGATGAGTTTGTTATCCGAAAGCGTGGCAGACGCCTCATAAACACCGAAAGCCGATTGTATTTTAAAAGCTGGCAAAGCCGATTCGGGTACAAAACCGGCAGGTAACTCAAAACGCAGGCTATCCGCATCCGTAAAATTATAAGTACCCGGCGGCAAGTAAAAATCCGTTTTCCTTTCCGCCTGGATGGGTAGTTCTACAGTCCTGGTCATCAGGTTTGGTTTCAAAAACAACCTGGAACCTGTTTTTCCTGCAAAATTCCTGACATCCATTTCCAGTGTTTCTGTAACAACCGGCTGCAGAGATGTCCCTGCCAGAAATTCAAATCTTTTCAATTCTACACTCGGCAGATTGAGGTTATTCAACAGCCATTTTCTCTGGTCGTCATGCGAACTGTTATCCAGCAGTCTCTTTCTGGATTCGTGCTGAAGGCCTCCGTACACCGTTTTGGTTGAAAGCTGTCCCGCACCGTTTTCATCCAGTTTAATACTGGCATTTCTGCGCCTGAAATTCGACCCGGAATCATAACCAGGTGTCGCTACCAGTTTTCCGTTTTTCGGCATCACCAGCAATGCATGCCGGTTGCCCGTGAAACTTCCCAAATAATTGGGTTGAGATGTCTGACTGGTACATTCCAGCCAGATGGTATCCTTATCAGCAATGGTGCAGGCTATCACATGATTGAACTGGCTGGAAGGAAATTCAGTATTGATTTTTTCGTCATCTCCTGCCTTAATGAGCGCGGCATACGACTCTATACCGGCCTGTTTTAAAGATGCCAGTACAAAATTAGTCAGTGCCTTGCAATCGCCATATCCTTTCGTAGCCACTGTGGTGGCATCAATGGTTTGCCATCCGCCAATCCCCAGTTGGATACTATAATAACGGGTGCGGCCCTGTACCCATTTATATATCCGATACACCTTTTCTTTTTCAGTTTTACAGTCTTTGACAAGATTTTTGATTTCCTCCACCGTCGCGGCGGGCAGCACGTCCCTCCCGGCATTAAGGTCATAGTAAAACTTACTCATATCCTGCCAGTTGGTAAAGTTTCCCGCATAATCCTGAATTTCAAACTCGCTGGGCGCCGTCAGTACCATGGGATTCAGGTCAATGTCAGGCAATTGAAAAGATTCTGCCTCTACAACCGGAATGTTATTCATCACCCACTGGTAGTTGTCATTGCCGTTTTTGTCTTTTGATTTCTCCGCCGACGGTACACCGTTGTACTCCTTGTAACGAAACTCAAAACCAGCCGGAACGGTAATTCTGAAAATCGATTTTTCAACCGACGTTTTCGGCCCGCCAAGCGGATCCCAGGCAGGGTAAAACATCATGTTTTTATCCTTTGTTTCATAGCTCAATTCCAGCGTATAGGGATATGGATAGCTTTTTTTACCAAATTCAACAAGCTTTATCCTGGAATCGGTCAACTCATTGCCGGATGCACTGTAGTCCTCAATATCCGAAGCTTTTAGCCTTCTGAGGAGTTTGCCATCTGCTCCGTATATCGCTCCCGATACATCCGTGATTTTGGTAAGCTTGTTATAACCGATCACGGTCTGGCTATACCTCGACTCTCCGTTTTCATTCAGAATTGTGATGACTCTCCGTTTACGGCTTCTGGCCTCCGATTTTGACTGGACCTCAAAAATATCTTCCTCCAGCCTTATAATCGCATCTGCATCTTTGATGAGCGCCGGGGTAACTTTCCCGAAAATGAATTCCTCCTGCCCGTAACAACAAGGTGTACCCAACGCACAGCTGATCATTACAATCATTAAATGTAATTTTTTCATAACCGGCAGCAGGATATCAGTTTACTTTCTTGATTACGAGTGTCTGCGCATGTTTTTGTACAACACGTTCAAAAAGCTCTTTCAGGTCTCCATATTCTTCTGCCGCAAACTGCAGCTTGTTCACTACAATCACACTACTCACCTGTATCATATTGTCGGCCTGCCTTACCTGGTAAGTGAACTTTCCGGCTTTCTCTGGTAATGAAATGATCTCACTCTTGGGTATCTCTTCCAGTTTATATCCTGCCGGTATTTTAATGTTGGCGATGACTGTCTGCGAAATCCCGCTTGCCATATTGAGCGGATAAATACGCTCGGGGCTCTTCAACGGGTTTTCGGTCCATTTGTTCACCATAATCGGGTTCAGGTAAATCACATCTTCGGAGGCATTCTCCGGTTCAATCGTAAAACCACATTTTATTTTGACAGTGCCCAGCAGGTCCTCTGATTTATTGGCGATCGTAATGGTATCAATTTTCCAGTCCGATAAGCTTTTCCTGAGCTCCTTTTTGTATACGTCATCGGTCTCCCCTGCGTATTTTCCCCGCCAGCTCAAAGCCTCGTAACCCGACATGGATATATTATAGGTTCCTTTGAGGGTGCCTTCTGCCGGGTCAACGACGGCCTCAATCATATCAAGCCTGCTTCTGCTGTCCTTGGGTACTATCTCCAGAAACCGCCCCGTTCCTTTGGACGGAACCAGCCTTCCGATTTCATTCAGGGCATGCTCCGGCAGCATTCCGGGCTTGGCGTAGGGATTGGTTGCATCCAGCAGATATTCCTTTTCACCCATTTTAACATGGCAGATCACATAGTTAAACCGATCCATGAGAGCGAATTCGGTTGATATCCGCCCGTTGCTCCTGGTACTTAATACAACCGGGTTGGCGTCCAGCCCCAGTTCACGCAGCAAGGTGGTGAGCATGATGT
The DNA here is from genome assembly GCF_907164905.1 of Dyadobacter sp. CECT 9275. Taxonomy (NCBI): domain Bacteria; kingdom Pseudomonadati; phylum Bacteroidota; class Cytophagia; order Cytophagales; family Spirosomataceae; genus Dyadobacter; species Dyadobacter helix. The sequence goes on along the minus strand of NZ_CAJRAF010000001.1, from coordinate 179,666 downwards.
TCACTTCCCCGGCAGTTCCCTTCTTTGCATCAAACGATTTTTTCACACCCCCGCTGGACCCCAGTGCATAATCTCCATTCCATTTCATATAGTCCTTCACAAAATCATACGCCAGCAGCATACGCTTTTCGGGGTCAGTGGCTGTGGTTTTTATATTGTCCCGCACATCTTTCAGGTACCCGCTCTTTCTCAGTTCGCCTCCAAACCAGGGCACACTGTTGAGTGTCTCATCCACATTTTCCCAGGTTTGTGAATACTTTTTCTCTATTTCACCTTTAACAGATATGCCTGAAAGTTCAAAATCGATATGGGATATATAATCCGACGGAGTGGTAATCAACGGCTCATTCCTGAACGCGGGCGCATCCTTCACTACGAACCTGTAGGAAGTTCCTACACCGTTATACGTGCTGTGCCCGAGCGTCAGATTCTCCTGCTGGCGCTCGTTCACATCCAGAGAAAGATACCCCTTCATTGCCATTTTGTAGTCAAGGAAATAAGGGATTTTAATTCTGTATTCACTCCATTTGAAAGGCACAGAGCCCTGGAAAGACCAGCCGTCCGGCTTGTCACGCAGATTAAACGGAGTACTTCTGGTATAGGAATATTCAATAACCGAACCCTTTTTAACATTCGGGAGATTGAATTTATAAGCCTTATATTTATCGGACAGCTTTTCGGTCTTTACAGATTTCCGATCCATTTTAGTGGTGACGATCTGCCCGTTCTCAAGATTGTGGGTATACGCTACTAGGCCGTCTATCCGCTCATCAAGCTTAAACTCCCCGCCATCCCGGAAGGGCAGCGAAACAGAAGCTCTGTCCAGTGCCGATTCTTTCAGGATTTTGATCCGTGCCCAACATTCCATCTCCAGCACAATGCCTAGGTTGGAGTCGTAAATAAACCGGACCTCACCATAGTCGTAGAGGACTACCGCATCAGCCGTGCTGTCCTTTTCATAGGCCGTCATTTCCAGAGACTGCCGGTCTATCTGGCCTAACTTTGGTTTGTAATCATTTTGTGAAAAAGCCTGGAAAGAAAACATCAGGCATGCAAAGAGCAGCAGTCCTCTTGCGGAAGGTAAATTTCTGGAATGTTTCACTGTACTAAATAGAGGGTGAGTTTTTTCACATAGTTGCAACCTTTAATTTGAATTTCAAACTCTTTTGCCCCTAATATTGTATATTTTATTATTACTGGTTACAAATCAAAAAAAGGATGATGCTTATCAGCATAAATGCCGTTTATGAGTTTTCTCTATACCGGATTTATTCCTTATTTTTGATGTTTTTTACTTGCCTGCTGAAAGTGGCCGGAGCTCCCGGCAATCCTTACAATCTAAATGTTAATTGAGTTACTATGTCTTCTTTAAAAAATGGAAATCCACTAAGAGTTCTGGTGGTAGGCTGTGGTAATATGGGTGCATCGCACGCCTTTGCATACCAGTTACTGGACGGTTTCGAGATTTGCGGAATTGTATCAACCGGAAAAAGCAAAGAAATCCTGAATGAAAACCTGGGAGGCGGGTACGACCTTTACAGTGATTACGAAGAAGCCCTGAAAGTAACCAGGCCCGATGCAGTCTGTATTTCCACCTATCCTGATACGCACGAAACTTTTGCCATTCAGGCATTGGAAAGCGGTGCACACGTTTTCATAGAAAAGCCATTGGCTGCAACCGTTGAGGGAGCTAAAAATGTAGTGGCGGCCGCCAAAAAGGCAGGGAAACAGGTAGTGGTTGGTTATATTTTACGCCATCATCCATCCTGGGAACGTTTCGTGGCAGAGGCTCAGAACCTCGGCAAACCCTTGGTCATGCGCATGAACCTGAACCAGCAAAGCCATGGCTACATGTGGGGCGTACACCGCAACCTGATGAAAAGCCTGAGCCCAATTGTGGACTGTGGCGTTCATTATATAGATGTGATGTGCCAGATGACTCGCTCCAAACCTCTTCGTGTGAATGCGATCGGCGCGCGCCTTACGGAAGATATCCCTGCCGGAAACTACAACTATGGCCAGCTTCAGATCTGGTTTGAAGATGGATCCGTGGGCTGGTACGAAGCGGGCTGGGGACCAATGATCAGCGAAACTGCTTTTTTTGTGAAGGATGTGATAGGCCCCAAAGGCTCGGTTTCCATTGTGGCAAAGGACGCAGGCGGAGCCGGAAAATCATCGTCAGTAGAAGCTCATACAAAAACAGAATCCATCCGCGTCCACCATGCCGACCTGAACGACCAGGATGAATTTGTGCAGGAAGATACCTGGATCAACCTGGAAGACGAGCCCGACCATCAGGAATTGTGTAACAGGGAACAACGCTTTTTCCTGAAAGCAATCCTGGAAAACACAGATCTTACCGATCACCTGCAGGATGCAGTGACCAGCTTGCAAATTGCATTTGCCTGCGATGAATCTGTACGCACGGGACGTACCGTTGATTTGGTTTAGAACTATTCCGAAATAAAAAAAACCTGTGGAATCTTCGCCTGATTTCGCAGGGTTTTTTATTTTAGGAATCCGACAACTTCCAAAATAGGAATTGGGATTATATTATCTTAACTTTCACTTCCGTTCTATACTAAATATGGCCGGATGCTATCATCACAACTTCAGTTTGTCCAGTTTTTCTCACGCACTTTTCTTAACACTTCCGGCAGGATTACACTACTTTTCTGTCTGATCACCGGCTGCTGTTCGGCACAGTTACTGATTACCAACCCCGTTAACAATCAAGTCATGCAGCGGGATCTTCAAGACTCGGCCAGTATTGCCGTTACCGGATATTGCTTTTATCCCTACAGTACTCTGACCGCTACCATTACTCCGGAAACCGGCGGTACGGATATACATTACGCCATACCGGCGGCTCACATTACCCAAGGCTTTTTCTCATTCACCACCCGATTAAAGGCAGGAAGCTACCGGCTGGAAGTAACAGGTACGAGGTTAAATCACGAGACGGATATAGCGCTTGTTCCAAGGTTCGGAGTGGGCGAGGTCTTTCTTGTAGCTGGCAATTCCAATGCAATGGGCATGCAGAATCTGGGAGCCAGGGACGCGTCGGACAGGGTGGTTTCTCTCAACGATACCAACAAATACCTCAACAACGAAAACATAACCGTAGCACAGGACCTCCCGATGCGCTCCATGGAATTTGAACCCATCAAAGCCAAAAGCCTGCTGTATCCTACCGGCGAAACCTCCTGGTACTGGGGAGAACTTGGCGACATGCTTGCTGACAGGTTTCGGGTACCGGTTCTTTTTATGAATGCTGCCTGGGCAGCTGCAAATGCCGCCAACTATAAGGACGCAGCTTCCGGAAAAGATGGTTTTAATATCTATGTAGGTAAAACCTGGCCAAACCGCCAGCCTTACAGCAATATCAAAAATACATTAAGATACTTCCATGCTACGCTGGGAATCAGGGCAGTATTGTGGTCACATGGAGAAAATGACGCGCAGCTTGAAGTGAAGGAAGAGGATTACTTTTCAAGTATTAAATATCTGATTGATAAAAGCCGGACAGATTTCGGGGTAAAAATCCCCTGGATCATCGCCGAAAACTCAGCCGGCTTGTCCATTCCGAGGCCTGTACCGGCCATTGTAAATGCGCAGCGCAGGCTTGCTTCTCTCAAAGATTTCAATACCTTCCAAGGCCCCAACCTGGATACTGTGCAAATACCCAGGACGATCAACGCACATTTTGAGAACGTGTCTGGCGGGGTGCAGGGCCTGACCCTGGCCGCCCGTTCCTGGAACAGGAATCTGTCCGACTCTTTGTTCAAAACAGTGAAGCCCTATCTTCCATCGGTTTTTATCCATACCGGCGTGTTACCCTCCAGGACATTCCCGGGTGCGTCTTTTACCCTGCCCTACAGGACGGAACCCATTCCGAATATCCTGGCCGTGCATGCCGAATTACTGGATGCGCGCGGAAAGTTTATTGACACAGTCGGCACAGGGAAAAATGGGCTTGCCAATATCACCCTCCCCGCCAACCTGCCCAACGGTGAATATAAAATAAGGATTACAGGAAGCCACCCCATTCTTCCGGGCAGCGTAACCGATATTTTCCGGATTGATCATACCTTAAAACAAACCAACTTCATCCATTCCCTGCGGACCGACATGGAGGATTCAGAGGTGAGGATTTCCTGGCTTATGGCAGTTAACAATGATATTGCCGACATGGTGGTTCAAAGAAGTACCGACCGGCAGGTTTTCTCGGATTTGCCCGGGGGGCGTTTTGTAAAAACGGTAAACCAGTCTAACCTATATACCATCACAGATCCCATCAGGGGCGACAAAGGCATATACTATCGTATTGAGTATCGTAGTCCCGATGGACTGAAAAGCTATTCGCCGGTAATTGCCATGTTTCTGAACGGTGAACCTCAGCCTCTCAGGGCATTCCCGAACCCTGTAAGCGGGCAACACTTTTATGTCAGATCAGATATTGAAGGCGACATGCATTTTTCCCTCTATGATAACCTTGGACATCAGTATCCTATCCGGACTTCCAAAGATGATGTGATCGGGCTTACCTCCATCCGCCCGGTTAATGCCTTATCTGCGGGCACCTATATTTTAAAAATAATTTCGGAACAGGGATCTTATACACAGCTGATAGTGATCAGGTGAATCACCAAAAAAGGTACGGAATTGCTCCCATACCTTTTTAGATATTTGATATGATCAAGGCTTAATCCTCAAACAAACGACCCAGTCCGCCGATTACCGAACCACTCTCTTTGCCGGAATTGGGCCCGCCCACGGCCAGCCGTTGAATCAGTTTGGAGATCGGCATGGACTGTATCCAGCAGCGCCCGGTACCACGCAATGTTGCCAGGAACATACCTTCCCCGCCAAAAACCATCGATTTAAGTCCTCCTGAACGCTGTATATCAAAACTCAGCGACTGCTCAAAAGCCACCACGCAGCCGGTATCTATCCGGAGGGTTTCATTATTCAGATGCTTTTCCATTACTACTCCTCCGGCATGTACAAAAATCATCCCGTCGCCCTTCAGCTTTTGTAATATAAAACCCTCTCCTCCGAATAAGCCCGACCCGAAACGCTGGTTAAAATGTATTTTCATACTGGTTCCCATAGCGGCGCAAAGGAAGCCATCTTTCTGCACGATCAGTTCATTACCATAAATTTTGGAAAGGTCTATCGGCATGATGGTACCAGGGTAAGGCGCCGAAAAAGCCACTTTTTTCTTCCCCACACCACGGTTGGTGAAGTGCGTCATGAACAAAGACTCGCCGGTAAGAATGCGGGTACCTGCCTGGAATATCTTACCCATGATACTTTGGTTGGCCTCCGAACCATCTCCCATTTTTGTTTCAAACTGAATGCCGTCTTCCATAAACAGCATTGCTCCTGCTTCGGCAATGACGGTTTCATTGGGATCCAGTTCAATTTCAGCCACCTGGATATCGTCTCCTATAATTTTGTAATCAATCTCGTGCGAATTCATGTTTTATACAGCTTAAAGTTCGTGAATATGTTTTTCCATTTCCTGCCAACAATTTATCACCCTGTTCTTCCGGCGGATTGCCCCTACCTGGCTTTCCTACTCCTCTTCCTCCTCACTGATCGTCTTCTTTTTGGACTTCCGCGTTTTTCTTCCCGGAATATCTTCCCTGTCCCGCAGCTTTTTATCATCCACATTTTTATTCAGGAACTCATTGATACGATCCATATCAAAGCTTGTCGTGATTTCGCCAAAAGAATTGATCTTGATGTCAAAACCATCCAGGTCTTTATGAACGCGCGGCTTTTCGGCAGCAGGTTTCGAAGTATCGGTTTGTTTCTTCTTAGCCATAGGTTTTAAAAGCTGTCAGCGATCGGATTTTTGCTGAACAAATAAAAATTATTGTTTACGAAAGTATAAAAGCATGAATCTGTTTTCAACACAAAATGATCCAACGGTTATAATACAATTATGCCAGGCGAATCTGAGCAGGTAAACGGTCAAGGGCTATCTGAAGCCGGTTGACCACTTCGGCTTTCCCAAGTATTTCCATAATAATCATAAGGTCTGGTCCTGCTCCGGCACCCGTTACGGCCAGGCGTAATGCCTGCATTACTTTCCCCATTTTAATACCCAGCGCTTCCATTGTTCCCGAAAGGATCGTCTTGATCTGATCTGCAACGAAATCTCCTTCATATTTTTCCAATGCTTCCTTGAAACCAGTGATCGCACTTACCGACTCCTCGTTCCATTTTTTGACTACCACATCCTGATCATATTCCTCCGGTGCTGCAAACAAAAAGCGTGACTCCTCCACAATTTCCTTTACAAAATGAACTCTGTCTTTCAGCAGATGGACAATCTGCCCGGCTTGTCCGCTGGTCACCTGCAATCCGTTAGAAGCCAAAAGCGGAAGTACTTCCTCCCTGATGGATTCTTCGGAGCGGTGTTTCAGATACTGCTGGTTGAACCAGTTGGCTTTGTTGATATCAAAACGCGCGCCCGCTTTATGTACTCTGTCAAAACTGAAAGCTTTGATCATTTCGTCCATACTGAAAACCTCCTGCTCCGTACCAGCGTTCCATCCGAGCAGGGCCAGGAAATTAGCGGTTGCCTCGGGCATATATCCTTCTTCACGAAAACCTCTGGCCTTGTCGCCTGTTACAGGATCGGTCCATTCCAGCGGAAAAATGGGGAAACCACCCAAATCAGCATCCCTTTTGGATAGCTTACCGTTCCCGTCCGGTTTTAGTAAAAGCGGTAAATGGGCAAACTGGGGCATTGTGCTTTCCCACCCGAAATACCGGTACAGCAACACATGTAACGGAGCAGAAGGAAGCCATTCCTCTCCACGGATCACATGGGTGATTCCCATCAGATGGTCATCCACGATATTAGCCAGGTGGTAGGTTGGCATACCGTCGGATTTGAGCAATACCTTATCGTCAATCTGACTGGAATGTACCACCACCCAACCCCTGATGAGATCGTTGAACCGTATGTCCTCCTTGGGCATAATTTTCATCCTGATCACATAAGGCTCCCCGCTGGCAAGGCGGGCCTGTGTTTCTTCTGCCGGAAGCGTGATGGAATTCGTCATCTCCATCCGTGTAATGGCATTATACTGCACGGCTGCTACTTTAGCTGCTTCCAGCCGTTTACGCATGGCATCAAGCTCCTCGGCGGTATCAAAAGCATAATACGCCTTTCCTTCCTGTACAAGCCTTTCAGCATAGGCACGGTACATTTCTTTCCTTTCCGACTGGCGGTATGGCGCATGAGGGCCACCGGTTTCCGGCCCTTCATCAATTTCAATTCCCAGCCATTGCAATGCTTCAAGGATATAAGCCTCTGCTCCCGGAACATACCTGGTCTGATCGGTATCTTCAATCCGGAGAAGCATCTGACCGCCCGTCTGCCTGGCAAACAGATAATTATATAATGCTGTCCGCACACCTCCCGCATGCAGCGGGCCGGTAGGACTTGGTGCGAAACGCACCCTTACTGCTTGATTACTCATTTCTTAAACTTCTGTTTATTGATTCAAACCACACGCTCACAGGAGCTGGTTTGTTTTTATAAAAATCGGGAAAACGATGTACACAGATTGCTCCGCACATCATCCCGGCATTTATATCAAGATTATTCTACTGCAATGACGGATATCTCTACATTGACATCCTTGGGAAGGCGCGCCACCTGAACCGTTTCCCGGGCAGGCGGTTCATTCTTGAAGTAACTTCCATAAATCTCGTTTACAGCTGCAAAGTCCTCTATATTTTTAAGAAAGATGGAAGATTTCACCACATGAGAAAAGGATAGGCCTGCTGCGCCGAGGATGTGCCCGATATTCTGCATCACAACACCGGCTTCGGTTTTGATATCACCAGACTTGGCGATTTCGGCAGCTATCTGACCTGACACATAAAGTGTGCCTTTGATTTTAACCGCCTGGCTATACGGACCGATAGGCGCAGGCGCTTTATCTGAAAAAATAATTTCTTTTGCCATAAAATTGAATTTAATACGGGAGGCAGGGCCGAACTGCTTTTTAAAAACCGGCATTCCAGCTCCGTCAGTAATTTATGGCTGCAAAATTACCAAAAAATTATGGCATGCCTGCGATTTAATTATGCCTGAAACAGGGCTTTCAATTCAACGGCCTCGGAAGGTTTCATTCGCCCGGCAAGTACCAGCCTGAGCTGCCTGCGCCGCATGGCACTTTCAAAAAGTTCATGTTCTTCCTCTGTTTCAGGCTCCAGTACCGGTACTTCTATCGGCCTTCCGTTCTGATCTACGGCAACAAAGGTGTAAAAAGCACTGTTAGTACTCACCCGCTGCCCGGCGGGAATATCCTCTGCCCAAACCTTAAGATGCACCTCCATGGAAGAGTTAAATGCGCGGGTAACCTTGGCATGCATGGTTACGATATTCCCGAGCCTGATGGGCTCCGCAAACGACACGTTGTCAACCGAGGCTGTCACTACAATCCGGTTGGAATGTTTCTGGGCAGCAATGGCGGCACAAATATCCATCCAGTGAAGCAAGCGCCCGCCCATCAGATTGTTAAGCGTATTGGTATCGTTCGGTAATACCATTTCAGTCATCGTCACTTCCGACTGAATGGGTTTTTTCGGCTTTAGCATAAAAATATTAATCCGGCAGGATCAGAAAACGTTTAAACCTAGGGCATTTTAAAATTTCGGGCAGCGTACCTTTTTCCGGGCAATGGCCTGCATTCTGTTACCTATAAGATAATTGGCCCTAAGCTGGAAAAACAGATAACTATCCTTTACTTCGGGACCTCCACGCTGCCCACCTACCTGCCTGGCGGGTAATCCCAGCTCGGGCGAGCGGTCCGAGAGACGGCGTGAAAGATCACTCGGCAGTTGGTCAGGATTGGGATAAAAGGTACTTACATCGTCCAGGTAATCGGACCTTAGAAAATTATTACACAATTCCAGGCCCACACTAAGCCGTTCCGCAGCCTGTATGGAAACCCCCAGACCTCCCGTAAAAACCAAGGGTAACCGGCTGTACTTAACCGCTTCGGTCGTCAAAGGCGCCAGACTGTACCATTCTCCGTCGAGCTTTGCTTTAGGGTTCAAATAAGTAACCCCCACTCCTGCAAAAAGGTAAGGATTGACCGGAGCTTTACGGTTAAATGAAAAAAGGTCTGCCTGTAAACCTAGGGTCAGGTCCGGATTGCGGGTACGAAATGACAGGTTATTTTGCGCATTACGGGAATATTTCTGATTGGCAGAAACCTGATAAAAACGGAGTTCTCCACGTGCGCTCACATTCTCGGTCAGCCGGTAAAGTGCCCCCAAAGAAATGGAAGGCCCCAGCCCCAGGTGCGCCATGTCGATATCATCGCGCAGGTCACCCATATAATAGGCAACCCCAATGCCGCCCGTCAGACTGAGTACCCCAAAAGGGGGTACATATCTGTTTCCGAATTTGTTACGCCCCTGGGCCAATGTTATCTGCCTGACAAAAATCAGCAGAAGTATCAGTATGAATAAACGGTTCTTCATTTGCGATCTTTTTCTTCCCTGCAATTAAAAAGTGATACAAGATTCCACCATTTAAAATTATACCAAAAACTGTTTAAAGCATACTTTAACCATAAACGATGAAATGACAGAAGAAGGTAAAAGTTCGTAAATATATTACTCTTAACTTAATAAGTCTGAACTTCGGTATATAACAAAACAAAACAATTATGAATTGGGGAATTCACCCACGCGCATGAAAGTCGTTTAAATAGAGACCAACCTATCAAACGACATGGCAGTAGTAGAATTCCCCCAGCTCATAGCCCGAGGTTGTGGCCTGGACGTACACAAAGATACAGTAGTTGCTTCGATCAAAGGAACTGGAATCAAGGAAGAAACCCGGACCTTCGCCACGTTCACCAAAGATCTGGAAGAGTTGTTGCAATGGCTTGAGGACCACCAGATTACCCATATTGCTATGGAGAGTACCGGCGTTTACTGGCGGCCTGTATATTATGTTTTGGAAGGCAGCTTTGAGATTATTTTGGTTAATGCCCGTCATATCAAGAATGTTCCCGGCCATAAAACCGATAAAAAGGATTCTGAATGGATCGCTAAACTACTTTTGAGTGGTCTTCTCCGGCATAGTTTTGTCCCCGAAAGCTGGGTGCGAGAGCTAAGAACATTGCTGCGACACCGTAAAAAGCTGGTCAATGAGCGCAGCAGGGAAAAGAATCGCTTACAAAATATCTTAGAGGATGCCAACATTAAGCTCGGCAGCGTGGTCAGCGATGTGTTTTCCAAAACCGGGCAGGGGATTATAGATTTGTTATTGGCCGGTGTTACCGATCCTGTTGTGTTATCAAACCAGGCCAAAGGTTCGCTGGTGAACAAAAAGCAAGCTTTGCAGCAAGCACTTTACGGCCGCTTCTGTGAACGCCACCGTTTTATGTTGAGCTTGATTATCCAGACGATGCATGCCTTAGACGAGCTCATCAGCCAGCTTGACCAGCAGATAGAACTTTGCCTGGCCGATAAGCAGGCCGAGCTCGCATTGCTACAAACCATCCCGGGTGTGTCAAGGCAATCAGCTATTGGTATCGTATCAGAAATCGGTCTGGATATGTCCCAGTTTCTCTCTGACAAACACCTGGCTTCCTGGGCCGGGGTCTGCCCGAGAAATAACGAGAGTGCGGGTAAAGTAAGGTCAGCAAGGATAACCCACGGAAATACCTATTTGAAAACCACATTGATCGAAGCTTCCTGGGCTGCCAGCCATACCCTGAACACTTTCTTGTCATTCAAGTACCACAAACTGGCGCAGAGGCGAGGAAAGAAAAAGGCGGCAATGGCTATCGCCCATCAGATACTAACAGCTGCATACCATATCCTTCGGGATAAACTACCTTACAAGGAACCAACCCTGAAAGCTGAAATCCTGATCGAAAGAAGGAAAGCTGAAATCCAACGGTTGGAAAACCGGGTGAGAAAGTTGAAAATATTAGCGTCCCAATAGAAAGGTCGAGGCTTTTTTTGGTGGACTATACCCCGTTAACAAAACTGATAACAGACGCTAAGCACCCACAGCTGTTGCCATAGAGCACGTAGAAAAAATTTTTCTCTAAGAGGAAAATCGCTTAGATCGATCTGCGATCTTGGGATTGCTGTGGGTATTCGGGTTCAGAAGAGACTTTCAGAAAAAAAAGTCGGTAAAAACCGGCTCCTTTATTCATAATCACTATTGCAGCTAGTCCCTCTTAACCGAACTGGCACCCGAACTACTGGAATGGATATCTTTTGCTGCACCTGAATACCTTACTCTGCTGGCGCCACTGGCTTCGGCGTGAATCACATTACTGGCCATTACATAAGCACTGCTGGCACCCGATGCATCAATATTTACCTCTTTGCTACTGAAATCTCTCCCTTTAAAAGAAGATGCGCCTGAAACCTCGCCGTTCAGCACGTTACACGAGCCTGTAAGAATGAGTGACGAAGCTCCCGAAAGGTCGAAAGTTACCTTTGGTGCCGAGAAGTCCATCGTTACCTGGGAAGCACCGGATACCTCAATAACCATCTGCTTGGCACCCGTGAAGGCAGAAACATTGGCCCTGCTTGCGCCGGAAAAATCTACTCCTTCCAATGTCGGCATGGTGATATTTACGGTGACGGATTTATGATTGTTATTCCAGCCTCCGGATTTATACCCTAATTTAAGCACACCTCCTTTTACTAAAGCACTCAGATCATCCAGATCTTCTCTTCTCCCGCTGGTGACGACGCTGTATTCCTTTCCCTGTTTAACTTCTATCCTGAATGCACTTCCCATCGAAAGTTTATCAAAGTCGGATACTGAAAATTTTCGGGTATCCTGCGCCATTGTTACAGCTGTAACAGCGACGAGCATCATGAAGGTAGCAATTGTTTTTTTCATGGTAGGTTTATTTTTATCCGACTATTAGATGTGTATATGCTGTAAAATGTTGCACGAAAATTAAAAATTACTGAAACTTCCGCCGATCATACTTTAGCCGGTGCCAGAGCTTTACTCTATAACCTCTATTTTACTGGCTCCGTTTTCGCTCTTTTTGATATTGTTTACCCGGCCCAGGCTTACCTTGGAAGCTCCGGAAGCGGAAACATCTGCATTCTGAATGTTCATTTCAGTGGCCTCCACTTTACAGGCACCCGACAGATCCATCGTTGCTGAGCGTGCCGACCCCTTGAATATGACCTTTGAAGCACCGGAAATCTCCGCACGCAGCTGGTCGGTTTCTACGTTTATCTCCGACTGGGAAGCACCGGAAATATCCACATCCAGTTTTGATAATCCTTTGAAACCGAATATCCTGGCCTTGTTCGCACCGGAGATACTTACCGCTTCCAGTTGAGGAGTAGTAATAACAAAACCAATGCGTTTGTTACTTCCTTCGAGCAGCGAAAAATTACTGAAGCGACTTACTTTCAGTACACCACCATCCACTTTTACTTTCAGGTCGTCCACGTCTTTTTCATCACCGTCTGCTGTTACACTGTATTCTGTTCCGTGCTTAAGAGTGATGGAATAAGCACCTCCCAGGTCAACCTTTGTGAAATCCCCTACAGGAAACTGTTTCATAAAAGTCCCTCTCTCCCCCAGATCGATTTCTCCGTTATCATCTCCGTCGTATGAATAATTTTCGTCCTCCTGTTCTTCATCGTGCTTCAGGAATTTTGCGGGAAAATTGGTACAAATTAGCCCTGAATCCCGACGCATGACCCACCTCAGATTTCTCCAGTTCAGCTCCCCATTCTCCAGATCGTATTTGCCTATATTCTGATAATTATCTCCCCAGCGGCTCATCGACTCATAAAAATTCCGGGTCATTACAAACGGCATGTTATAGGGGACAAAAAGCTTGGCATCTACATTCTGCTCCCGGAATCTGCCGGCACTCCGCTGCGGGCCTTCTTTAAATAGGAACAGGGAATCGTTTACAGTAATATCATATTCTATGCTTTGTGCCATTTTTTCTGCCTCCTCTCTGGACCTTCCTCTCGAGAACAAAGTCTTTTCCAGTTTAATACTGTCTGATGAACCATACCCTTCAAGAAAAATATCTAAATCCACATTATCTTCCTCGTAAATCCCATTGTGATCTAATGTTAAGGTACCTGTCGGTAAGGCGTAAAAAGTTGTCTGAACCACCTCTCCGCGTTTTGCGAAATTGCGTTGATAAGCCACACCGCCAATCGTGGCGCCAATGATCCCTACAATCCAGAGCCCGGCCAGTGTCAGCCATACCGTACCGGATACGATCTTTTTATTGGAAAGAAGTGTCAGCCCGAGCAGGAGAAGGAAAACCAGAGGAATGGCAGCCACCAGGATTCCCGATAAAATCAGGCTTCCCGGTAATTCCTGGAATATCATAAAAGGTACCGGCAGGTTATCAAACTGTACCGAATTCATCAGTCCCAGGGCAATGGCGCTGCCCACAACAAGCGTCAGCAGTGAAATGGATGAAAACCCCACCAGTATTACGCCTATCAGTATCCTCACCACCGGGCCAAGCCCCTTTAATAACTTCCCCAAGGCTCCGATGATCAGCGCGATGGCACGAAAAGGCAACAGTAATATTTTGCTAACAATGTGTTCCTCACCAGCCTTTGCATCTGGATCAAGGCTCTGTTTAATATTGGATTCAATATTGGAAAGCGTGATGGGCTCACCCTGCATTTCCATTTTTTCAGTCAAGGTGTTGGCCGAAGGCGCTATCACCCCAAGAACGATATAAATAATCACGCCGGTCCCGAACAATAGTATCGAGAGTACCCACAGAAAACGCACCACGCCCAAGTCTATCCCAAAATAAGATGCAACCCCTGCCGCCACACCACTTACCACCTTGCGGTCCGGATCTCGGTAGAACTTCTTGACCGTTGCATCCTCTTCCAGTGTTAAGGACCCCGGAAATGCGATCCACATGGCAATGTAAATCAGCACGGCAAATCCTGATACTCCCGCCAGATCACCGGCATTACCAAAATCCAGCATACCCGATCCGGCAGGAAGGCCTACCACTGCAAATAAAAATGCCAGCCGGACCCAGATCGGATCAATTGTAAAATAATTGGCCAGACCAGCCGCCACACCACCGATCAGTTTCCGGCGCAGGTCACGGAATAATTTCCGGGAGCTTGCTGCAGGCTGTTTTTTCGCTTCCGCTTTAGGTTCGGAATAAGCCTTGGGTTCTTCCTGTGCCGTAAACGTTTCTTCCCGTGCCGTCTCCAGCGGGTCAGCCAGGATATCTTCGGCCTGCTCTATGGCTTCAAAGTCTGCCACAGTACCCATGGCCGTGATGAGCTCCTCAACATCTTCCAGGGAGATCACCTGCTTGCCATCCGACTTCTGTTTGTTCCAGAACCGCTCGGCCACCCGCGCTTCAATATCCGAAACAATTTCCTTGCTGTCGGCGAAAGAAGCAAAATACCGCTGGATAGAGGTCAGGTAGTTCTTTAGTTTTTCGTAGCCATCCTCCTCTATATGAAAGATTACGCCACCTATATTAATGCTGATAGTCTTTTTCATGATTGAAAGAATCAAATATCTTTTTGTGGATCAGTTAGGGTCAGGATGGATTGGATGCTGCGTTTTTACTAAGATCTTCCGTCCGTTTAATTACGATTGATACCGAATCGGCCAGCTCAAACCAGGTGGCCTGCATAGCCTCGAGAAAAATCTTCCCCTCTTCTGTCAAAACATAATATTTGCGCGGGGGCCCCGACGAGGACTCTACCCATTTATAATCCAGCCAACCCGAATTTTTTAACCTTGTCAGCAACGGGTACAGGGTGCCTTCCACCACCATGATCCTTGCCGAAGTGAGCTCATCCAACATATCCGAGGCATATACTTCCCCCCGGGATATGATATGCAGTATGCAGAATTCCAGGATTCCTTTGCGCATCTGCACCTGGGCATTTTCAATATTCATATTGGTTTCATCTGTTAATTAAATAAAATAAGTTCATGGCTAATAGCAAGCTTATCTTCCTTACTACCATACAAAGGTATACACAGGTACTTTGCGATGCAAGGTACCATGTTAAAAAATTATAAAGAAAGTATGAATGGCAACATAGCGGGGTGACCGGCAAAAAAAAGGCATCTATTTTAAACCTAAATGATTTGAAGTATATTTTGGAAAATTTTCGGCTAACTTCTTACTGTTTTGGATAAAAAAACACGCGTGTATCTGATTGCGGCAATGAGCGAAAACCGGGTAATCGGGATCAACAACAGTTTGCCCTGGCACCTTCCGGACGAGTGGGAGCACTTCCGTAAAGTAACCAATGGCAAGCCTTTTATCATGGGCCGAAAAAGTTATGAAGCGCCCGATGCACTGCACTCTCCATACCGCAATATAGTCCTTAGTTCCGAGAAAAAAGAAACAGCCGGTGTTGAATATGCTGCAAGCCTAGATGAGGCACTTGCGCTTTTGGAGGAGGAGCCGGAGGCATTCATCCTGGGCGGCGCAACTGTTTTCAAAGAAGCCATACATCTTGCCGAACGGCTGTACCTGACCGTTGTACATGCGCATCTGGAAGGCGATGCTTTTTTTCCCCAGGTGAATAGTGATGAATGGGAACTTACTTCGTCTGAATATCATGGTACCGACGAAAGGCATGTTTATTCCTTTTCAATGAATATTTATGATCGAAAAATACCGGGTCGGCAGTCCTGATTTGCAAGTTTAAATAACACTCATGGTCCGGAAGGTATTATTTCAAATATTCTTATGCGGCTGCTTTCTGGCCTGCTCACATGCAAATGCTCAAAAGATCTATGGCAACGAATGGATCAACCATGAGCAAACCTACCTGCGCATTCCAATCGTCCAGTCTGGATTTTACAGAATCACCGGGGAGGAACTTGAACAGGCAGGTATTCCGCTGCAATCGGTACGGTCAGCCAGCTTTCAGATGTTTCGCAGGGGGAAGGAACTGGCTATTGAGGTAAAACAAAAAGATTCCGGCGGCCTGGATTACATAGGCTTTTACGGCGAACGCAACGACGGAGCGCTCGACACCGCCCTATATGTGAAGCCGGATGACATGCCACACACGCATTACAGCCTTTATTCGGACACCTCCGCCTATTTCCTCACCTGGCATGGCACGCTTGCAGGCAAACGGATTATAGAAAGTACAAACACAGGCTCAGAGGAGACGATCAATGAAAATGACGCGGAAACCAGTCAGCTTTTCACTTCATCCTATCCGGCCGGAAACTTTTATCCGGCAACCAGTACTTATGATAACGGATCCGTCCTCACAACTTATGATGTAGGCGAAGGCTGGACAGGCCCCGAAGTGAGTAATGGAAGCTGGTCGACGGCGATACTTACTACTGAAAATGCGGTGGCTGAAAAAATGGACCGGGCGGTGGCTGAACTTGTCATAGTAGGCAGGTCGGCCGGGAATCACGAAATTGAAGTATGGACGGGTACCACTACCGCGAAAGGACGAAAACTCGGTTCCTTTAAGCTCCTCAACTATGCTTCCGGAACTTTCAGGACCACATTGGCGGCCGAAGATGTGAACCCGGACGGCACCATAAAAATTTCAATTGTTCCTCTTCAGAATACCGGTACGGTTTCACTGTCTTATGCCCGGTTGAGGTACCCTCAAAAATCGGTTCTATCCGGGACAGGCCCGCAGAAAGAATTTTATTTCAATTTGCCGAACCAGGCAAAATGGAACCTGGCAGCCGAAACCGCCTGGCAGTTTTATGATATTTCGGATCTGTACACAGCAAAGGAGATCAAACCGGTGGCAGGTATATCCTTACAGCATACGGCAAGGATTGTGGCGGTCAGGCAGGCTTTGAAAATCCCGGCTCCGAGGGTCGTCCGATTTGGCGATCTGCGTGACACTAAAATCAACTATCTCATTATCACCCACCCGGCGGTACGTCAAAAAATTAATGGTACCGATCCTGTCCTGGCGTATGCAACCTACCGCTCTTCCGAACAAGGCGGGAGTTACCTGCCGTATATTGTAAACAGCGAAGAAGTTTACGACCGCTTCAACTACGGCGAACCAGGCCCCGGGGGGATCCGTAACATGATTGCCTGGCTGCACAAAAACGCATCCCTTCAATTTGTTTTCCTGATAGGCCGCTCCATTGATCCCCAAACAGCCCGTAAACAGGCGAATGCCCGACAAGCCGATATGGTACCCAACGCAGGCTGGCCAGGCTCCGACGTAGCACTTTCCATGAACCTGAACGGTAGCGGAACCTATGTACCACTGGTACCTGTGGGGCGTCTCAATGCAGCCAGCGCTGAAGATGTGAGGAGATACCTTGAGAAGGTCAGAAACCTGGAGGCTCAGCCTGCCTCTGCAGCATGGCGCAAGAACATCCTGCACCTGAGCGGCGGACGCTCGGCGGCGGAATTACCTGTTTTTAAAGAGTATGTCAATTCGTTTGAGAGAAGAGTACAGGGCACATCGCTGGCTGCAAAATTCAGGACCATTTCCAAAAAGACGGACGAACCCGTTGAGGAATTCCCCATTTACGAAGAGGTGAATAATGGGGTGGCACTGCTCACGTTGTTCGGGCATTCCAGCCTGAACGTTTCGGATATTGATATCGGCTTCGCCTCGGATACAAAAAGAAATTACAAAAACAACCCGTTCTACCCGGCCGTGCTGGTAAATGGCTGTGCATTGGGCAACATCTATTATAGTGCTGCCACCATCAGCAACGACTGGATCCTGTCGCCATCAAACGGAGCCGTACTATTCCTCGCTCACACCCACAATGGACTGGTTTCTGCTTTAAAACGGTATTCCGATTCCTTTTACGACGTATTGGCCGACCGATCTTTTACTTCGCAGCCTTTCGGTCTGATCCAGAAAGAAGCAATCAGGAGAAATATTGCCAGGTACCCCGGCGTGACGGACGGTATCACCAGCCAGCAGATGAACCTGCAGGGCGACCCCGCCATCAGGATTTTCCCGGCTTCCAAACCTGATTATGTATGGGACTCTTCTACATTGGTTTTCTCCGACCCATCGGGACGAGCGCTGACCGCCTGGAGTGATTCCGTCAGAGTCCGTATTGCAGTTGCCAATAATGGAAGATTCCGAAAGGAAAAGATCCGGGTGTCGGTCAGGCGGACCAAGGAAACAGTAACCCTTTTTGAAGATCAATGGGAAATGGATGCAATGCCCCACGCCGACACGTTATCCTTTACTATTCCCAATAAAAGCACCACGGGGGGAGATGAAACCTGGATCTTTTCAATTGATCCCTCAGCCTTATTGGACGAGGAAAACAAAAGTAACAATGTATTGACCTCA
Source organism: Dyadobacter sp. CECT 9275 (assembly GCF_907164905.1). NCBI lineage: Bacteria > Pseudomonadati > Bacteroidota > Cytophagia > Cytophagales > Spirosomataceae > Dyadobacter > Dyadobacter helix. The sequence goes on along the minus strand of NZ_CAJRAF010000001.1, from coordinate 161,339 downwards.
ACGCTAGCCATTAAGGAAGGCGGAGCCATCCCTTTGTTACCGGTAAAAGATTATCAAACCAATACCTTGCAAATTGACTTGGTCGCCCAAACAACGGAAGATAAGCCCAATGGTACCGTCATCTTTGAATGGAGTAAAAACAGCGCATTCCCCGAAAACGAGGTCCGCAGAAGTACTGTCAGTGCAAAGGAATTCATAGCGGTGCATAAAATTGATCAGCCCGGAGCCGAAGCAGGGAAATATTACTGGAGGGTTTATATGCAGGGAGACCAGCTAAGACCTTCCGAAACAAGATCCATTACCTACATTCCCGGCACCGATCTGCCCGTTGTAAAAACGCCGGAGGTAATCATTTTACCCACTACGCTCCCGGCAGCAATTGCACAGGGTAACATTTACCGGGCCACCCTATCGTTTCGTAACATCACCGATTTTGGCTTCTCCGATTCGGTATCCGTATTGATAACCACAAAAAACAAACTTGTATCGGTTGAGCAAACCTTGCGGATAGCACCTGTAGAAGCACAGGAAACCAGGAATATCCAGCTAGAATTTGAAACGCTCGACAAAGAAGGCCCCCAGCAGATCACGTTAGTATTCAACAATATGCGGTTGCCCGAAACGGTGTATGCAAACAATACGCTTTCCTTCGGCTTCGAAGTGATCCCCGACCGCCTTCCGCCCGTAGTGACGGTAATGGTTGACGGACGCAGTATTTTAAATAACGAAGTTGTTTCTCCCCAGCCGCAGATACGCGTTCAGATCGTTGATGAAAATCCCTTTATGCAGCGTTCAGATACAACAGGCACCGAGATATGGCTGACTGAGGACTGCACTGGCTGTGCTGCCAGAAAAATTTCATTAACGAATGCAAGCCTGCAGGTTGACCCTGAAAATGGTCTGCTGATTGGCCTTACTTTACCCGCACCGCTGACCGCCGGACGCTATAAATTACAGGTATATACCAGCGACCTGAGCAAAAACCAGGCACCGGTTTATGAGATTTTTTTCCGTGTGATTACCTCTGCCTCTTTTGCGGGTACTGTTTATCCTAACCCTTCCGCGCACTGGTTCCGTTTTACAATGGATATTACCGGAGAAATTCCTCCTGAAATATGGACGATAAGCATCTGGAACAAACTGGGACAGCTGATCAAAAATCAGGACATTATGCCTCATCTGGGAAAAAATGAGTGGCACTGGCAACCTATCAAACTCAGTTCAGGTATATATTTTTACAAAATGACTTTAAAGAGCAAAGACGCCGACTATCCCGGTTATGCAACAAAAGGGAAATTAATATGGATGCCCTGATTTCCCATGGTACTGTTTATTCATTCAGCAGATTTACTGAACAGTTAAGAACCGGGGATTTATTTCAGCCGTCTGCACGTATATGATACCAGGAACCAGATTTCCTCCTTCTTTTTTACTGTTCCTTTTATGGACTTTACAATGCGGACTGGTATTGTTTCTTGCTGCCATTAATCCCAATCATTATACAACCATTGACTCCCACCTTTACCTGGAGTCGGCCTCGCGGTTGCTGGGTGGAGAAGGTTACCGTATCCGACAGAACAATGTGCTGATATGGAACGGAATTTACCCGATGGGCTATTCCAGCCTCATCGCCATGGTGTCTTTCATGACTAGTTTAAATGTGCTCTGGGCTTCAAAGGTGCTAAACCTTATTGCCTCCGCCATCTGGCTGCTAAGCCTCAGAAAATGGTTTGGTGAAAGCAAAGCGTTGTTTATGGGTACCCTGTTACTGCTCGGGTCCTTCCTCAAGCTTTGGGCGCACACCTGGTCTGAACCCTTGTTTCTGATGGTCCTGTTTAGCTGGTTTTACCATTTTGTACGGAATATGACAAAGCCGGGACAACCGGCTTTCCGTGATTTCCTAATTCTTTTTCTGCTGGGTACGCTGCTGATGCTGATCCGTTACGCCGGTATCTTTATCATTATGCTTACCGTTCTTGCGGGTATCTATTCCGCTTTAAAGCACACTAGTCTCCGCGCATTTTTTTTTCTAATGCTGTCTCTTTTATGGCTTATCTGTTTTGGAGGGTACCTGTGGCTCAATTATTGGCATACCGGCTCTTATTATGGCGGTGAACGACTGGACGATACCTTCAGATTCTTACCCGTTACCCTTCTTTTCGCAAAAGGCCTGCTCAACGAATTATTGATTATACGGGATTTTGTCCCCGGAAAGTCCGATGTACTTTTCCTGGTCGCGACGTTCCTACAGATATTCCTTACTGCCCGGCTCAGTCTGAACTTACGAAAGACCGATCATCAGATAGCAGGCACAACCGAAAGCTGGGTTCGGTATGCTGCCGGAACGGCCATCGCCTATTTGTTATTTCTGTTTGTCCTTCGGAACATAAGTCCTTTTGACCCTCCGGGTTATCGCCTGCTGGCCCCCTTTACTTTCCTGGCGGTCTGGGCTCTTTTACTTTATCTTTCGGAATATGCCATAAGCAGATATTCCAAATTACTTTTTGCCGTTTTGGTACTGGCCTCATGGTTCCAGCTGGTACCAGACAAAGACCTTAAAAGTAAATTTCAATCGCTGTTGAATTTAATATAAGACCTTTGCTTCAGGTACTTTATTACAGGCCTTGGCTTGTTTCGCCAAAAACTTCTTATTTTTGTCAATTCTCTAAATAAATCAAGCAATTGAAAGAATACGGTAGCAACGTACAAAAACTCGCCGATCAGATTGTCCGAATGGAAGATCGGACCAAACGCACGCTTTATGCGCACATTTTGGTTGAGCTGATGCGTCAGATACATCCCAACATGCGGGATAATCAGGACTATACAAACAAACTCTGGGACGACCTCTATATCATGTCAGGCTTCGAGCTGGACGTGGATAGCCCTTACCCGCCTCCATCCAAAGAGCTACTTGGCAAAAAACCGCTTAAGGTAGGTTATAACCAGCAGAATCTTACTTTCAGGCATTATGGACGGAATATCGATCTGTTACTTGAAAAGGCCTCTCAAACAGAAAACCCGGACGACCGTCTGGCGTTTGTCTCCTACATTTTCAGGCTGATGCGTTCATTCTTCAATACCTGGAACAAGGATAATCCTGAAGACAGCGTGCTCATCGGCCAGATGCAGCAATTGTCTAAAGGCAGGCTGAAGGAAGAAATCGAATATATCCGAGTGAATGGTCCTGTGGATGCAGCCCCCAAAGACCGGAACAATAACAACCAGGATCGTGCAAGAGGTAACCAGCAAGGCGGAGGTTTCAGGGCACAGCAAAACCATAATCAGGACCGCACAGGCGGGCCCAACCATACAGGCAACCAAAACAGAAACCGTCCCAATAACAAGTTCGGAGGGCGAAATAATAATAACAACAACAACAATAATCGTAACAGAAAAAAGCCAGGCATTTAATCCTGAATGAAAGTAAAGAAGCCAATGACCGGCAAAACCGGCTCTGAAACGGCTTACTTTAGCTCATTGTACCGCTTATATTTTCCAACGCAGGCAAATTTATTACATCGCCAAACATCCGATATGGCTTCATTTAAAATTACCGGAGACCGCCGTCTTAAAGGAGAAATTATACCCCAGGGTGCAAAAAACGAAGCTCTCCAGATCATCTGTGCAGTACTTCTTACCAAGGAACCTGTGACAATCCATAACATTCCGGATATCCGTGATGTGAACCAGCTCATCAATTTATTGGGTGATCTGGGCGTAAGGAAAACCCGGCTCAGCGAATCATCCATACGTTTTGAAGCAGACAATATCAACCTTGATTACCTGGAATCAGATTCATTCAGGCAAAAAGCTTCGGCTCTGAGAGGTTCGGTGATGCTGCTGGGCCCGATGCTTGCCCGTTTTCGCAAGGGCAGAATCCCAAGACCGGGTGGCGACAAAATAGGCCGCAGGAGGCTGGATACCCATTTTCTGGGTTTCGAAAAACTAGGCGCCGAATTCAGTTATGACGAAGAAGACGGCGGCTTTTACCGCGTGGATGCCGCCAATCTGAAAGGTACCTATATGCTTCTGGACGAAGCCTCCGTAACAGGAACCGCCAATGTGCTGATGGCCGCTGTTATGGCAGAAGGTACCACTACCATCTACAACGCCGCCTGTGAGCCTTATCTTCAGCAGTTATGCAAAATGCTGAACCGGATGGGCGCCAGGATTTCTGGTATTGCCTCCAATTTGCTGGTTGTGGAAGGGGTCAGCGAGCTCATGGGCACGGAGCACACGATGCTGCCCGACATGATCGAGATTGGTAGCTTCATCGGACTTGCTGCCATGACAAAATCTGAAATTACCATCAAAAACTGCCAGATTGCACAACTAGGCATTATCCCTGATGTTTTTAAAAGACTGGGAATTGCGATGGAATTCCGTGGGGACGACATATTCATTCCCGCCCAGGATCATTACCGGATGGAAAACTATCTGGACGGTTCAACCCTCTCTGTGGCGGATGCTCCCTGGCCTGGTTTCACTCCTGACCTGCTGAGTATCGTACTGGTAACAGCTACACAGGCGCAGGGAACAGTGCTAATCCATCAGAAAATGTTTGAAAGCAGGCTTTTTTTCGTAGATAAGCTGATTGAAATGGGCGCCCAGATTATCCTCTGCGACCCGCACCGTGCAACGGTAATAGGCCATAACCGCGAAACCCAGCTGCGTGGCATCCGTATGACCTCTCCGGATATACGTGCCGGGGTAGCGCTGCTTATCGCCGCCATGTCCGCGAAAGGAGTTAGTATTATTGATAATATTGAACAGATTGACCGCGGTTACCAAAATATTGATGGCCGTCTGAACGCAATCGGGGCCGAGATTGTCAGGTTATAATATTCAGGAGATTATATATGAAAAGAGGAGCTTAATCGGCTCCTCTTTTCATATATATTTCAAAAAAATGCCTGAAAAAACTGCACTGCTCCCGATTTACCCAAAAAAACTATTTCTTTTTTCCATACTTGCACAGGCTGTTATCTGCCTTTACAAAATAGGATTTGAAATTGGAAGCCTTCGGGTCCATGCAGCCCTTCAGGTCCAGTATCTCCACTTTGCGGAACTCCACCGGATGGCTCTCGCTCTGAAGAGATATGGAACCATGGTCCAGCAACTTTCCGTCAATCATAAGCGAAGGATCATTACCACTTACGTTGCCCCCTCCAAGCTGAGGTTTCTGATACTGTAGTACCATTTCCCCATTAGCAAAATGCTGGATTAGTGAATCTCCCAGTACCAGTACTTCGGCCTTCACCCACTGATCTCCGTCGTAAGTCCTGGACGTAGAATTTACACAGTGCTGCGTGATGAGCTTGCCGTCCATCACCACATTGGTACCTGGTGTACAGAGGTTGCAGGTAGATCTTTTTTTGCCATTGCCCCCCAGAAGCTGCACCTCAATGGAAGCCGGAAAATCCTGATCCTTTCCCATTGTGGCAGCGGGTTGTCCGTGTACCATGATACCGCTGTTCCGCCACGCCCATCCCTCTCCTTTTGGTGCCTGTTCACCCACAAACCGGTACTCTACTGAAATTCTGTAATAGGAGAAATCGCCTTTGTAGAAGATATGGCCATATTTTTGTTTGAAATCATCGTATTGATCATACCTGACAATCATTTTTCCATCCTCTACCCTGAAAGTATTTCCATAATTCTCGTTGAGGCCATATCCCCGGATTTTTATATCCCAGCCATCCAGATTTTTTCCATTAAACAACTGCTTCCATTCCTGTTTATCGGCATTCTTTTGAGAAAATCCTGTTAAGGATACCAAACTTAACAAGACAGCTAATATTACTTTCATAAATTCCGGATTAAATGATGGCAAAGGTTTCCTGGTTACAATATTAACATATCGCACCCAAAGTCAGTACTTTTTCCGGCACCTATAATTACTGGTATGATTTGGACCATAAAATAAATGACAAGAGAAGTACCCGGGACATTTTTATTTTATCCGCCCTTTATCTAAGTTTCCGGAGCAAAAGATAATACCGATATTTTATCCGGATATGATTCTAGACCAAAAAGAGAAAATAGCCATATTCTGGTACCGCCGCGACCTGCGGCTGCATGACAACGCAGGATTATATCATGCCTTGCGTTCAGGCCTGCCAGTGTTACCGCTGTTTATTTTTGACACCCATATCCTCAACAAGCTTGGTAATAAAAGCGACAAGCGGGTAACCTTCATACATACCACGATGGAGTCCTTAAAAGAGGAGTTAAAAAAGCATGGCGCTGATGTCCTGGTAAAATATGGCGCACCTGAAAAAATGTGGGAGGAAGTCCTGTCTGCCTACAACGTTACCGAAGTATATGCCAATCACGACTATGAACCGTATGCCACAGAGAGGGATACTACCATAAAAACATTACTGCACAACAACCAGATACCCTTTAAGACCTACAAGGATCAGGTGGTTTTCGAAAAAACCGAGATTCTTAATGGCCAGAATGCACCTTACACAGTTTTCACTCCTTACAGCCGGGCCTGGAGAGAGAAATGCAATACTTTTTTCCTTTCTTCCTACCCGACCGTGCAATACCTCGGAAAGCTGGCTAAGACAGATGAGCTCCCCTTCCCCAGTCTGAAATCAATGGGTTTTGAGCATTCAGGAAGTACTTTCCCTTCTGAAAATGTACCCGATCAGTTGCTGAAAAAGTATGAAGAGCAGCGGAATTATCCCGCTCTTAAGGGAACATCCAGGCTGGGCATACATCTCAGGTTTGGAACGGTCAGCATACGTGAGCTGGCCAGAAGAGCTTTTGAAAACAGCAATACCTGGCTGAACGAACTGATATGGCGGGACTTTTATCACCAGATATTATGGAATTTTCCTCATGTCGGAAATGGAAAGGCGTTTCGCGCGGACTACGACCGGATCAGATGGCGAAACAATGAGCATGAATTTAAATGCTGGTGCGAAGGCAAAACAGGATACCCGCTTGTGGATGCAGGAATGCATGAATTAAACGAAACCGGGTTCATGCACAATCGGGTAAGGATGGTGACGGCAAGCTTCCTGTCCAAACATCTGCTGATAGACTGGCGCTGGGGAGAAGCCTATTTTGCTGAAAAATTACTTGACTACGACCTTGCCGCAAATAACGGAGGCTGGCAATGGGCCGCAGGCTCCGGAACCGACGCCGCGCCCTATTTCCGGATATTCAACCCGGCTGCACAGGCTTCCAAATTTGACCCAAGAGGTGAGTATATCAAACAGTGGGTACCGGAACTCAACAGTATGAATTATCCGGAACCCATTGTTGACCATAAAATGGCCAGGGAGAGATGCCTGAAAGCTTATAAAGAGGCTCTTAATAAGGAATGATCACTTTCCACCCACCACTACCTCCACCATTGTTTCAGGACGTAAGTACTTATTAGCCATTGCTATCACATCCTGGCTGGTGGTAGCGTGGATCTGTTCTACATACCGGCTGAAAAAATCCGAAGGCAGACCTTCGAGCAGTAACACTTTCTGTCGGTCTGCCACTTCAAAGGCGGTATTCAGAGAACCGGCAAGCTCTCCGGACATAAAATTTTTGACTGTCTGTAACTCCTCCTCGCTTACGAGTTCGGTCTGCAGCCTGAACATTTCTTTTTTGATCTCGTCGATCGTTTGCTGGGTAAATTCTTTTTTCACATCCGTTCCTATCATGATATACCCTTCTCTGGAAAGCGTTACCATGTGAGACGAGATTCCGTAGGTCAAACCTTTTTCTTCCCGTATATTCTTCATAAGACGAGACCCGAAATACCCTCCAAAGATTTCGTTGGTTACCAGCATTTTGAAATAATCGGCATGATCACGGGTGAACATCCGCCGCCCTATTCTGATAGACGACTGAACGCTATCTTGTTTCTCAACAAGAACCTCTTTGCCTTCGTAAGCAGCGGATACGGCTCTGGTTACCACTGAAACGTCAGCAGTTAAACTAGCCTGGCCCAATGACTGCCGTACAAGTTCCACATCATTTGCAGATACCTGCCCCGCCAGGATAACGGTGTATTTATTCTTGTTGATAAAACTGTTGTAATGCTCCAGCACCTGATAACGTTCCAGGGAGAGAATATCTGCTTCATTCTGACTCTGACCATAGGGATGATCCTGACCGAATATCGCAGCCCTGAATTCAGAAGTAGCTACGTAGGCTGTCTTTTCCAGGTTAACCCTCAGATTTTGCAAGGTTATATTTTTAAGATCGGCAAGTTCCTTTTCCGGGAAAGCGGCATGCTGAACCAGATCCGTCACAATTCCGAGCACCTCGGGTAAAAAACGGGTAAGACAATATACCACCATTCCCGCTCTGTCGGAAGAGTGAGTCATGTCCGTAAATGCCCCTATTCTTTCAAAAGCTTCGCTGGTTTCTGCAGAAGTCCTTGTAGCCGTTCCCTCGGTAAGCATTTTGATCGCGAAGAACGAAGACGAGGGATATTTCTCGTACCAGTTTCCTGCATCAAATATCACCTCTAGCCTTACCACAGGCTGGTCTCCAATGTTGATGACATGAAGTAATCCCCCATTTTCGAGCGTATAGGAATCGGCTTCCGGCAATTCAATTGTTTTTATAATCTGATAATCCGGTGCTACGGTGCGGTCTAATAACATAGGATGTTGATGTAAAAAAGCGAATGACGTTCTTACAAACGCCATTCGCCAATATGATATGGATTTTCAGACAGGTTTAGTTTTCACTATCACCTACATCAAGTTTCTCTGCTTTGTTAAGATAGAGGCCCAAAGTGATCCGAAGCGTCTGAGCCAACGGGCTGTTTTGCGTTACGGGGAAAAGATATGCGAAATCGATAGCATAACGATCCTTGAAGCGAAGTCCCGCTCCCGCGGTGAAAAACTTGTTATTTCCTTTTACTTTATTTTCTCCGTAATATCCTCCACGCAATGCAAATATATTGTTATACCAATATTCTGCACCAACGGCCAGTGCCACTTCCTTGAGTTCCTCGCTGAAGCCGTCGGGAGCATCACTAAATGAACCGAATGCTCCGGCCAATGCTCCTTTTGTACTTATCTGGGTTCCGTCCGGAGTGGGTACCATCAGTTTTACTGCATCCAGAACAAAATTAAACTTGTTGCGACCGTCAGCACTGAATGAAAGGCCACCGCCCAAACGCAGATTGGTGGGAAGGAAGTTCTCATAATCCGCACCGCCGCCATAACTTACTTTACCTCCCAGGTTGGAGATAACCCCTCCGAGCGACCACGTAAATTCACCGCCGGTTTCAGGATTTTTAAGTTCTTTCCTGTAATAAGCACTGATATCCCCCGCAAATGTTCGGGCAGGTTTTAAAGAAACATTATTGACCAGGGCATTTCCCGTAAGATCCGAGTTGATCCATTTTAACGTTAGACCCATTGAAAAATTCTTGCCTAACTGGCGGGAATACGTTCCGCTGATCGCAAACTCCTTGGAAGTAAAGTACCCCATCTGGGTACCAACGGCATCCCTCAGATCCAGCTCACCGTTGCTGAAATAGTTTACCGATAACGCAACAGCCGAAGTTTTATCAATTTTCTTGTAGGCCGATAAATAGCCGAGCCACATATCGTCTATCAGGTTTCTGAGCCACGGAGTGTAAGAAGCCGATACTCCAAAATCTTTCTCATTATAGGGAAGTTTGGCAGCATTCCAGAAAGTGGAATTAGCGTCTGCACTGGATGCTACTCCCGCCTCGCCCATTGCAGCGCCACGGGCATCCGGAGCAAATCTTAAAAATGATAGTGGTGAATGAGGAATTCGTAGTGTGTCCTGCTGGGCCTTAACTATTATGCTACCCGTCGATAAAATTAACAGTGAGGATAATCTGACAAAAAAAAGTTTCATAGAAATTGGATTTGCGATAGGAAGTGCGTTTAATCAGCTTCTTTAAAGGGTCAAAAATACGATGAAAGATAGTTAATAATAAAAATTTTATACGTTTTATTACAGGTTATGGTGAACGAAGCAATCTGCCAGACTTTCTGTCTACCGAATTGTCCTTCAATGATCTGATTTCTATAACGTATAAGTATGCATTCAAATAATAAAGATTGGTGGTAAGGGCTCCGGAGGTAACCTTTTCAGCAATTTCTTTTTCGCTGTTATAATAAGTCCAGCGCTCAGATCCCAACGTTTGTCCAGAGATGGACAAAACCTTAAAATCGACCTCAATATCTTCATTTTCGCGATTATGTTCCAATTGAAAGGACAAATCACTTTGAAAAGGGTTGGGATAAATTTTCAATTCTTCAATAACAATTCCGCTTGCTGCACCTACTAGAAAACCGAACGTAATTTCTGAATAGTTAGTATAAGTATCCCATACTTTTATGCGAACGGTATATTTCCCAGGTTTCAGATTTTCGAAAGGATAATAGATGGTTCCCTTGGTAAAATCATCCAGTTCAGATGAATAATAATCATTCAGATTAATTTCCAGTGTATCGTTTATTACTGCCGTAATATTGTGCCCGACACCTGAAGCCGAAACATTGATACCGTTTTCATCGCTCAATTTTATCATCAGGTCGGAAGAAGCCGGTACCTGATCTCCGTCACGAAAAGAGGGGTCATTCAGGTAAGCCGATATCACCGGCGGCTTTTCATCCACCGCCATCTGATCACTTCCACCAATGATAAGATCCAACTGATCGGAAACATCCGCCGTCCCTTTTATGTTGGAAGCATAGATACTGGCACGACCCACACCAAACTGATAATTAATATCTTTCGGAACGACAAACTCGCAGACAAAGCTACCGTTGACAACTGTCACCACACCTTCAAACAGTTTGTTCCTGAATTCCGAGTAACTTTGCCTGGATCCTTCGTTTCCAAGTGTCTGAAAACTTACGGGCTTGTCGTAAATGGCTATGTTGGCTGTACCATTAAAATCGCTGTCGGGCAGGCTGTCTTTGGTATAAAATATCCCTCCTTTCAGCTTTACCTTTCGGAGCGCGAGCAAGGTATCCGGCTCCATACTCCAGTTAATATATCTTTCATTTTCTGTAAGTAACATAGAGGGGTCTCCCAAAAAGGTAAAATTCCGGTTCAGGCTCCCTACCAAAGCATTGTTTTTGGTAGATTTTACCACATTCCCCATTCGCTGGCCCTGCATTTTTATCCTCAGCGATTCATACAAGGCTTTGTTTAATGTGTAATTGGTACTGGAATAAACCGGTCTGGTGGTGCTCAATGCACCAATCGCAGCACCTTTGGGACTTAATACCATCAGTTCTGCACCGGATACCTGCCCCATGTCATCATAACGGCCAAAATCACAGGTGGCCGTCACCAGCAGCGGCATATTGTCATACCCATGTACCGATAGCATGTCGGCCAGCGTCAATATCTGTTCTTCTGCCCAGCCGTTCACTCCTCCATGGCCCGTATAGTTGAGTATCAGGCTCCCGTTATTAATCGTTTTTTTTATCTGAGCATTTACCTCTGCCGACTTCTGTCCCTGACTGGTAGTCACCTGCGGAAATTCATCCAGAAATATCCTTTTGGCAAGAAACCTGTCCCCAATCAACTGTGCCAACTGGTCGGCATGCTGCTGATGTACATTGCCGTCACCATCATCTGCTACAAATCGAACCGTATTTTTCCAGCTCTTCCGGGCTTCAGCTGATGCGTAATGTATCAATTTGTTCACCACTGTTCTGGCCTCTGTCAAATTTTTCACAGGCAAACGCCCGATACCTATATCAAGCTGATGATCTCCCGCAGCCGACTCTATCCATTCCCCCTCGGCATCATCCAGAAAACCGTAATAGTCATCGGACGAATACGTATAAACGGGGTTGAGTGATTCACGGCTTTCGTAAACTGGTACCCAGGATTTTCTCTGGTCGGCTGTCTGATTCTGTAATTTGTTACGGTAATCATAGGTAGCGTCACCAAACAGCAGCAGATACCTGAGCTTTCCTCTGCCCATCTTATAAATATGTCTGGCAAAATCCCTGATCGCCGTCAGATCCGGTTTTCCTGAAGCATACTCGTTATAAACCTGATAAGTGGTAACAACCTTCACCTTGAGCCCGTCATGATCTCTCCGAAACGCGGCAAGCCTCTCCGCCTCGGTAATAAAGGCAGGTGCGGTAACCATTAGCAGGTCAATTTCCTCCGTATCTTGGTGAATACCCTGGTTGCCCGTTAAAGTCCACGAAGCTGGAGTCAGTGCTTGGGAGAACGTAAAACCTATCCACTGCCTAAACCTGCGTTTGCTGGCTAAGGTAATGTCTTTGGTCCCGTTTTCGTTATTTACCAGTTGTGCCGGCCTTGCAGAATTACTGATGTCCCACAGTTTCCAGGAAGCGCTGATATTTTTAATCCGAAAGGTTGCAAGCGAAGCTTCTGCCGACAAAAACCTGTATATCTGCTGATTGTCATACGGCCTTAGTTCTCTTTTGATTTGTAAAGCCAAATAGTCCAGGTACGCCTGGGCGGAGCTCTGCCCGTTTCGGATATAGGACACTCCAGCTGTAAAAGCCGCAGGTAATGAAGCCGGAAGCACTGCCGAAAAGGAGCCGGTGGTACGTTGTGCCCGCAAAGCATACTGGTCTGCAAGCTGAGAAGTTACGGTACCCACAGCCCCTTCCCCTATCTGCTGCCCGTTGAATAGCCACGAGAACCGGGTCGCAACCTGCGCAGCTCCGATACCCGAAGCAAAAAATTTAACGGTTGATGATGGTAAAACTCCGCTGATATTCACAGGAAAGTTCAGCGCCGAAGTACCCAGGTATTCTCCAAACCAGACCCGCCCGGAGCGAAGTAAATTATAAGTTTCCTCCTCATGGTACCAATAGTCGTCAAAGCTGTCGACAACCTGCCCGGTTGATGAAACCGTTTCCGCTGCTCCAATCCGCAACCCGGGCGTATCTCCGTAAGTCAAGAAATAGTAACTGGTATCCGAATAACAATTGATCTGGTGATGCAATTCGACGTTGACCGTATCTGGCACAATAACATGCGGGCCTTCACCATAAAAATAAACAGCATCGGTTTCATCAAAAGTACCGTCGTCTCCACCTTCGATCCAGACAGCATTTTCGGTAAGTCCGGCAGTTCGGGGAGTACTGTTGCTTTGAGGGAGCATTGCTCCGCCATTTCCAAAGATACGGATGCCCGAAGCCGCTATTTTTCCTCCGGAGATACCCATCCTGCGGAGCAGGGAAATATCCAGCTTATACACGCCGGTTTCTGTTATACCTATTTTCACCCATTTGTCTTTTGCCAGAACAGCGCTTTCCTGTGCATATACCTTTTGTACCTGCAGCAGGCCGCAGCACAGTATCAGGCAAAGGGCAAAATAATTCTTAAAATCAGCATGCTTCAACCAGTGCATGGGCAGGGATGGTATATCGACGTTGCGATGCTTTGTCTACACAAAGCACCCGGGTTCTGCGGACAGAGCCTCTGACAAATATTCTATTTTGAAAAACGAAGTCCGCGCCTTCTGTGAGATGAATAAGTTCAGTTTTTTTAGTCTGCCCCGACGTATCATCGTATCTTTTGACTGCGCTGTAAAGTGGTATATCCCCGCCGGTAGAAGCCTTGGGGTTTTGTGCATATTTCCGGAGCGGTAATAATATATCCTCGGGGAAAATTTCCGTGGTCAGAACAGGCAACAGTAATGTTCTGAACTCCTCTTTCCATTCGGCTCCGTGTGGTGCAATTTTCCTTCTTACCCTTCCATTGTACTTACGGTAAACCATATAATGGGCAACTTCGTGCAGATAGGTAATCAGGAAATTATAGGGGTTGAGATTGGCGTTAACGGTAATTCTTGGTGTAAAGCCAGGCCTTACGGTGAAATCACCCAGACGGGTACGCCGTGGCCTTGACAGAAAAAAATCAAATTGGGCAGATGTATACAACCGTTTGCAATAGTCTGCGGCAAGTTCAGGAACATACTCCTGTAAGTCAATCGTTTTTTTCATATCCGAATAAAAAAAGAAAGCCCTATAAAAATAGGGCTTTCCAAGCATTTTGACCTGAGTCAGTGATTATTTCACTGTGTCAGCAGCAGCTGTATCAGCAGCAACAGTGTCAACAGCTACTGAATCAACAGCAGGAGTTTCAACAGTTACAGCAGTTGAATCAGCAGATTCTTCAGCAGGTTTGCTAGTACAAGAAGCGAAAGCTACCATCCCGGCAACAAACGCAAGTGCAAATATTTTTTTCATTTCTTGGGTGTAATTAAGGTTCATTGCAAAGGTAATATGATTAGTTTGAATATTCCCAACTTTTTGGATTGTATTTTTCTAAGAACTTAAAATTTCCTTAGAAAGTAATTAACACACTGGGTTAAATCCAATTTTATTGGTCATTTTTCCAATAAACCTTTTCAGGATGATCATTAAATGCTTTTACACAAGCGGATATCTCTGGCAGAATTTCCGGATTTTCTTCAATGCCGTTACCTACCACCACCACATCGGCGCCCGCTTCCAGGGCTGAATATGCTTTTTCATAGGAATTAATCCCTCCTCCCACTATTATCGGTACTTCCACTGCCTTGCTGACTGCGCTGATGATATCGGCCGGTACCGGATACAATGCACCGCTACCTGCATCCAGAAAAATATTTCTCAGCCCCAGCAGCTCTCCCGCCATGGCTGTACATGCAGCAATCATAGGCTTGTCCCTTGGCATTGGTGTGGTATTGCTGATGTAGGAGACGGTGGTGAGCCTGCCGCTTTCGATAATCATGTATCCGGTTGGCAACACTTCCATTCCGCTTTTACGCAACAAAGGAGCTGCTATCACATGCTGCCCGATCAGCAATTCGGGGTTTCGGCCTGAAATGAGCGAAAGAAACAAAATGGCGTCTGCCGAAGGATGAATATGAAGCCCGTTTCCCGGAAACAGGATGGCCGGAATGCTGGTATATTGGTGAATAGCAGAAATGAGCTGGTCAATTGCATAATTTGTGATCAGGCTTCCTCCTACCAAAAAGAAGTCGACCCCTTGCTTCTCAGCGAACTCCAAAAAAACAGGAAAAGTTACAAAATCTACCTTGTCTGGATCCAAAAGAACCGCAAAAGATTTCCTTTTTTCATTCCTCCTGGTCCGCAGGAGGTCGGCTATTTTATGATTCTCTGTTTTCATCCGGTTCTCGGTCATCCGCAATATAATTCTTTAGCTTTTGGCGTGCCCAGCTAACGGCCAATGTCCACGCTAAACTCTGCACAGCCGGCCCGATCTGGAAAGCGCTTTGTTTATGATTCCGTGGCACTGATGGTTCTTCTTCTTTTTTCTTCTTGTCCTTTTTACTTCCCGGAAGTATCGCGTTCATCACCACGTAAGTAGTTGCAATGACACCGCCAATGATCAGGGCTTGTTTTCCATATTCGGTTGCATTCGCCTTGAGGCCGTCCCATTGAAGTTCCAGCCTGTCGCGATATAACTCTGCCTCCTTTTTAAGATCTTCCTTTTCCTCATCAGTATCAGAAGAAAACGGCCTGACTGATATCTTTGAAGTAAAATCTGCTGATGAACTCATTTCAATACCGTGTTGAAGTGAATATTTAGATTAACCGAATGGAACTCAAAAATAGCAATTCGAGCTCAAAATTACCGGTTTGCTATATTTTTTAGGCCTGTTTGTCTTCCTTTATTTGTGAAAACCTGACAATAAGATTCCGCAGCATCTGCATCCATTTGTCCTTCAGTACCAGCCAGAGCACCAATTTGACGATAAATACGCCCAACAGGATAACGTAGCCAAGATAATCACTTTGTAGCCATTTATTTAAAAAAGTCCCAAGTAATATTACAAGCAGTATCACTATAACAAGCACAATACTCAGTACCAATGCTGCATAAACAGCAGAAACGACTGCCTGCTCAATCTTGCTCCTGGTTTCAATTTTGAATAAATCGATCCGGGTTTCAAAATACTTGAAAAGCGTGTCCTTAATCTCCTCCAGTTGATTCAGCATAGGTGAATTTTTAGTTGATGAGCATTGGCATTACCTTGTTACGAAACAAGGCCAATTTTACTAATCCAAAAACATACCCAAGACGGCCGACACAACCGATACAACCAGCCCAAAAAACAACGCTGCAATAAAATCATCGACTGCAAATCCGGACACGAGGTAACTGGCCAGGTAAATGATCAGCACATTGACTACAAAATAAAACAGGCCCAGTGTGAGGATTGTGATGGGCAATGCAAGAATCTGAAGCACCGGCTTCAAAAAAGTATTGAGGATACCAAGCACAATGGCCACCACAATAGCCGTTGTAATATCTTTTACAAATACGCCGGGTATGATGTGAGCGGCCACCCAGAATTGCAAGTGTACTGATCAGAAGCCGTATGATTAGTTTCATAAGTGATTGATTTTATGAGTGTCTGCTACGAAGTACGCTAATTACGTCATCTAAGTCAATGTTTTTTTGTTCCAGCAGCACCAGAAGATGGAAAAGCAAATCAGAAACTTCATTTTTGAAGAGGTCGTCATTATCGTCTTTTGCTTCAATCACCACTTCCACTGCTTCCTCCCCCACCTTCTGAGCAATTTTATTAATCCCTTTGTTGAAAAGGCTGCTGGTGTAGGATTCTGAGGAAGGGTTTAATTTTCTGTTCCGGATCACATCTTTCTGAAGATAATTCAGAAACGCCGCTTGTCCTCTCAAATCATCCTGACCAATTTTTTCCCCAAAACAGGTATCATCCCCGGTGTGGCAGGTAGGCCCCGCCGGAACCGCTTTTATCAAAACAGTATCTCCATCGCAATCCACCAGGATCTCTTTCACGAACAAAAAGTTGCCGGAAGTTTCCCCCTTTGTCCAAAGGCGCTGCTTGCTTCTGCTGAAAAACGTAACCGTCCCCTCCTTTTCGGTTTTTTCCAGGGCCTCCTGGTTCATATAACCTAACATCAGGACTTTTTCAGACACGGAATCCTGGATAACAACCGGTACCAGACCATCCGCGGATTTCGAAAAATCAATAGTTGAAAGTGTTTTGCTCATTAATTCTGTAAAATATTTCAGTGAAATATATAAAATCTGGTTTAGAATCGGACCAGAAACTGTTTGATGTAAAATAAAAGGTCAAAAGTGTTCAACATCCTTCCGGACACTTTTTCCGGCACTTCCGTCTACCTGGTCATCCTCATGGGCAGGTTTTTATCAGCCAGGTATTGTTTTAAATCAGGTATATCAATTTCCCGGAAATGGAAAATACTTGCCGCCAGGCCCGCATCCGCTTTTCCTTCGGTAAAAACATCATAAAAATGTGCCATACTCCCTGCTCCTCCCGAAGCAATCACCGGAATACCTGCGTTTCCTGAAATGGTCGCTGTAAGTTCGAGTGCAAAGCCATTTTTAGTACCGTCCGTATCCATGGATGTCAGTAATATTTCACCTGCTCCACGCTCTTCCACTTCTTTTGCCCACGGAACAGACCGTAATGCAGTGGGCTTCCGGCCTCCGTGCGTATGAACAATATGATCCCAGACACCGCCGTCGGTCTCAATATACCTGGTATCAATGGCAACCACAATACATTGGCTGCCAAATTCGAGTGACAGCTCATTGATCAGATCAGGATTTCTGACGGCAGACGAGTTAATGGAAACCTTATCAGCTCCGGCATGCAGCAAAGCCGAAACATCCTCAACAGAAGATATCCCCCCTCCTACCGTAAAAGGGATATTGATGGTTTGCGCTACCTTTTTTACCAGTTCAATGAAAGTAGATCGCCCCTCCACCGTTGCCGTTATGTCCAGATAAACCAGTTCGTCGGCACCTTGCTCGGCATATAACGCACCGAGTTCTACTGCATCGCCGGCATCACGCAGATTGACGAAGTTGATACCTTTTACGGTGCGGCCATCCTTAACGTCCAGGCAAGGGATAATTCTTTTTGTGAGCATAATTAAGAAACGATGAAACGCTGTAAATCGGCAAGTTTTATCCGGTTTTCGTAAATGGCCTTCCCGATGATAACTCCGTAGATGTTCATTTCGGCCAGCAGTTCAACATCTTCCATTCTGCTCACCCCGCCGCTGGCAATGATTTTGAGATCAGGACATTTATCCTGGATATTCTTATAAAGATCAAAAGATGGCCCCTGCAGCAGTCCATCTTTGGCTACGTCGGTACTGATGGTATACCGGATTCCCTTCTCCACATATTTTTCAATAAAATCGTAGACCCAAAGCTGCGTACCTTCCTCCCATCCGCTCACTGCCACTTTTTCATTTTTTGCATCCGCTCCCAGGATAATCTTATCACCTCCGTACTCGGCCAGCCAGCGCTCAAACAGGGCGGGATTCTTAACGGCAATACTTCCGCCGGTGACCTGTTTTGCCCCGCTTTCAAATACGATCCGGATGTCGTCGTCCGACTGCACCCCGCCGCCAAAATCAATCATCAGGGAGGTGCGGGAAGCTATCTTGTCCAGTACTTTCCAGTTAACGACTTTCTTGGCTTTGGCTCCGTCCAGGTCCACCAGATGCAGACGCTTCAAACCTGCGTCCTCAAATTCCAGGGCCACTTCCAGCGGATTTTCGTTATATATAGTTTTTTTTCCATAATCGCCCTGGGTCAGCCGCACGCACTTCCCGTCGATCATGTCTATTGCTGGAATAATTTCAATCATAATTAATGGTTTTACGATCAGCCAGGCTGATTATATATTCAAAAAATTCTCAATGATCTTTTGTCCCGCTGCTCCGCTGATCTCGCAGTGAAACTGCGCTGCATAAAAATTATCCTTTTTCAGCATAGCGCTGAAAGGATGGATATAATCACAGACGGCAACGGTCTCAGCACAGACAGGCGCAGCATAACTGTGAACAAAGTAAACGTAAGCATTATCAGGCAGACTTTCCGTGAGTTCCGTTTGATATCCGGTAATATTATTCCAACCCATGTGCGGCACTTTTACACCCGGAATAACAGGAAAGCGCTTCACATCCACATCGAAAATCCCCATACAGGTGGTATCATTTTCCTCTGAATACCTGCACATCAGCTGCATCCCCACACAGGTACCGAAAACGGGCTGTTTCAGGGAAGGTATCAGCAAATCAAGCTTTTTCTCCCGCAGGTAAGCCATAGTAGTGCTCGCCTCACCCACACCGGGGAAAATAACCTTATCCGCAGACCGGATCTCCGATTCATCGTCGGTGTACAGATAATCTGCGCCCAGCCGGTCTAAAGCATACATAACCGACTGCACATTTCCCGCATTATACTTAATTATTACGGTTTTCATTTTTCAGATAGTTGGAAAACATTCACTTTTCTAACAACACTCAGCCCTGTTTCTATTTTTTCAAATGTGAGTAGCAGGTACCGAAATAAAAAAAGCCCGATTCTTGGAGAACCGGGCTTCTGGGATACTATGTATTCAACCTTATTACAACACTACTTGCAAAAACATATCATCCAAGACGCCCGGAAGCCATATGACCCTGATGAAATTGATGATATGTTTCAGATCTTAACATGCAGTAAAGGTAGTCAGAATTTGCAAAAAATGGCAATTATTTCTCGAAATAAATATTAGAATTTCCTTAGAGAATCCAGGGCATTCCATACTGCGGCAACGGCTGGGCTGCACTGGTACTTTCCACAAAATAAAAATGCCGCCGGAAGAAAAAAATCTCTTCGTACCTTGCGATGTGCAATCCTGGGGCGGTATCCCTCCCTGCATAACTGTTCAAATATTAGCGGATACCGAAAGCCAAGCCATGCAGGACATTATGAAAAAAACAGCCTCGCCATATCTTTACATTTTCATTCTGATGATTTCTTCAGTTGCCTTTGCTCAAAACAATACAATGCCGGACCGTCTATTTGAAGCACACAAAAAATTTAAGGAAACGAGTCTGACCCAACGCCGTTTCAAACAAAAGGATATCCTTCCGCTCATCGCAAAACGTAGTGAAAATCCGCTTTATCAGATTGAACAGGCAGGCAGTTCCTTTGAAGGCCGGCCTATTCAGCTGATCCGAGTCGGAAAAGGATCAAAAAAGGTATTGCTCTGGACGCAGATGCATGGAGATGAGCCCACCGCCACAATGGCTAGTTTTGATATATTCAACTTTCTGGAGGGTAAAAATGATGGCTTTGATGCGTTCCGCAAAAATATTCTGGACAACACAACACTTTATTTTGTACCCATGCTAAACCCCGACGGAGCAGAAAGATATCAGCGCCGCACAGCACAGGGAATTGACATGAACCGGGACGCCGCAGCCCGGCAAACACCGGAAGCCGTCCTATTAAAAGGCTTGGTTGACAGACTGAAGCCGGATTTCGGGTTTAACCTGCATGACCAAAGTCCGCGTTATTCAGCAGGCCGAAGTCCCAAGGTAGCCACCATTTCTTTTCTGGCTACCTCCTATGATTATGAACTCTCCATCAATCCGGTTCGGGAAAGATCCATGCAGCTGATCGTGGGGATGAATAAAATTCTGCAGAAGTATATCCCCGGACAGGTGGCACGTTATGCGGATGATCATGAGCCACGCGGATTTGGAGATAACGTACAGAAATGGGGCACCACACTGGTACTGATCGAGTCGGGAGGATATGTGGGCGACCCGGAAAAACAGTACATCCGTCAGCTGAATTTTATGACCATACTTTCCGCACTAGGCAACATCGCAGATAATTCCCTGACCAAGGAAAATCGTGAAAAATATTATGATATCCCCGAAAACGGGCGCTGGGTATATGACCTGGTGGTGCGCAACGCAACGGTGAGGCAATCCGGAAAAAGTTTTACTGCAGACTATGGAATCAACCGCAATGAGGTAAATTACTCCAATGCCACGAAGTTCTTTTATTACAGCAAGATTGAGGATTTCGGGGATCTGCACCCGCAATACGGCAGCGAGGAATTGGACGCAACCGGGCTGACTGTTGAAAAGGGAAAGGTATATCCCACCAGCTTCCGCAACCTGGGAGAAATAAGCAAACTGAATGCGCTGAACCTGTTGAAAGAAGGCTACACCTATGTGCGCCTCACGCCCGACAGCAACACCCGCGCCGCCGGATTATACTTTACCTCTTCCCCGCTACACATTCTAAGAAGCAGCCAGGGGGGGCCGTCGGGCACACCCGGATTAGGTAACACCGCTACGTTTATCCTTAAAAAAGGAACTGTAGTAAAATATGCCGTTGTGAATGGATTTGTGTACGATCTGGATAAGGAAATCAGCAAGTCAGGAAACGGGATTGTGGAATGAACAGTCCGGGCTTATCCGGTTTCCAGCCCCAATCTCACCCATCTATAATCATTTGATTTTCAATAAAAACCCGAATTTTTAAATAACCGAGCCGTAATATTGGCTTAACACTGGGATAATATTACCGGTCTACTTTTGTGTCGTAAAATTTGACACCTAAGTATGAAAACCAAATTACTATCTCTTTTTTTATTGCTAACCACGGCAACCCTCGCACTTGCCGACCCCGGAACCATCCGAGGAACCATTAAAGACGCCAAAACCAAAGAAGCACTCATCGGGGCTTCGGTCCTGATCGAAGGAACACAAATTGGCGCAGCAGCGGATGTCGACGGCAGCTTTACACTCACAAACGTACCCGTTGGAAACCACAAAATCATCATTTCCTTCGTTTCCTACCAAACCAAAGAAATCCCGAATGTCCGCGTAGAATCCGGCAATACCACTGTCATTGATACTGAGCTCGATGAAGAGGGCAAAGCACTTCAGGAAGTAGTGGTAAGAGCCGCCCGGGCCACCAATACAGAGGTAGCGGTAATCAGCGAAATCAAACAGCTTAAGCCGATTGCAGTAGGTATATCAGCGCAGCAGATACAGAAATCACAAGACAGGGATGCCGCAGCAGCTATCCGCCGGGTACCTGGGGTAAGTGTCGTGGACAATCGTTTTGTGATGATCCGCGGACTCGGTTCCCGTTATAACGCGGTATTGATCAATGACGTCATCACTCCTTCGTCAGAGGTCGATACCCGCTCATTTTCTTTTGATCTTGTTCCCAGTAATATCATTGACCGGATGATCGTATACAAATCCGGATCGGCAGAATCCCCAGGTGATTTCGCAGGGGGTATCATCAAGATTTACACCAAACGCCGCCCCGATCAGAATTTCACGGAAGGTGCGGCAACCATCGGTTACCGGAATAATACCACTTTCCAGACGGTACAGACACACACGCGGAGTGGTGCAAACTGGCTGGGACTATGGGGAAAAGATCAGATGCTTTCCAGTGCCTTCCCAAAGAGATCGGCTGACTTCAACAAACTGGAAAACATTGAAAGAGCTGGTTACGGGCGGTTGCTTCCCAATTCCTGGGCACTTAAAAATGTAAACGTAGCCCCCGACATGCGCTTCGCACTGAACATGGGCCGCCGTTTCGATATTGGAAATGTAGCGGTAAGCAACCTTACCAACATCAATTATTCGTTAACCAACCAACGTGCAGAAATTGGCCTCAATCTATACCAGAATGGTCTGACGGCAAATGATGTATTTGAAAAATATACTGACTCCAACTATGCACGCCAGTCGCGCGTGGGTGTACTTCACAACTGGACTTTCCGCTTTTCTCCTGTCTTTAACCTGGAATGGAAAACCCTTTTCAACCAGATGGGCAGCACCGAAACGGTTATTCGTAACGGACAAAAAGTGGTGGATGCCACAGACGAGCTTAGTTATTCCGAGCGTTTTGAAAACCGCAGCATCGTTACCACCCAGGTTTCCGGTGACCACAAACTCAATGATCTGACAAAACTCAACTGGATTGCCGGCTACGGATATACCGGCCGCTGGGAGCCCGACTGGAAAAGGATGCGTTTTCAGCGTGAAACCGGTGCCACGGGATCAGATGGAAGCCCTGCTCCTTTCAGAGCCGTTGTACCCACAGACCCTAACCCGATTGACCTTGGCCGTTTTTTCTCAAAACTTCACGAGCGGGTACTTACGCTGGCTGTTAACGGCGAGCATGCCTTTGGCAACCCAACCGACCGTGAACCCAACAAAATACGTTTCGGAGTGTATGGAGAGCGTAAGGACCGTGATTATTCTGCCCGTTTTTACGGATACAACAGTGTAGGAAGCTTGGCCATATTTGCGGGTAACCTGGGGTCTATTTTCGCGCCAGAAAATGTAACCGGTCAGAACGGAGGATTAACCATCAAAGACGGAACCAAGGATCTGGATTCCTATCAGGGTATCAATAATTACTATGCGGCTTATCTAAGCGGTGACGTATACTTCGGTACCAAAGCCAGTTTGACGATCGGTTTCCGGGGAGAGTTTAACAATCAGCAACTACATTCAGTGGTGGTAAATGAAAAGAAAGAGCTGGTGAATAACAAGCTCTTCATCCCGCTTCCTTCCCTTAATTTTACCTACAAAATTACCGATAGGCAAAATCTGAGGCTGGCTTATTCCTCCACACTCAACCGTGCTGAGTTCCGTGAGCTTGCCCCTTTCTCGTATTTTGACTTCAACCTGCTTGCAGATATCCGGGGAAATACTTCTCTTAAAACAGCCAAAATTCAGAATCTTGATGCTAAATGGGAGTTTTATCCTTCCACCAACGAGCTGATTTCGGTTACGGCTTTTTATAAGCACTTCAAAGACCCGATCGAGTCGTTCCTGCTCCCTACTGGTAATGGACTTGCCTATACTTTTATCAATGCCGGATCTGCACAAAATTACGGAGTGGAACTGGAAGTACGCAAAGGATTCCAGGAGGCGTCAAGCAGCTTTTTGCAGAATATTACCCTCGTGGGAAATGCTTCCCTGATCAAAAGTACCGTGAACCTGGGTGACGTGGTAACCGGGCCAGACCTGGGCGGGTTGATCCAGAACTATAACCTGGCAGGTATTACTGACAAAAAACGTCCGATGGCCAATCAGTCGCCATACCTGGTGAATGCTGGTGTTTATTACGCCGATCCCCATTCAAACTGGCAGTGGAATGTACTCTACAACGTTTTCGGACAGCGGATCTTTACTGTTGGAAATATGGAAAACCCGACGGTCTATGAAATGCCCCGCAACGTAGTGGATCTTAACATCAGCAAGAAATTCCGCAACCAAATCGAAATCCGTCTGGGCATACAGGATATTTTAAATCAGCCTGTCAGGTTCTCCCAGGATTTCAATAGAGACGGAAAAATTGGCAAGGATGTCACCTCTCAAACTGCAAACGCCGACCAGGATATCCGCAAGTTCAAAAGAGGCAGCTACTTTACGCTCACTGGTGTATACACTTTTGGAAAGAGAACTGTAATACCTTAATTATCAGAATCATAAGCACATCATTTTAACTTTTAATAATTCGCGGACAAACCAATTCGATCCACTATGAACATTTTAAAAAGCAAACAATACCTTTTGCTACTGTCTTTCAGCCTGTTCCTGGCCGTCAGTGCGTGTAAGAACGATGATACGCCCGTGACTCCCGATCCGGTGCTTGCAGTAAGTACTTTCACGCCAAGTTCAGGCCTGGCAGGCACCAAAGTGGTGATTACAGGTACTAAATTCGATGCAACTCCTGCAAACAATACCGTACTTTTCAATACAACACCTGCAACTGTCACCGCAGCAACAACCACCTCTCTTGAAGTAACCGTACCTGCCGGTGCAACCACAGGCGTTATTTCGGTAACGGTTGGCGGAAACACGGTAAAAAGCGCCTCTCCATTCACGATCACTGAAAGGGCCGCTGTGGAAGTAAAAGGAAACATCACAACCAACACAAACTGGACTGCCGATAAAGTTTACACCATCAAAGGTTTTGTATACGTTCAGTCTGGCGCAACACTTACCATCGAAAAAGGTACGCTGATCAAAGGCGGTGCTAAAGAAGATGATCCGAGCGGGCAGCAACAAGGCGGAACGCTGATTATCAGCCAGGGAGCTAAAATTATGGCCATTGGTACTGCTGAACAGCCGATCGTTTTCACTTCTTCAAAAGAACCAGGCAAACGTAATTATGGCGATTGGGGTGGTGTGGTCCTGATCGGAAAAGCACCTCATAACCAGGTTGGGAGCAAAGGACCAGAAGGCGGTATCAGTGTTCCAGGCGGACTAGGTACAGATGCTATTGCAAACGACAACTCAGGTACTTTACAATATGTACGTATCGAATTTGGTGGAATTGCCCTGAGTAATGCCGCCAACAGTGAAATCAACGGCTTGACCCTCTACGCGGTGGGATCCGGCACAACCATCGATCACGTTCAGGTTTCTTACAGCGGTGACGATTCCTTCGAATGGTTTGGCGGCACTGTAAACGCGAAAAATCTGGTTGCTTTCCGTGGCTTTGATGACGACTGGGATACTGACTGGGGCTTCACAGGGAAAGTACAATATGCACTATCTCTCCGCGATCCTAAAATTTCCGATCAGTCTAAATCAAATGGTTTTGAATCTGATAACTACGATCCGGGCGAGCCTGCAACAGGTGCAAACGCAGGACTTCCCCTGACCGCTCCTGTTTTTGCCAACGTGAGTAACTTCGTTTTCAATACGGCACCTTCTACCGACTTTGTAAGCCCTGCTTCGGGAGCATACCAGGCAGCCATGCACCTGCGCCGTAATACATCTATCAGCATCTTCAACTCGCTTCTTGTTGGTTATCCACAGGGCCTGCGCCTGGATGGTACTGTAACCGGAACCTATGCAAATGCAACCAGCGGAGCACTTGATCTGAAAGGTATTGTATTGTCCAACATGACTGACCCCATTCTGGGAGCAGGTGCAATTACCAAAGATCAGGCTATTGCATATTTCAATGATGCCGCTCGTAAAAACGAAACCAAAGACCTGGCTTCATTACTGCTGAACAGTGCCAACTTCAACCTTGCTGCTCCTGGCTTCCTTCCACAAGCTACGTCACCACTGCTGACCGGTGCGGTATGGGAAGGTAAAGCAGCTGATGCATTCTTTACAAAAGAGACATTCCGTGGTGCTTTTGGAACAACAGACTGGACCAAAGGATGGACCAACTTCGATCCTCAAAACACGGTTTACAAATAATAACGACTACTAGTCTTAAATATAATTGGTGTCAGAATTTCGAAAGGCCGGGGGCAACTGCTTCCGGTCTTTTTTTGGTATCGAGGTACCCTGGTTCAACATACGAATTGCTTTACTGCCCTGAATGAAATATATTAGGAGTTCGATTTTTTGCTTTGACAACTAATTTTCATCCTGCAACCCACTTATAATAATTTTAATGTCAGAATTTCAAGCATATCTCCTCTTAGGCTTTGATCACATCACCGATTCCAACGGTTATGACCATATTCTCTTTATCATTGCGCTTTGCACAATTTATACATTAGTGGATGGAAAACGTGTGATTATCCTCGTTACAGCCTTCACCGTGGGACATTCCGTTACACTAGCGCTGGCAACGTCCGGTATGGTAAAGGTTGATCCCGCCCTGATCGAATTCCTGATTCCGGTAACGATATTAATAACCGCCTTCTTTAATTTTTTCTACAAGCCTGCCAAAAACTCTCTTTCAGCAAAAGACAAAACGTTTTCATTCAGGTATCCCGTCGCATTGCTTTTCGGCCTGATACATGGGTTGGGATTTTCCAACTATCTGCAGGCCTTGCTGGGCAAGGAGGCCAGTATTTTCGGCCCCCTCCTGGGATTTAACATAGGTTTGGAATTAGGCCAGCTGGTCATTGTTTTCATTATTCTGGTAATAGCCTTCGTTATGGTTGATTTACTGAAAGTACAAAAGCTTTCCTGGAATCATATCGTTTCGGGGATAGTGGCAGGAATGGCTCTTTCACTTATTTTAAATAATGATTTCTTCCGTAACCTGGTAGGCATGCCAGCGAATTAAATTTGTACGCAGCGTTTCGTCCTGAAGGACGATCAGTAAAGCAGTCGGAAACCAAATATTACCACCAATACATCCATTAACCTCTGAACATTATGAAACAAGTAATTACTTTTTTACTTGCCACACTCTTAACAGTTGGGGCGCAGGCCCAACAGCTCCCCGTTTCTCCTAACTACAAAGCAAATGACCGGTTTGAGCAATTGGGAACGGTTTTGCCCACGCCCAATACTTACCGGACAGCGTCTGGAGCACCGGGGCGGGAATACTGGCAGCAACGTGCCGACTACGATATTAAAGCAGAGCTCGACGACGACAACCGACGGATCACCGGCTCTGAAACGATTACCTATTACAACAATTCGCCCGATGACCTGAAGTACATCTGGCTGCAACTGGATCAGAACCTTTTCAAAAAAGACGGTATAGGAGCAAGATCCCGCACCGGAACCGTTAATGGCAGAGGCATGAGCCCTGAGCAGATCGAGGAACTCAGCAATGCCCGTGGGGCCACGCTGGACCCTGGCATACAATACGGTTACGAAATAAAGTCGGTAAAAGACAAAACCGGCAAAGCCTTGCCCTATACCATCAACGGTACCATGATGCGGATTGACCTGCCGCTGGTCATGAAACCTAACACCAACTATGCATTTTCGGTTGACTGGGCTTACAATATTACCGAGTACTATGGCCGCAGCGGGTATGAATATTTCCCCAAGGATGGTAACGCAGCCTATTTCATTGCACACTGGTTCCCACGCCTGGCGCCCTATGACGACGTCAACGGCTGGAACCACAAACAGTTCCTGGGCCAGGGAGAGTTTGCTTTGATTTTCGGGAATTACAAAGTGGCTATCACTGTCCCCGCCGACCATGTGGTGGCAGCCAGCGGAGAATGCCAGAATTACGCTCAGGTATTAACATCCGTTCAAAAGCAACGTCTCAAACAAGCCGAAACCACAAAAACCCCTGTACTGATCGTCACCCAGGAAGAAGCTATAAAAGCTGAAAAAAGAGAGAACAAAAAGCCTGGAACAAAAACCTGGATTTACAAGGCTGACAATGTACGTGATTTTGCATTTGCCAGCAGCCGGAAATTCATCTGGGATGCTATGCAAAGCGATGTTTATAAAAACGGTCGGAAAATCTGGTGTATGTCCATCTACCCGAAAGAAGGCAACCCGCTTTGGGAGCAATACTCCACCAGAGCCGTGGAACATACACTGAAATCGTATGGCAACCGTACGTTTGAATACCCCTATCCCGTGGCAATATCCTGCCACGCGGTTGCGGGGGGCGGTATGGAATACCCCATGATCAGCTTCAACGGTGGCCGTCCCGAAGAAGATGGTACCTATAGCGAGGGGGTTAAATACGGCATGATCGGTGTGATTATCCATGAAGTCGGGCACAACTTCTTCCCGATGATCGTCAATTCCGACGAGCGCCAGTGGGCCTGGATGGACGAAGGACTTAATACCTTTTGCCAATATCTGGCAGAGAAAGAATGGGATTACAACTTTCCCTCGCGCCGCGGTGAACCCAACCAGATTACAGAATATATGTCATCCGACAAATCCATGCTTTCTCCCATTATGACCTCCGCTGAGAACGTCATAGGGCTGGGCCCCAATGCATACGCCAAACCTGCTACGGCACTGAATATTTTACGGGAAACGGTCATGGGCAGAGCACTTTTTGACCATGCCTTCAAAGAATATTCCACGCGCTGGCGCTTTAAAAGCCCCACTCCGGCAGATTTTTTCCGGACCATGGAAGACGCATCCGGTGTGGATCTTGACTGGTTCTGGAAAGGGTGGTTTTACGGCACCGAACCCGCAGACCAGGACCTGGTGAGCGTAGACTGGTTCAGTATTGACACCAAAAACCCGGAAATTGAAAAGGAGCTTGCAAGAAAAGAGGCTGCAAGAAAAAAGAATACCATCAGCAAAATGAACGATCTTCCAAGCAAAGGAGAAACAGTGGTGGCCAGGGATTCCACCATGGCTGATTTTTATAACCGCTACGACCCCTACAAAGTTACCGCGGCTGATCGCCAGGCTTACGAGCAATACCTCTCTACCCTGAGTGAAAATGAAAAAGAGCTCGTGAAGAAGAATACCAATTTCTATACCCTTTCTGTAAAAAACAAGGGTGGGCTGGTCATGCCTGTCATCATTAAAATGGAATTCGAGGACGGTACCGACTCCGTGGCAACCTTCCCCGCCGAGATCTGGCGGTTCAACGATGCCGGTGTTTCCAAAGTGATCTCTACCAACAAGAAAGTCGTACAATGGACGCTTGACCCTTATCAGCAGATAGCGGATATTGATACTGAAAACAACTCTTTTCCAAGGATTCCGAAACCAACACGCTTCCAGATATTCAGGCAGCAGGAATTACGGAAAGCTCCTAATCCTATGCAGATGGAAGGAGCAGGAAAGGTGGGCACTGCACCTAAGAATTAGAAAGAAAGGAGGAGGACAAGGATGCCTAACCCAAATTAAATACCAATTATTTAAAGGAATCTTGCCATTGCGAGGTTCCTTTTTTTATACATTTTCAAAATTAAATCTATGCAATTTCAAAATTAAAGCTATGCAATTTCAAAATTATATATCTTTACATAAAGATGTTAATGATGAGCTTTCTACAAAGACAACTGGCACTGGCAATTAACGAGCAGAAAGACAAGTTCCCGGTAATCGCCGTAACGGGACCTCGTCAGTCAGGAAAGACCACCCTTCTGAAGAACATTTTTAAGGATTACACTTATATCTCACTGGAAAATCCTAATAACAAATCCTTTGCGCAGGACGATCCCGTAGGTTTTTTAAAAAGATATGATGACAAGATCATTCTTGACGAAGCACAACAAGCTCCGCTGCTCTTCTCATACATCCAGACGATCGTCGATGAAAGCAAAAAAATGGGACAATTTATCCTATCAGGATCCCAGAATTTCCAACTCTTAAATAATATTACACAAAGCCTCGCCGGTCGGGTAGCGCTGTTTAAACTGCTGCCATTTGATTTTGAAGAAATGAAATCCGGGAACTTACTACCGGATAATTTTGCCCAGGCATGTATCAACGGATTCTACCCAGCTATTTTTGATCGAAACATAGAACCCCGAATATTTTATTTTAATTATCTGCAGACTTATGTCCAAAGAGATGTTACTGAGCTGATCAATATCCGCGACACCAGGCAGTTCCGGTCATTTCTGTCACTATGCGCTGCCAGAGTAGGACAACTATTGAATCTGAACGCGTTGGCAAATGAATGCGGCATTTCTCAGCCAACTGCTAAGGCCTGGCTATCTATTTTGGAAACCAGTTACATCATTTTCCAACTCCAGCCATTTTACCAAAATTTCAACAAAAGAGTAGTTAAAAGCCCTAAACTTTATTTTTATGACACTGGTCTGTTGTGCTACATTCTGGGTATAAGATATACGAGCTCTTTCGACGATAGCCCCTTACGGGGAAATATTTTCGAAAATTTGGTTGTCGCGGAATACTATAAAAAGAACGAGCATCTGTACCTTCACCGAGACTATTGGTTCTGGAGAGATTCCAACGGACATGAGATTGATCTGATGACTCACAATGGAAATTCATTTGATATTTTTGAAATAAAATCAACGCAAACAATCACGCCTGCCCAGTTTAAAGGAATGGATTTCTTTGAAAGTATCGCAAAATCACAAATCAGCAACAAAACGCTCATTTACGGTGGAAAAGACAATCAGGAGCGCACAAATTATACCGTATTAGGCTGGTCAAATATAAATTCATAACCGAATAATCATCATGAATATCGTAATACTGGACGGTTATACCCTCAACCCTGGCGACCAGGACTGGGCGCCCCTGCGGAGTCTGGGAAATCTGACTGTATATGACCGCTCCGCTCAAAATGAAATTGTTGAAAGAGCGAAGGACGCGGAGATTTTACTGGTTAACAAGGTCGTACTGAATGAAAACACGCTGAGCCAGCTACCGCACCTGAAATACATTGGTGTAATGGCAACCGGTTATAACAATATAGATACCAAAGCAACGGCCGCAAAAGGTATCATAGTTACCAATGTGAAAGCCTATGGCCCCGCTTCGGTAGCGCAGCACACCTTTGGCTTATTGCTTGGCTTGGCCAATCATCTTGAGCTGCACAGCCAAAGTGTACACCAAGGCGACTGGGTTGCCTCGGAAGATTTTTGTTACTGGAAAACGCCCTTGGTGGAACTTGCCGGTAAAACTTTCGGGCTGGTGGGGCTGGGAGATATCGGGACCAAAGTAGCTGACATTGCCAGAGCCATGGGCATGAAAGTGATTGCCTATCGCAGAAACCCCGAAAAAACGGTTGGGAATACGATCGAAATGGTAGGCTTGGAAGAGCTCTTCCGGCAAAGTGATGTGATCAGCCTGCATTGCCCGCTGACCGAAGAAACACGTGAACTCATCAATACGGAACGCCTCTCCTGGATGAAACCCACAGCATATCTGCTCAATACCGGGAGGGGTCCACTCATTAATGAACAGGATCTGGCTGACGCCCTCCAAAATGGAGTAATCGCTGGTGCGGGTCTGGATGTATTGTCCGTAGAGCCGCCCAAGCCCGACAATCCTTTGTTAACTGCTCCCAACTGCATCATCACACCACATATTGCGTGGGCGTCTTTTGAAGCACGTCAAAGATTGCTCCAGATGGTGGCCGACAACCTCAGCGCTTTTCAGCATGGAAAACCGGTGAATGTGGTATCCTGACCAATATTCAAAGAGTTTAGCCCTTCAACTGCTTTGAGGACTGACTGCTTTTCAAAGAGAAATGATATCCGCCACCTTCCATTTAAGTTTTGCAAAGTAAAAACCTTTGGAGGAATAAACTGTATCAATCAGGTTCTTTTTATAATAGTGTTTCAGAAGACCAGGATCATCTCCAAAAATATACCGATATTCAAATTTCTGGTTCGCATTTGAAAGCTCAGAATACTTTGGCCGATACCCAATATATTTCATTTGGCCAAATTGATACTTGTCCCCTTGGATCATCGCCCAATAGTGATAATATCCATTGCCGGCCTTAAACAATATCCCGATATTTTCTTGCACACTTTTCATTCGTGGTATTAAATCCCTGCACTTTTCATAGTCGTTCGGATGATTAAAAAAATAGAGCTTCGTTTTATCAGATGTAAATACAGTTTCATATTTTTCCTCGTCAAAATAACCCACTTTATCAAGTATTTCAAACACCACGTCCTGATCTTTCCTCGGGATGATATTTTGCAACTGGAAGCATTTGTTTTTATTCAAAGTAGCAGAATAAAACTTCGTCAATTTACGCACTACCGTAAGCTCCTGCCTTTTATTTTGAGGACAAACAGCTATTGGAGTATAGCTTAAAAATTTCTTGGAATAATAACGCAATGGTACAAGTGGTTTACTCGGATTTGCCAAAACAAACACTGTCGAAAACAATATAAGTGCAAAAGAAAGGTAAACCGTCCACTTACCCAGAAAACGATCTAATACAACAGCAGAGATAATACATCCCATCAGAAAGAAAGGCATCTGAGTCCGTGAACTCCAGAGTTGAAATATCATCAGTGAACTAAATATTGCAAAACCTGCGCAGGCACATAATGCGAAGTAATTAAGGCGGGTTTTTCCCTTAATAAAAAACAAACCCACCAATGAAAAAAAAAGTATCGTCTGATGGATGGTATTTGGAACCATGTCCTCATGCAAAACAAATCTTACTAAAAATGTATCTGCCCCATCAGGATTAAGATTTACACCCAGCATTTTGTGCAATTTCTCTACCAAGCTCTCCATAAACAGATTATAAGAATTGGATGGCAACCCAATATGAAGCCCCACATTCTTAACCATTCCTGAAATTGTATTCTTAAATGAAAATTCCTTCACCGTCAAATTTTCAGCTTCCAGTCCGGTTTCTTTCACCGGGCTAAGAACGTCTCCAAAAAAATCATAATTCCTAAACATAAATGGCATAAAAACGAAGAACAGCATCGCTGCAAATATCCCAAAGATTTTTACCGAGCCAATAAAGCCTCGTAGTTGTAAAAACCGCAACCCAAAATATACGCAAAATGGCAGCGAATACATAAAAATTGTGTACTTGGAGAATGAGCCAAACGCCAAAGAAAGTGCCATGAAAATGATCGTATCTCCTTCTGGATAGTCCAGAGCTTCATAGCCAAAGTAGAGAAATGTGATAAAAAAGAAAGATGCAACATAATCTACCTGAACGGAGGTACTTTCCAGAATTGCTATCGGCAGCGTCACCAGCATCACCGATGAAAGAATTTGCACACTGCTTGTACCACCCAGCCTTTTAGTAACCAAGCTACACGCCACAATACTTCCAATACTTGCAAGAAATTGAACCGTACCGGCAAAGACATCGGACTCCGAAAGTAGAAATGTGTGCATCACAATATATTCCGCGAATACATTGTGATAAAGTTGCTGATTGTGCCGTGTGGGATAGTGATTTATGTTGTGGTTTCCCAGCCACTCAATTATTCTATTGAGATGATAGCTATGGGCATCGAAGTTATTAGGAGGAACAATTACTGACAGGATCATCAACGGAATAATATAAAGTAGTATTGCCGTATATATGAGCCACTTATCCGCATATCTAATATTTTTCCAGAATTGCATAATTAACCGTACTGCCTGACCTTTACGCAAAGGATACGTTTGATAAAATTCATATAATACCACAATTTCTAATATAACCAAAATACTCCAAAACAATCTGGTATTAATTATGGTTAAACCGTCAAACAAAGACAGTATCTCATTAAACAAAAATATAATTAATGAATGAGCTAAAAGAGAGATTAAAAATGATCTTCTTAAAAAACCTATGACTCCCATTTTCTTGTAGATACTTTGTTCATATTGAACAATAATGGCAATAAGTAATATAGATATTGGTAAAATAAAAAAGAACATATATTAATGATAAAAGAAGATTGATATTTGACTAAAAGATAACTATTATATGTTTAATGAAAATTATACCCTTAAAAATCATCAACTAAAGATTATATACTATAATTATTTGCAGCGATATATAAGTTCATCTTCAACTATAACTATTCCGTAATTATATCACCAAAGTGGTTGATAATATGAATTTATTTAAGATAATATATTTTATCGTATTTAAATATGAATTAAAAACTAATATTTAAATACTTAACAGTTGTCTATATATTTGTTCCAACATATCTCTATTATATAAGCAATAAAAAAATAACTTATTTCTTCCCTTTAACTTCAGCTTACCAGCTATCTTACACCTATAATTGTCCACGCTTTTTGGTTCAACACAGATTATAGTTGCAATATCAGAAGTTCCTAATCCTCTGGATAGCAATACAACTACTTCCCATTCACGTTTTGTAAGTCTCAGCAGCTGCGCTAAATCTTGCCATGAATTGTTATTATCAAGAAATGTAAGTAAAGAATTTTCAGACATATAGACCGTGTGTATCTGTTACTATAAATAGCGGGAATGTTCTGCAATTTATAAAAATTTACAATACTCATATTGTAAAACAAATACCTCAATAATTGAGGCACAAACACCCTCAAAATACAGGTAAAAAATCTACACATCAATCGTCAATTCAATGCTAATTTTGCTAGCATAATATTTCATTTATTAATATTTCATTTATGTCAACAAGAATTATCTACCATAAGAAATCTATTCTGCTGATTCTGGGCATTTTTTTGAGTTCAATTTCTCAATCGTCAGCAATTAGAAAGCTTGATGGGAAATTGGATTTAGACCCTGTTATTTTTAAAATTGAGGCGAGTAAGTTACAGGTTGTATTGAATGAAGAGTTTGAGATTAAAATAACCGCGACACGTCGCCCAAACTGGGATTTTAGACTAGGGAATAGTACATTGACATCTGAATTTTATATCAAAGTTACTTTTCCAGAAGGATTTATACAGACTGGCGGTAACTATTCCGATTATATATCTGACGGTTTTCAACACGGAAAGTCACACGTGGTTTTTAAAATTAAAGGAAAATTTACGACCACAATTCAGGATCCGACATTTATCTTGCTCCGCGGCACAAAGCAATCCATTGAAACAGGAAGGTATCTTTTATACAAGGGGCAGATAAAAGTTAGGTTAATTAGTAAAACGGAAGGTATTAAAATATCTCAAAGTAAGCTGGCCATATCATCCTTTACCGGCTGTACTCCCAATAAAGTACGCCTAATTTTCCGTTTGCCTGGTGAGTGCTGTATGGAAAGATTAATAGGAGCTAAAATACAAGGCTCTAATAATGGTACGGATTGGTCAGATTTATACACCTTTGATAAGAACGGTACTGGAACATTGCAGGAATTTACATCCCCGAATTTTACATCCTATACTTCACTAAGATTTGTGGCCAGTAATTCAGGCTGGGGTGAAATTGCTGAGCTGGAATTTTACAATGGTAGTACAAGACTTGTCGGAACACCTTTTGGGCAAGGAAATTATATACTAGCGTTTGACGGAGCAAGCGGAACTAAATGGGAAGGAACATCTGCTGGCTCTTCCAATATCATTGGACTTAACATTACAGGATGTGGGGATTTGATATGCGTACCCCCTGCTACACCAACAATAAGCATATCGAATGGAACAACTGTATGTTCGGCCACTAACCAGCAGGTTACATTATCAGCATCAGGTACGAATGGGACTGTAAGGTGGTTCAGATCCGGAACCCAAGTAGGAACAGGACCTACATTAGTAACCAGTGACCCCGGAACATATACTGCCACATGTGAATCCTCCAATGCTTGTGTCAGTGAGGCTTCAAATGCCTTAACAGTATCACAAACCGGCGGTTGCAGTGTAACTCCGGGCACCTTGCTGGGAACTTATACTCAAACTGTGGGAGACAGAACATATACGTATAACCGTACACCAGAATTTGAAATTCAATTTGGGCTATCTAACCTCTCAGATATAACACCAAACTTGGATCAATCCGGTGCGATTCATAAATTAAACGGAAGTAATGTTTTTTATGCCATTGGTAATTATCCTCTAGAAAATAGCACGGGCACTCCACAAATGTTCCAAAATATTTATCTCCAAGATGGTATATATACAATTGCACAATATGTCTGTCAAGCAAATAAAGTCCCTGATTTTAATACCTTTAAGACTCATTTTGAGGGCTGGAATGGCCAGGGAGTTAATGCAGACAATTGTCGTTACAGCAAAATATTTCTTTCCATAAAGTCTAGTTCTCCCCAAGGTAATACAACTGTACCAAGCTGGCTTGTAGTCACCCGGCAATTAACTTGGCCAAAAAATGCAACGACAAAAAATTGGCGTGATTACAAAAAGTTTCACGCGATTGGTGGAGCAAACAGAAATGCAAATAAAGGAGTCTATCACACTGGCGGTGTTAACACCTATTTCAGTGGTACCACAATCGAACCAAATAGTTGGCGAACAGATCGATTAGCACCAAATGCGGTTGACAACGGAAATCCTTATGCGACTCCACCTACTGATTCGGAATTATACTCACTGGGGCAAAGCGCTGCTATCCTTCATGGAAATAATATTAATGCTATCTATAGTGAGGAGTATGAAGAAAACACGCAAGGCCATGGTGGAGATATTAATTTCAGATCAGTTAATCAGAATAAAGGCTTTTATGATCAAATCCGTCAGGCAACTGGAGAAACTGATGCACAAAAAATGGGTGCATTCGGTGGTTATGGTGGCGATGACTATGGGGATTATAACGTTTTTGGGAGTGGATTAGACAAGCCTTATAATAGATTTGTCGAATCCTTAACAAACCACCTCTACGATCATTACCATCCAGCAAGTGATACTTGGTTTGGCACGGCAAATTACTATGCTTCGGGTGCCATAAATTACCGTAATCTAAACCATAAGCTTTACTATTACAATAAAATTTATCAAACACCCTACAATCTGATTTATCTTAATGAGAGGATTAAGCTTGGTACAAAGTCATATCAAGGACAAGATAGAGAACGGAATATTGTCCTATTTACAAGTCCTCTAACTGAAAGCTTTGTAGCCGATTTCACGAGTGGTATTGCTAGACGTAATAATATAGAAATTGCTGATACCGGCGAATTAATCCCATTTCCAAACGGAGAAATGATTAGTAAGAGCAACTCTCAGCCACCTGCACCTTGGGATCAAATGTTTACCGACTGCCTGTGGGCAACAATAATTAATGGTGGAGTACTAAATTGGGATGCAGGAAGCGTCTACGGAGGAAACGCAGCAAAATTTCATTTTTGGGGTGATGGACTGGCCGCTCTATGGAAGCCAACAGGAAGCACCAACTTTTCTCAATATTCAAGCAATCAAAATGGTGCTCCAGTTAATGATTCTGAAGGCTTATCTCACAGGCTTTCTAGTACTCCTATTGACGCTCAGCTAGCAGCTATGGAGGTTGCTTGGTCAATTAGGGACAAAATTCAAACTATTAAACATATTGCCTATACATCTACTCGAGGAAACTTTATACCAATACCGGGTTCATCTGGACTACTCCTTAATGGATTTGGACCTATCAACAACAATCAGTTTAATATCTATAATATATATAATCAGAAAAAAGGCATTGCACTTGAAACATCTGGTTCCGCTGGCGGTCTTATTATATACTATAACGGGTTCTTGTCCCCGCATTTGTATGAAGATGTAACAGTGAAGAATCATACATTTAGGGCTTATGGACGCTCAACTGTCATTATCAACGATTGAAGTTCAGCGAGGTTGTTCTAAAAAGTTGCACACATTTTAGAACATCATGATGCTGGTAGGGAATTCAGAAATGCCGTAGGACTAGAAAGAGTTACAATGCTGATTTGAGCAGGAACTGACGAGGATATTGGCTTCTGGGGAAGTGGGTCAAGAAAATTTCGGAGCCGTTTGGAATTGCTGGAGACTGTAACACGATCCTCAACTCTGAAAGAAATTAGTAGAAGAAAACGCTTCCAACTAATCGCGTAGGCCATGAAGTTGAGCAAGCTTCGAGAAATATTTCTACTGCGAACTCTTCTTTCCAGTTCTAGTTGATCCGATTCTGAAATCGTATACGGTATGACCTTTCTTGACATACCATAAGGATAACAAATATTTTTAATATTAATATATGTTATTTATGCAATTAGACACTAGTACAACTTATGACATCTTCTTATAAAAAGCCCGAAGCGCTTTATCCGCATCTTTCATCAATGGATTTCCATGACCGAATAAAGCTTTGTCGAAATGAAAGGCAGCTGCCTTCCCAATACTGTCGATGGCTACGTTCACATCCTCGTTGATGGTACTGAGGGCCAGCCCAAAGAAATTGGCGCATATATCTCCGGCAATCAGCACTCCTTCATTTTTAACAAGCAGTGATATATGACCCGCGCAGTGCCCGGGCGTATGAATAACCTCTATTCCGCCTGCAACATCAATGATATCTCCGTCCGTTAACTTCTCTTCAACCAGGAAAGGATCCACAACAGCCTTGGTGGGTCTTATAAAAAGGTTAAAAATCAGCCAATTGCCTATACCCGGCGTAAGGATCCTGGCAGCCCTTCCGGCAATTCCCTGTTCCAGCATAAGGGCATCTTCCTGATGAGCAAATACCGGTATACCCAGCCTGCTTTTAATATCCGCGGCACTTGCCGAGTGGTCCGGGTGAGCATGCGTCAGGATGATCCGTTTGATATCCTTAGGATTCCTTCCGCCTTTTTTAACACCTGCAAAAATCTTGTCGGTAAAGTTTGCAAATCCGGTATCAATCAGTGTCAGGCCATCGTCATCGATTAAAAAAACATTGACGCCCCCCAGGCTGATCTGGAATACTTTGGCGGTGATCTGTTTCATATTTTGCTTGAAAAGAGTTGTGGTTCGGATGGGTAAGCTGCGGCCTCGGAGTTACCTTGCAGCGCATCGCGACCGTTTCCTGAAAATAATGAATTGTTGGGCATCATTTCCAAATAAAGTCAGATATACTTTCCCCTTTTTGTTTTTTGATCGGCTTTCAAACGTTATTTGAATATTATGGGTAAATTGGCTCGCTTAAAATAAAAATATATGCCTGATATATCTCTGACAAATCCAAATCGTATGCTCCGGCATTCTCTAGTAGCTGCCATGACGTTGCTGCTGACCATCGTTACTACCCTATCTCATAGCAATCCGCTGACAATACTTGCAACCCCGATCGAAGGACGGTGGGACATAACGGTAGACGTTGCCGGGAAGCGCCTGCCCTCCTGGCTAGAGGTACGCCATTCCGGATATCATACGCTGGTTGGCCAGTTTACGGGCTTTTCAGGAAGCGCACGCCCCATCTCAGAAGTTCATTTTAAAGAAGGAAAATTACATTTTGCCATACCTCCCCAGTGGGAAAAAGGCGACAAGGAGCTTATTCTTGAAGGGATCTTAGAGGGTGAAAAACTATCGGGCAACCTCACCACTCCCGACGGAAAAACTTACAGTTGGACAGGGGTTCGCGCACCGTCATTGCGGAGGAGTACTCCACCCGTATGGGGTAAGCCTATCTCACTCAGCGGTGGGAGTAGTATCAAAGGATGGCATGCATCGGGAGACAATCAGTGGGTTGCCGAAAATGGTATCCTGCGTAGCCCGAAATCCGGAGCCAACCTGATTACAGACCAAAAGTTCAGTGACTTTAAACTGCATATCGAATTCCGCATCCCGAAAGGCAGTAACAGCGGGGTATACCTGCGGGGCCGTTATGAAACACAGATCACCGACGGTTACGGAATGGAACCGGCGCTTGACCAGCTTGGTGCCATCTACGGATTCATAAGCCCGAGCGAAATGGCAGCCAAAGAAGCTGGCGAATGGCAGTCATTTGATATCACGCTGGTGGGCAGAATGATCACCCTTGTTCTGAATGGAAAAACGGTGATCAGCAACCAGGAAATTCCTGGAATTACCGGTGGAGCATTGGACAGCAATGAAGGAGAACCCGGCCCGCTGTACATCCAGGGAGACCACGGACCTGTGGAATACCGTAACATTGTTATCACGCCAGCCAGGTAATCTGGTTAAAATAAAAAAAATCGTATGCTCCGGAAATGCGGTCGCATGCGATTTTTTTTATTCGTCTGATGCCGGATATCCTTTGTCGTAACTCTAAACAGGCTTATAACAGAGCAAAACCGCTCCGCTTTTGAATTGCCTCACCGAGGAAAGGCTGAGGTTGAGTGTATTTCCTATGCCACTGAACAGGGGAGTACCTTCTCCAATGGCCACCGGATTGATCATGATCTGAAATTCGTCAATCAGTCCATGTTCCGCAAACTGAGACACAATACTTCCGCTGCCCAGTATGGTCATGTCCTTGCCTGGCTGCTGCTTCAATCGTTTTATCTCCCCGATGATATCCCCGCTCACCACCCTGGTGTTGTTCCATTCTGCTTTTTCCAAAGTTTGCGAAAAGACAATTTTTTCTGCGCGGTTCATCCCTTCCGCAACCATGGGGTCATTTTCCATAGCCATAGACGTGGGCCAGTAACCTGCCATCATTTCATAGGTAGTACGCCCGAAAAGCAAAATCCCATCCTCCTTCATACTGTCGGAAGCATACTCACTTTCTTCCTCATCGCCATGCGGATTCCAGCTGATATCTTCATCCGGCCCCTTGTAATACCCATTGAGGGTAATAAAGTTAAATACTGTCAATCTTCTCATGCGGTTTTTATTAAATGTTTGATTTACAAATTTGTATATCAATTTAAAATAGTGAATCCGGACATGCGGAAAGCGATTTTTTGGTATTTATTCCGCCATGGGATTTTCCCAACAAACATTTATTCTAAGAGGGCATGTTAATTTCTAGCCACTCCCCGTCCCCTTTCCTTTAAAAACTTGTAACTGCGGTGCGAAGCCAGAGATACGTCGAGTTTCTCAAATAACCCTTTGTCCTTAAATGCGTACCAGTTGTTTTTGAGAAGATATAAACTCACATAAGATGCCGGATTATTCAGGATAAAATCTCCCGTTTTTTTAAGCAGATTACGATGCTCCGTAATTTTCCTGTCAAGCCAGTAAGCCAGGCTGTCGGTCTGATTTTGTTTGCGGGCGCGGGTCTCTCCGGCAGTAAAGGCATTGTACAGGTTGTCGTACGGCCTCTGGATTTCATTCTGGTAGGCCTCCCAGGCCGGGTTACTTTTCGAATGCGTCACCACAGACTTCGACAGATCCGTTGTATCCAGCTGGATTTTTGTATCTGGTTCAAGGAAAAAAAATAAGGAGCCGTGGGTCTGCGAAACATGGAGCTGGTAAAGGTCCGGTACCTGATCTGCCCCTATTTCAAGCTCTACAGTACCGGTTGTAAGCTTCACAGAATGCACCATGGCAGCAAATCCCTTTTCACGTGTGAGCAGTACGGCCTTCCGCCCCTTGATCTCCCCCGGACCGGATATCTGAATTTTTATCTTTTGAGAGAACGCCGGTACGGCTGTCAGTAAAACAATCAAAAATAATACGGGGTATTTTTTCATTTTCAACGGAATACCGGTCATTACTTCCCGTGTGAGTGGTTCCCTTCTGCTATCCTATCGGTGCTTGCAGCTGTGTCAGATTTCAATTTACTATTGCTACCTCAGAAATATTGGTGTATTAAATCGTTTTCAGTTCCGGATCATAAAATTTTCTCCATATCTCCGCGACCTCGTCAAGACTTTCGGGAGGTTCCGATAAATAGGCCTGAATTTTCAACAGATTTTCAGATTTACACCCTTTGTGCGCATTTTTTACCAGACTCACCAGCAGATCGTCAATTTCCGTCGGATCTTCCTGCCACTTTTTACTGTATTTGGTAAACCAGTCCTCATTCAGAAAAACGTAGCCGTCGTATTTGTAAGCGTCCGAAACGCCATATTTGTCGATCACGACCGGCTCTGTCGGTTTTTCTTCATCCAGCTCCTTGTCACTGAACCGCTCCCGGCCGTCGCCTATTAATGCAATAAATCTGTTGGTTGCCATACATTCAGGTATTTATATGTTTTTGTCAAACACTTGTCATTCAACAAATATATAAATACCATACATATTTCGGGAGCATTTAAAAAGGACAAGTATTGATTCCTTGCCGAACAATTTCACCAGATTACCATTTGCAAGAACCGACGACCCTTATATTCTTATACGAATGACAAATTCCTCTGCAATTCATATCTTTTGCCTGTTTGGTAAGACTTATTATCCGGAAAAACTTATTTATCATTAATCAGCAGCACCGTGAAGTTCGGGTCAAACGAAGTTTTATATTTGCGACCGAGAATAGCGGAGTAATCCCTGTCTCCCTAAACCTATTTAAATGAAAATGCATGAGAAAGATTCGGTTTTTAGCCTTTACGGGCTATTTCTTAGTATTGTTGCTTGCTATAAACAGTGAAGCTGCCAGGGCACAAGCCAAGCCTTTTGACTTTAAAAACGGCGACCGGGTTGTTTTCCTTGGTAATTCGCTTTTCGAGAATGATTTCCAGTTTGGTTACCTGGAACTGGCGCTAACCACACGGTTCCCCGACCGCGACCTCACTTTCCGTAACCTGGGCTGGACCGGAGACAATGTATGGGGTGAAGCCCGCAGCACTTTCACCAACCCGCCTACCCCTTATGAGCACCTCATGCAGGACATCACCCAGGCACAGCCCAAGGTGGTGATACTCGGCTACGGTGGTGTAGAGGCTCAGGAAGGCGAAGCCGGACTTCCGCGTTTCAGGGAAGGTCTCAACAAACTGCTGGATAAAATAGACGCGCTCGGTGCGAGAGCTATACTGTTGTCGCCGATTCCGGTGATGACCAGTGACACCTCGGTAAACCTGTCCAAACGCAATGCGGACCTTGAGCTTTACGCGAAGGCCATTGCCCAAACGGCCGCAGACCGTGGCAAACTGTTTATCGATATTTATAAACCTATCCTTGACATCAGCAAAAAAACTGCAATTATAGAAAATGGCGTACACCTGAATGAAACGGGATATTATTATCTGGCCAGAGCCATTGAAAATGGCTTGGGCCTGCCCGCTGCCGGAGAAGTTACGACGATAACAGTATCCAAAAAGGGCGCTGAAATATCCGCTGGTGGTAAAATTCTGGAAGGGGATATGTCCCACCTGAAATTTAAAGTACATGAAAGCTATCTGCCGCTTCCTTTGCCGGCCGAAGGCTTGGGAATAACAGAGCATGCACGGATACTTAAAATTACAGGTTTGAAAAAAGGCTTTTACACCCTTGCAGCAGACAATAGCGTAGTTATCACTGCCTCAGCACAAGACTGGGAAAAAGGTGTGAAGATCAGCCAGGGCCCTTCTTTTGAACAGGCTGCCAGGTTGCGGGCAATGATATTGAAAAAGAACGACCTGCATTTTTTCCAGTACCGCCCACTCAACCAAACCTACATCCTGGGATTCCGCTCTTACGAGCAGGGCCGTCACGTGAAAGGACTGGAAGAGCAAAATATCCTGATCAAATGGCTGGAAGGGCAGATCGCTCTGCAGCGTGGCGTGAAGGACCACCTATATCAGCTTACTGCATTGAAATGATCCGGCAGCTGGCAGCCCTGTGCTTCCGGCAAAAGGTATATTCCGCAAACATTAGTAACAAGTTAAACCGCAACAGCTGACCGCCCTGACAGCCAGCAGCTACAAAAGATATGAAAACATTAAAATTCAAAAGGTTGTTTTACAGTACCCTGGTCATTCCCATGGTACTGCTGATTACCTCCTCCGTGAACCAGGATAACCGGAAAGAAGATCCGGACCCGGACGCACAGAAGGAACTGGCGTCTTTTAAAATTGCGGATGGTTTCGAGGTAAGCCTCTGGGCCCAGGAACCTCTGGTAGCAAAACCGATCCAGATGAACTGGGATGCCGACGGCCGGTTGTGGGTAGTAAGCAGCACAGCCTATCCCCATCTTAAAACAGGGGAAGAAGCAAACGATAAAATTTTCGTAATTGAAGATACCGACGGTGACGGCAAAGCCGACAAAACTACCATTTTTGCCGAAGGACTGCTGACGCCCACCGGTATCCTGCCCGGAGACGGCGGGGTGTATGTAGCCAATTCCACAGAAATACTGCACTTTGCAGATACCGACGGGGATGGTAAAGCCGATAAAAAACGACGGATACTCAATGGTTTTGGAACCGGAGACACGCACCACCTGATCCATACCTTCCGCTGGGGGCCGGAAGGGCATCTTTACTTCAACCAGTCGATCTACATCTACAGTCACGTAGAAACGCCTCAGGGTATCAAACGACTTGAGGGGGGTGGTGTATGGCAGCTCAATCCGCAAACACTGGATATGGAGGTTTATGCCAGAGGGCTTGTCAACCCCTGGGGACTCCAGTTTGACCGCTGGGGACAATCCTTCCTGACCGACGGTGCTGGCGGCGAAGGTATCAATTATGGATTCCCGGGAGCCACATTTGTGACAGCTCCGGGCGCCGAGCGGATCATCCGGGGCTTAAATCCAGGGCAACCCAAGCATAGCGGGCTGGATGTAGTATCGG
Organism: Dyadobacter sp. CECT 9275; assembly: GCF_907164905.1. Classification (NCBI taxonomy): domain Bacteria; kingdom Pseudomonadati; phylum Bacteroidota; class Cytophagia; order Cytophagales; family Spirosomataceae; genus Dyadobacter; species Dyadobacter helix. The sequence goes on along the minus strand of NZ_CAJRAF010000001.1, from coordinate 116,884 downwards.
GCAGGCATTTACCCGAATCCTGGAAAGGCAGTGTGATTACCAATGATTTCCGCGCCAACCGTATCAACCGTTTTAAGCTTGAAGAACAGGGCAGCGGATATGCATCCCGGCAAACGGAAGACCTGATGTGGACGGACAACGTAGCCTTCCGCCCGGTAGATATCAATGTTGGGCCAGATGGTGCCATCTATGTGGCCGACTGGTATAACCCGATCATCCAGCATGGTGAAGTGGATTTTCATGATCCCCGCCGCGACCAGGAACATGGCCGTATCTGGCGTATTACAGCCAAAGGACGCCCGCTGGTTAAAGTTCCCAAATTAAGCAAGGCTTCTGTAAACGAACTGCTTGAATCCTTAAAGTTGCCGGAAGACTGGACCCGTGCACAGGCCCGTCAGGTATTGAAAGAACGGGGGGCAAAAGAGGTGATTCCGGCTCTGAAAAACTGGGTAAGTAATCTGGATAAAAAAGATAAGGAATACGAACACCATCTGCTGGAAGCCGTATGGGTGTATCAGGCGCTCAACGTCGTAAACGAACCGCTTTTACTTAGCCTCTTGAATGCACAAAGCCATAATGCAAGGGCGGCGGGGCTTCGCGCACTGGAATTCTGGCATGCCCGCATAACAGATGTACCATCTCTTCTTGCCAAAGCGGTAACTGACAAACATCCTCAGGTACGCCTTGAAGCCGTGATTGCACTGCGTAAATTAAAAACCGCCCAGGCTGCACGCACCGCGTTGTCGGTACTGGACCAACAGATGGACGAATTCCTGGATTTTGCGCTCTGGCAAACCATCCGTGAGCTGGAACCATTCTGGATGGCACGTCTGAAAACCGACCCTGACTTCTTCGGTAATGCTGGAAAAACAGCTTTTGCTCTGAAATCATCCGGCAATCCGGAAGCGATCAGTCAGCTGGTGCAGCTTTACCGGAAAGGACAGGTACCGGAAATTTATCAAAAAGACGCACTCGCTGCGATTGCTAAACTAGGTAAACAGTCGGACTTAAACCTGCTGCTGGATATGGCCGTTGCTGGCGGGGATAAAAATACAGCGGCCCAATTAGGAGCACTGGAAACCGCTGCGCGCCAGCGAAACGTAATGCCCGACAGAGATTTAAAACGTATTTCAGGCTTTATCAATAATGACGACGAGGCCATTGCCACGGCTGCCATCAAACTGATCGGCCTGTGGAAGCTTCCCGAAATGAACGGAACGCTGGTAAGCCTGGCCCAAAAAGGAGATAAGAATATTAAAAAAGCTGCTTTATCTGCGATGGCTTCGATGGATAAGGATCAGGCCGTGAAGCAACTGACCGATCTGACAACTGTAAAAAATTCCCCTGAACTACGCCAGCTGGCAGCAGCACAACTGGTGATGGTAAATGTATCCGAAGCGGCCCGCATTGCACCGGATCTTTTCAAAGCACTGCCCGAAGCGAATGCTACCGAACTTTTTCAATCGTTTTTAACGGTAAGGCCGGGAGCTCAAGCATTAGCTGATGCGCTTCTGTCCAAGAAAATTCCTGAAAATATAGCGAAGGCGGGTCGGCAGATCGTGCAACGCCAGTATTCTCAGAACCGGCAGAAAGACACGGATGTAAAATTACTGAAACAGGCGCTGGAAGCCTCAGGTGGCATACTTCCTGCTGAAACAATGCCTCAGGAACTGAATAATGAGCAAATCGCCAGCCTTGCAAAAACGGTTGTGGCTACTGCAGATGCTGAACGGGGCGAAACCGTATTCCGCAAAGCTTCGCTGAGCTGCCTCACCTGCCACGCCATCGGAGGTGCAGGAGGCCGCATCGGTCCAGACCTTAGCAGCCTTGGAACAAGCTCTCCTGTTGAAACCATTATCCGCTCCATACTGTACCCGACTGCCTCTATCAAAGAAGGTTTTGAATTACAGCGTGTTGTAAAAAAGGATGGCAGTGAAATGCTGGGATACCTGGTAAGCAACGGCACTACCGAACTGATCATGCGGGATGTTACGGGCAACGAAACCGCAATTCCCAAAAGCCAGATCACCGTGGTAGAGAAAACACCCGGGTCGCTCATGCCTCCCGGACTAACGGCCAGCCTGGACAAGGAAGATTTTATTAACCTGGTTGGTTTCCTCTCCAAACTGGGCGAGTCAGGGAAATTCAGGGTACCTAACGCAAGGTTTGTAAGACGCTGGAGTACAGCGGAAACAAGCAAGGAACTTACCGGTAAAGTCCAGGCTGAAGGTCCTGCCTACATTCTGAAAGACAAAACCAAAACGGTTTTCCAGCCAGCATACAGCAGAGTTTCTGGCGAGCTCCCTCTTGCAGAACTGCCTGTGACGGAAATCACTGGAAACAAACGTTACAGCTTCATCCGTTTCGAAGTAGAGGTACTTACAAAAGGGAATGTCACGCTGGCATTCAACGAAACAGCTGGTATAACGGCCTGGGCAGGCGGCAAGCCACTCAAACTTTCCGGACAGAGTGCCACCGCAGAGCTTTCTCAAGGTGTTCAGCAGATTACCCTGGCGGTTGACCGCAATATTTTCAAGGATAAAACCCTGACAGTGCAGTTACCTGAAGCTGAGACAGGTGCTGCTCAGACCCGGCTTATCATGGGAAAATAAGTATATAAATATGAAAAAAATAACTCAAAAGAGACCGTTTAGCCGGTCTCTTTTGAGTATTAGAAGTCCAAAGATCAGCCCTTGTGATACGCCAGACTGAATGCTTTCACAAAATCTTCCAGCTTATAGGTTCCTAAAACCTCGGGCCGGTTTTGCCAGTAATGTTCCTGTAATTTTCCTTCACGGATAGCCCTGCCCATTTTAACATACAGATCGGCAAAACCAGGGCTCAAGCCTCCGTCTACCATTCCCTGCTGCGCCTGCTCATCTGTGAAAGTGATCCAGGGTATACCCTCCTTGTCAACAGATTTGCCCAGTAGTTCTGCAATTTCATTGGGATGTCTTTCGTCACTGGAGATATATGTTATGCTGTTACCGGTGAACGACAGATCCAGCAGGTACCTGGATGCAACAATCGCGATGTCCCCGGTATGAACCAGTACCAGTTTTTCCTCGGTATTACCGAAATTGCTTCCCGCAATGCCCGCATGGCTGATGAGGCCAGCCTGGCTGTAAAGGTTGTTGAAGAAATAAGAAGGACGGAGGAATTTAGTATGTACATCTTTCAACTCCAGTAATCTTTCTTCCAGATATCCCAACCCGTCGATGGGCCCCGCACCTTGCCTCAAATGCGCCCCGATACTGCTCAATAAAACCACGTGTGTGATACTGCTGCCAGCAATAGCCCCTACATAATGATCGGCAATTTCACGCTGTAATTTAGGGTAGTCCGGCGCCGAAAAATCGCTGGGGACCATCAGATATGCCACATCTGCATTTCTGAAAACATCCGACAGGAACGACGCGTCCGTTACGGAACCAATCGCCGGCTTTGCGCCCAGTTTTTCTATTGCTTCCTTTTTCCCGGGGTTACTGCTGATTACCGTTACCTCGTGCCCGTCTTTGACCAAATTTTCTGTTACGGGTAAGCTGATGTTACCAAGTGACCCTGTGATGATGTATTTCATTGTGATAAGACGATTAATAAACGATCATTAAAATTGATTTTCTGATGGGACAAAACTATATTTGTACTTACTTTTATACAAGTACTTACCCCAAAGTATGTACCATGACAAGAATCAAGGAGAGTTCGACCTACCATGCCAACAGAGAGATTGTCCTGAATACCTGCCCTGTCACCTATGTGATGAACAAGATCGGAGGACACTGGAAACCTATCATTTTATATCACCTTTTATCGGGCAGCAAACGATACAATGAAATCAAAAAGGCGATGCCCCACATAACTGAAAAGATGCTGATCCAGCACCTCAAACAGCTGGAAGCCGACCATTTACTAACCAGGGAAGCCAAACCGGTTGTCCCTCCATACGTTACCTATACGCTCACGGAATCGGGCAGAGAACTGGAGACCGTGATCAATGAAATGGCCCGATGGGCATTCCGGGATATGGAGCGACAGGTAAACAGCTCTTCACTAAATTGAGATAATATTATACCTTTTCACATGGTCCGTAACAGGATTACCGGAGACTTTTAACTTAACCGATAAATGATGAGAATCAGCCTTCTAATTTTCACTTTCCTCAGTTTCATTTCAACACTTTCTGCCCAGACAGTTTCAACCCTCACAAACGACGGTGCATGGTGCTGGTTCAGCGACCCGAGGGCCATTTATACCAGTAATAAAAACGGACAAATTGTAACGGGCTGGGTTACCAAAACAGGCGATATCCTGGCGGCTTCTCTGGATCTTAAATCAGGTAAAGTGATCAGCAAGGTACTGTACACCCAACTGGAAATTGACGACCATGACAACCCGGCTTTTCTCCAGCTTCCCAACAACCGGATACTTGCTCAATATACCTGGCATGGAGGCAGTAAAAACGGCATGGGCGTGATCCAGAATACAACTTTACAGCCATGGGATATTACTACGTTTTCGGACTCGCTGGTTTTTAAACCGCAGACACCGGCTCTGCTGGAAAAGTTTAAACGTGAGACGTACACTTATGCCAATCCGTTTATGCTGAGCGGAGAAAACAACAAAATTTTCAGCTTTGGCCGTTGGGTAGGATTCAAACCCAACCTGATTACCTCTACCGACAATGGCAAGACCTGGTCTGACCCCATGGTGGTGATCACCTCCAAAGAACTTAACACCAACAACCGGCCGTACGTCAAATACTATTCAGATGGCAAATCCCGCATCCATCTTATTTTTACTGACGGGCATCCTAATGCCGAACCGTTGAACTCGGTTTATTACTGTTACTACGAAAAAGGTGCTTTCTGGCGTGCGGACGGATCCAAAATTGCCAATATGGATCAACTACCATTTCATCCGTCCGATGCCTCCATTGTATACAAAGCCACTGCCGAAACAGGAAAAGCCTGGATTTTTGACATCGTGCCAGACCGGAAGGGACGGCCCGTTGTTGCCTATACCCGTTACCCTACCAACCAGCAGCATCAGTATTATTATGCCGTATGGGATGGTCAGAAATGGAACGACAACCATCTGACAGATTCCGGCAAATGGTTCCCTCAGACGCCGGAGGGCAAAAAGGAACGGGAAGAAAATTATTCAGGCGGCCTCACCATTGACCCGCTGGACCCTTCGGTGGTATATTTTTCACACGAGGTTAACAATGTATTTGAAATATCAAAAGGAGAAACCAGGGACTTGGGCAAAAGCTGGAAAATCACGCCGATCACCCGAAATTCTGAGTTTGATAATGTTCGTCCGGTGATTCCCAGATACAAAAAAAAGGGCGACAAAAATGTGTTGCTCTGGATGCGAAACCGGAAATACGTCCACTATACCGATTACGATTCGGATATACTCTGGAAGATATTACCCTGAGCGCTTGCCTGGCTGGTTTTTCGTAACGGAGGGCAGTCTTCCGGGACATGTACCTATCAATCCCACTTTTGCAAGCTATTATTCCGACTTGCGAAGTCATTTAAGTATATAAGCCCATAAGCATGTCTTTATAGGAATTGATGGAGACGGGATACAAATCTCTTCCTCGCGGGTAAATGATGTTATCTGAAATCTTACAATTAAACCCATGATCAAAAAAATATATCCACTGCTGCTGGTAGCCCTGAGTGCCGTTTCGTCCCACGCCCAGCAGTTCAAAGCTTTGTTGTTTACGAAAACAGCGGGGTTTCACCACACTTCCATTCATGAAGGCGTTGATGGCGTGCGGAATCTTGCCGCCAGGCATAATTTTACCGTTGACTGGCAGGAAGACCCCTCCGTTTTTAATGAGCAGCGGCTTAAAGCTTTTGATGTAGTAATTTTCTTGAATACGACGGGAGACATCCTGAATGCAGAACAACAGACGGCCTTTGAAAAATATATTCAGTCTGGCAAAGGCTGGGTGGGTATCCATGCCGCAGCAGATACCGAGTATGACTGGGCCTGGTACACCAAGCTGGTGGGGATGATGTTTTATACACACCCTGCGCAACAAACGGCATATCTGGATGTAGTCAACAGTAATTTCCCCGGGCTGGAGCGTTTCCCCAAACGAATGCTCTGGACCGACGAATGGTATGAATACCAGAAACCATACAAATCCGACGATCTCAAATTCCTGATCACACTGGACGAAAAAACGTATAATCCCAAAACCAGTAAAGGCAACGGCATGGGTGACGTGCACCCCATTGCATGGTACCATCCTTACGACGGCGGAAGAGCCTTTTATACAGGCTTGGGGCACATCGGAATGGTTTACTCCGACCAGTCCTTTCTGGATCACCTATACGGAGGCATCTTCTGGGCTGCCACTGGAAAAGGCGTAAAGTAAAGTTTATATTTGGAGGACCCGGTCAGTACTAAAAAAGATAGTAACTTATAACAATGCCCAAACCCATGGAAATCCTATCAAAAATCCTCGTTGGCATGGTGGCGCTGGAACACCTGTATATCCTTTACCTCGAAATGTTTGCCTGGGAAACAAAAGGCAAAGAAGTTTTCAAAGGCTCACTGGCACCCGAGCTGTTTAAACCCACAAAAACCCTTGCTGCCAATCAGGGGCTGTACAATGGTTTCTTAGCCGCCGGCCTCATCTGGACCTTCTTCATTACAGACCATCACTGGGCCTTTTACATTGCCGTTTTCTTTCTGACGTGCGTCCTTGTCGCAGGCATCTATGGTGCAGTTACCGCCAGCCGGAAAATATTCTTTGTGCAGGCCCTGCCCGCTATTGTGGCACTGATCGTGTTACATATCCGTTAATGATGAGTATGTATCTAATAGCAAGATACATACTCATCACACGCCGGAATGGTCAGTCTGCTACGCACCGTTTATGCAAAAAAGCTGGGCTTTTGTAAATACCCGGGTTGCCAGCTGGAATCACGGCGACGTAGAACACGGGAAATCGTCAGGATTTCATCCAATCGGCTCTGCTGCTCGCTGATCGGATCCTTACTATGAAAGTATTGTCCGATAATCTCCCATTCGAACATGTCCGTATGCCCGTCATAAATCCCCACAGGTATACGGTTGCCGTCTGTCATCAAAAGCCCTAAAACCGCCTGAGCTTCTTCCTGGGACGAACAGCCAATATGGTGATACTGCGCGTTAAGCATGTACAATACCGAATAGCGATTTTCAGAATATCTATTGTTATCCTTAGACGGCTTATTTTCTGACTTACTACCCAGGGTTACTGCTCCCTTTGTAGCATGGCCCGCTTCCAGCAAATTACCTCCAAACGGAGCAACCGGCTGCGATAAAACATCAAACAGGTTTTGGAATAAATTTCTGAGATCCGAGATCGGAGATTTGCTTATATACTTTTGTATTTGTGTCATGATTTTTATTCGTCATTTGAAACGATACTTTCAGAACCTAGATGAAGATACTATTTCGGACATTAAACAATGATAATTGGTATAATACAATTATTAAAAACAATCTCCTCATCTGACCATCCTATCCGCCAGGTCTATCTTACTAGTATTCAATTTTATTTTGTCTTTAAATAATTACTTTAACGCACTCCTAAATGTTGATTACAACAGACACCTTCATTTTCATCACAAATATCAACAATAATTGTTTATCAATGGTTTACAAAGTAAATAGTTTTGCAAATTATCTTAAAATCTTAAATAGTATATATCAATAAAGTACTATTTAAGTTAACGAGTACTTTCTTTACACCCTAAAATTATAGTACCAAACGCGATTATCCATAGATAAGAACTTAAAGCACAATAACGAAATAATTATATATTTTCATTATAAATACTCTCATCAGACCAAGTCAGAAAAGAGAAAAAAGAGCACAAAAAAAAGAACCGAGGATGTCGTCTGCCCCGGTTCCTTTGTCCTTTAAAATTTAAGTATCAACCCTTAACCGCAGCCTCCAGTCTAATCACCCTTTCCATAAGCCGGTCTGCCAGCTTTTCGTGATACGAATCAAACGGAAGGATAGGTTGACGCACCAGGGGCGTACTGTAAATGCCCTGCCGGTGTAGCAGACGTTTGTAAAAGTGTATGGAGATATCCAGGTGCTGGTTTGAAAAAGCCAATACGGGCAGCAACTCATTAAACAACGCTTCCGCCCGTACATACTCCCCGGCCTGAAAAGCATTGTAAATGGCAGTATATATAAAATGCATACCGGTTGGCATGAACGCATGCACGCCTCGTTGCAGCGCCTCGATCATCTGCGTTACCGCCCATCCGCCACTTAAATGCAGACGCCCCTCAGTCAACTGAAGCAAACGACTGTATTTAACTCCTGCAGGAACTGTTTCGATTTTAAGACATCGAAATGCCTCCACCGTGTTAAACAAATCCAGAATTAAGGGATCAGGCAGGCCATAACCCGACGCATCCCAATCCTGCAGCATAATGGTTTCGATCCCCAGATCTGCCACTTGCCGAAAATGTGATTTAAACAGTTCCTCGTTTTCAAAAGGTATTTGTAATAACACATTTCTGCAACCGAGTTCCAGATATCTACCGACAATCTCCAAACGTTTTTGATGATCGGTTTCGCCTGCTCCGGCAAAAACAGGTACTTTCTCTCCCGCTTCTTCGGTCACAATACCAACCATTTTCAAACGCTCCGCCATAGTCAGCTTATAGACCTCCGATGCCATGGCCGGAACCAGAAAACCTGCCACACCCGCCTCCATAGCCATGCGCACATGCAGCCTCAGCGCCTGCTCGTCCAGTCTGTCGTTTGAATCAAACGGGGTATTTAAAACTGTAATAATTCCTTTTACAGGAAACAATTCTTTCATAGGAGGCCAGACAAATGATCAACACAAATACGCATGAAACGACCAGAAAGGCCATTTGACCACTTGTTATCAGAATAAAGTTTACCTCCTCAGCCACTTATCCGCAAAATGAAGATACTGCTGCCAATCATACCGATTCATCGTATGGCCACCTTTCCGCAAATGATACCCTATTTTCCCAGCGCCTGTGGGCCGGTTTGTTTCAGGCAGCTCCGGAGTTGACAAACCCTCAGATCCGTAAAGGGCATACGCAGGTGAAGCATAATAACCGGACAGGTATTCTCCTTTAGGATCGGCCCACCAATCTTCCGACGCACTGGCAATATAAACGGGCCGCGGAGCAATCAATGCGATCAGCTCATGATAATCCACCGGAAGCGCATCTTCTCTTCCTCCGAATTGTTTATAATTTCCCGAAAACCAATGCGGAAAAGCTTTATTAATAATTTCTATTGTTTCTCCGAATTTCCTTCTTGTAATGGCCGCACCACCTTCACCTGAGTTATTGGAAACCACCATTGCAAACCGCTGATCCTGCGCACCTGCCCATAAAGCGGCTTTCCCAAGCCTGGAATGCCCAATCACCGCCACCTTCGTGGCGTCCACCATTTTGTCCGTTTCCAGATAATCCATAGCCCTGCTAAGCCCCCATGCCCATGCACCAATGGCCCCCCACTCGTCGGACTGAGGCATGTTTTGGCCTTCTTTAAAAAAAAGCGAATGTACTCCTTCATTGAAACTGTCGGGCCGGTCCGGCTGCAGGTCTCCGCAAAAAACCGTCGCCAAACCGTAACCTCTGGCCAGAATATCTTCTACTACCCAATCTCCCGCCTGGCTACCGCGGCTGGCTTCCGTAGCCCGATGTTCCACTATAACAGGGGCCACACCATCCCGAACCCAACGTTTTGTGATGGTGATACCAGGATCCTGATGAACGACCTGATTACCCGCAAAGTTCAGCCCCAAAAACACAGGGACGCTCCCTTTCACATTACGTGGAAAGTAAAGCAGTATATCCATACTCCTTTCCCCCTTCTTACCAAAATATACCGTTACCTGCTTCCTGATAGCCTGCCCGCCAAGGGCATTACTGTCCGCATCATACTGCACAAAACGCATCGGAACCTTCTCAGAGGGAGTTTTCCCGTACACATTTTCCGAGAACAAACTCAGTAGCTCCGGTCGGCGTGTCTTTTCCCAGTCTCGTTTTGTACGTACCATCTTTCCGGATCTTGTTTTAAGCAAATCCGGTAATACATAGGAGACCACCTGGCTTTCATCCCGGATGGTTTTCTGGGAGAAGAGGGGTTGGGTGACGAGATTAAACGTCAGGAGTACGGCTGCAAATTTCATCATAAACCTTAAGAAATATTGTATTTCCCTATTTGTGTCATAAAAGATAAGTCATCTTTACCTTCCTGACTTAGGCTGCATCTGGAATAATTTATCCCATAAAAAGCTAGCCTTTTCACACACTGAAAAAGTACTGATTACCGGTATAACTTAATTCTAAATTTAGATTTTATGCCGCCGGTTAAGTAAAACCCATTTCCCCAGGTAAAATACTGCTCCGTCCGGCTTTACTTTCCGAACACCGAAATACATTATTATAACCCGAACCTTAAACCCACAAACATGAAGACAACCCAGGCAGTTTTAATGATCAGTTCGCTGAGTCTCCTCTTAGCCTTTCGGCTCCCCGCCTTTGAAGATACCGGAGAAATGCGGACAGATACCTATCAGACAAAAAAATGGGAGACACTCTTTGATGGCAAAAACCTGGATAAATGGCGAAAGGCCGCGGTTGACAGCGCTCCTTCCAAAGGATGGATTATTGAAAACGGGACCTTATCGGCCACGAAAGGCAGAAAAGGGGGCGACATCATCACCAAAGAAACGTACAGCAGTTTTGAACTTCAATGTGAGTTCAAGCTGACGCATGCCGCCAATAGTGGAATCAAGTACCTCGTCAATTCGATCCAGAATGCTAATACGAAGAAGTATTCTCCCATGGGAGTCGAGTATCAGATCATCGATGATAAAAACTATCCGGAGGTAAAAAATGACCCTGACGGGGTATCATCAACAGGGGCTGTTTATCTGTTGTACGCTCCAAAAGGGAAGAAACTGCTACCTGCCGGCGAATGGAACAAGATGCGCATTCTGGTAAAAGGGAAACATACCGAACACTGGCTGAACGGTGTAAAAGTAGCAGAATATGAAAGGGGAAGTACGGACTTTAATCAGAAGGTTGCTACTACCAAATTTAAAGATTATCCGGACTATGCCAAGGCAGATACGGGCCACATCATGCTCACAGATCACGGCGACCAGGTGTTCTATAAAGAAATAAAGATCAGAAGGTTATAATCTCGTTGTCATTCTGTTTCCGTGGGCTCCGTTCATGAAATATGGAACGGGGCTCGTTTATTTATACCGATCTGCCACTCCTGCCCCATTTTTCAGGAGATTTAGAAGACATGGCCTTTCCTTTTCGGCCCAAACAAATACTTTGCCCGATCTACATTTGCATCATTATTTTTATTTAAAACAGAACATATTTATATTTTCGGTCCTCCCACCACTAAATCTGTCCGCAATACACCCTCAGAAAGTCGCATTAGCCCACCTCCTGGTTTAACGATACCCTTTAAATTTATACAGGCAATTGTTTCAATCGCTACACTAAACATACCGACCAATGAATAACCAGATTTATCCTTGTTTATGGTTCGACGGCAATGCCAGGGAGGCCGCAGGATTTTATTGTTCAGTTTTTAAAAATTCCAGGATCCTGGATGAGACCCCGATGGTGGTTATTTTTGAGATTAACGGAAACAAAATGATGGGTCTGAACGGCGGTCCTCTGTTCAAATTTAACGAATCTGTTTCTCTTGTCGTAAATTGCGATACCCAGGAAGAAATCGATTATTACTGGGAAAAACTCACATCCGACGGAGGGAACGAAAGTATGTGCGGCTGGCTGAAAGATAAATTCGGGTTTTCGTGGCAGATCGTACCGGCCAATCTGGGTAAATATATGTCTGACCCCGAAAAAGGGAAAAGGGTGATGCAGGCGATCATGGGAATGAGAAAACTCAATATAAAACAGCTGGAAGAGGCCTGAGGCCCGGGGAAACTAAAACCTGAAGTTGCAACCAACAGGCGCTGGCATGGTTTTTATTTCCTTAGTATCTAAACATCCGGTTTAGAACTATGAAATTACCAATGTTAATGTTAGGTACTACCTTGTTTTTATCGGCTTGTGATAGCCGAAAAAGTCAGGAAATTGCGATGCAGCAGGCAAAACAGATGGCTGTGGACTCCATGAAAAATGTAATCTCTAAAAAGGCAGTAATTGACTCTATGAATAGGGTAATGGCCGAGCGGGAGGAAGAAATAAAGCGCTTGCAGGAGAAAAAAAACAAACAATATGTGGCAAGCAGCTATGCAACGGCACCGTCTGCGACGAAAAAGAAAAAATGGAACCATACTGCCAAAGGAGCTGTGGTGGGAGCAGGTACGGGAGCGGTAACCGGGGCAATCATCAACAAAAACCGGGCAGAAGGTGCGCTGATTGGCAGCCTTATTGGTGCGGGAGTAGGTGCCGGAACAGGAGCGATTGTGGATGCTTCGCAAAAGAAGAAACAGAAAACGGATTGATAGATTCCAATAAAGAGGCCTCAAAAGAGGTATCCTGCGAAGTGCAGGGTACCTCTTTTTTGATCAGGCAAAAATCTTTGCTCCTCCTGTTACATTCCTTTTGTAACCTCTCGTGCTACCTTTCTTAATTGCTTTGCAAAGTCATCCTCCACATTTTCAGGTTTGAATTTCAGTTTAACCGGCGACTCCTGAAAAAGAACAGCATACCAAACCAGCCCACCCAGAAAACAGCCTGCTTCATTGGCATGGTTCCCATCAAAAGCCAGCTTCTGACTATTGTCGTACCGGTAACCCACATGTAGCGAATACAGCTGGGTGGGAAGAACGGGATACTTGGGATCCTCAAAATTGAACCTGGTATCCGGCTGATACGCCCATTGAGGTGCTGAATTTATTTTCCAAAATGCATCTCCTACCGGCAGGAGCCTTATGCCCAGCTCTTTGGCTATGGAATGATAAGCTGCTCTGGACTTTTTCCACATTTCCTGAGCATTGGTTGCAAACTGGTTATTTGCTGTCTGGGTAAATTTTTTTGCATCTGTCCGGTAGGCCCAGGTTTGCTGCATCACCACCCGGGCATTCGGTTGAATGGATTTGACAAGATCATACAGTTTTCTGGCATACGGCATATAGGTTGTAACATCTCCCGAATTCATTGAATTTTGCTGAATGGTAATCACATCCCAGGTTCCAGCAGACAGTAGCTCCCTTAATGACTTCCCTCCGTAGGCTTTTCCCTTTGGGTCGTCCGGATTTTTCTCAGCAGCTTCTGCAATTTCCCAGTGCCTTTGCAAAGAGCATCCACCCAACTCCGCCCTTCCGATTTTAAGCGGGTGCCCTCCCTCGGCAGCAAGCTGAGGAAGATATCTTGTTGCATTTTGTGAAAAACTATTCCCAATGAGGAACAACCGTAATGTATCCGAGTCTGCACCGCCATCACCAAGCCGATAAGGTGTACCTGTTACGGCAAATGAATAGATTAAAATCAGGATAAACGCCGCTATTGAATATTTTTGGTTTGCTTTCACCATTTTGAATTTAAAAGTTTCTGAATAACATTGCTCTTGCCACCGGATCTTAAAAAATCAATGTCAAAAAACGGTGGGAAGCGATTGATTTTGAAGATTTCGTCAGAATTGCCGACTTGGTTTATTTAACCCAAACTCCGTTTAACATCACTTTGTCTACCTGGCGGATAGCACTGAAGTTTTCCAGGGGGTTACCTCTGACCAGAATCATATCAGCCAGTTTCCCCTTTTCAATACTGCCCAGTCTGTCATCTATCCTGAAAAACCTGGCATTTTCCATCGTGGCCGCTACGATTACCTCAGCCGGGGTTAACCCGCTTTCCACCAGAATTTCCATTTCACGCTGATAAGCCCAGCCCGTAAGCGCATAAGTGATCATGGAGTGCGACCCAACGACTATTTTCACTCCTCCTTTTTTCAGTTTTGCAGTCAAGGCTTTCATGTGATTAAAGGCTGTCAGACGGGTAGTGTCCGTTGTTAAGCCGGTAGGTGCAGCAGGTACTCCTTTTCCCTGAGTACTCTCCCCCACTTCCATTTTGTTCATCTCCGGTGCCTGATACTCAAACGCGCCTAGTGTAGGGCTCACAAAGGTCCCTTTCCGAACCAGAAATTTCATCAGGGTATCCGCCCTCCATCCGCTAACATCCAGTTTTTTCCAAACATCGTATCTGCCCTCTTTTCTTGCATTGTTATCAGCCAGTACCCGTTGCCTGTACTTTTCGCCCTCAATCTGTGGCTGGAGGGACAAGCCAAAAGAGGTGATGTGCTCAATTCCATCCAGACCCGCCTCTATTGCTTCCATTGCCTCTGTTGTTTCCAGATGGCCCGTCACCGGCAGCCCCCTTTGATGCGCCGCCTTACATATTTCCTGGATGATGCCCGCAGGCAGCCGAAAGTACACTTTAATGACAGAAGCGCCCCTGTCCGCCATTTTATTGACCTGATGAACAGCTTCCTGGGCATCTCTTACAACATAGGCATCCTTGGGATAGGCGGGCGGAAACATATCCAGATGCGGATCAGCCAGGAACAATCTTGGAACAGGCTTCCCCGATTTCCTTTCACCGTCATAGGCCTCGATCCAGGCACCTGGATCCCGCAATGAGGTAACACCGTTCTGAAGAAATAATGCTGGCAGGTTCTCCTCCCCGTCCAGATGAAAATGAGAATCAATAAAACCGGGAAGCAGACTCATACCCTTGCCATCCACTATTTCAGCTCCGGCAGGAATTGACACTTCTCCATTTTTACCAACTTCCCTTATCTTGCCGTTCTCAACAATCACGCAGCCATTTGCAATTGGCTGCCCGCCATTCCCGTCAATAACGGTAGCTCCTGTTATGGCAATTATTTTGAGCCCCAGTTTTATTTCCTTTTCATTTATTTCCTGAATGACATGATTTTCGGTTGGAGAAGTAGTTTGACGGCAGGAATAAAGTACCAAAGAAGCCATAATACCGACCAACATTACATTCGTTTTTGGTAAGGCAAATCCGGGAAAAATGAAAACGGACATAAAAACAGGATTTTAAAGTATGCCTGAGTTCGGTATCTGGGAACTTGGGCAGGTTCAGGATCAACCGGGATATTAAGTTAAAACAACTTCCATCGCTTTTTTTACTCCTATTGCAGGTATCAGGCTGATTAAAGATTCTAACTGTTTTCTTTGCAGTTTCATAGTGATTCGGATGAATGCCCTGTCATAGAAAAAAACCGAATTTGTGTACCTGAATATAACTACCGGACACAATTTTGTAATTTGGGGTGAGATTTCAGCGCTTCACCTTCTCTGAGTTCTGATAAGATCTTATCCAGGTTTAAAGAAACAGACTTAACGTTACATCCCTTATGCCTCCACTCCTACACGAACTGTCCGCCGAAGAAATTGTCATACAGCTTGATACCGATCCGGGAAAGGGGCTGACAGGGCCGGAAGCCCAGGCCCGAAGCGAAAAATTTGGCCCAAACCAACTCCAGCAGGAAAAGAAGGAAAGTGTGTGGGCTATCCTGCTGCGGCAACTGAACAGCGTGATCGTATGGATACTCGCAGCAGCGGCCGTCCTTTCCTTTTTTCTGGGCGACATCGTCGAAGGCTATGCCATTCTTGCCGTTATTTTCATCAATGCCATTACGGGTTTCGTGCTTGAATACAGTGCCCGGCAATCTATGGAGGCCTTAAAAAAGCTGGATACCAACCCCGGAAGAGTTTTGAGGAACGGGCAGGTTGCAGAGATCCCTTCGGAACAAATTACCAGGGGCGATATTCTGATACTGGAAGCTGGCGACCTGATCCCCGCAGATGCCAGCATCCTGAACGCCAATCAGCTTGAAGTAGATGAGTCGGCCCTGACGGGCGAATCCATTCCTTCCGTTAAAAACAAAAGCCCTTCGGAAAAAGACGCTCCGCTTGGCGACCAGCATAATCGCTTGTTTAAAGGTACCGCAATAACCAACGGAAATGCAAAAGCCATCGTCACGGGTATCGGGCAGGATACCGAACTGGGGAAAATTGCAACACTCGTCCATGAATCCAACCGCAGTGCAACACCGCTGGAAAAAAAGTTGGATGCCCTGGCTAAGGTACTGATCTGGATTACAATCGGGCTGGCAGCTCTGTTTCTGATTGTGGGATTAATCCGGGGAGAGGAAACCGAACAACTTGTCATTACCGCACTGGCACTTGCCATAGCGGCCATCCCCGAAGGGATGTCGGTGGTAGCTACCATCGCGCTGGCTTATGGCATGCTGCGCCTTGCAAAAAAGAAGGTAATCGTTAAGCGGCTATCAGCAGTGGAAACGCTCGGTGGCACCAATGTTATTTTTACGGATAAAACAGGAACCTTAACCCAAAATAAAATCACAGTACACGCCGTGCATTTACCAGCGGGAGATGTAAAAATCCGATTCAACGAAAAAAATGCTTTGGAAGTAACCCACGGCGATACGGAGCTGCCGGGATCAGAGGAATTCCGGCAGCTGGCTAAAGTAGGCGCACTGGCCAATAACGCACAACTGCAGACTGAGGAAGGAAAAGAGATGGGTGATCCTGCTGAAGTTGCCCTGCTGTTATATGCACAGGCTGCCGGAATTGACATCCCCGAACTTCACACGCATCTTCCCCGGGAAGCAGAAAAGGCTTTCAGTTCCGATACCCGTATCATGGCAACGCTGCATCAATCGGAGGGCGGCTATCTGATTGCGGTGAAGGGAGCAGTGGAAGAGGTTTCAGAACTGTGCGAATGGAATGACGAAACAGACCGCAATCTGGAAATAGGTGTATCCGAAACCATGGCAGCAGATGGCCTCCGCACCCTGGCTTTTGCCTACCGGCAAACCGAACAAAAACCTTCGGATCATTTTGTAGAAGAAGCAAAGCTGACCTACCTCGGACTGATCGGATTTCTGGATCCTCCCCGCAGGGAAGTTACTCCTGCATTAAAAGCCTGTCATGGGGCAGGTATCAAAGTCATTATGGTGACCGGCGACCATCCCACTACTTCTCTTAATATTGCAAGGCAGGTAGGCCTGGTGGGGCCCGAAGAACAGCTCGTTTTAACCGGAAAGGACCTCCAGTCCTTTCATTTCTCATCAGAAAAGGACAAGGAAAAAATGATGGCCTGCCAGGTTTTTGCAAGAGTGAATCCTGCACAGAAACTGGACATGATTGATTTTTACCAGAAGCAGGGAAATATAGTGGGTATGACCGGCGACGGTGTGAACGATGCCCCCGCTCTGAAAAAATCGGATATTGGTATTGCGATGGGCCTGCGCGGCACACCTGTAGCAGCAGAAGCCGCTGATATGGTGTTAAAAGATGATTCGTTCTCGGCCATTGTTTACGCTATCGGACAGGGCAGGGTAATTTTTGAGAACATCCGGAAATTTATCATTTTTCTGATGTCCTGTAATATGAGCGAAATTTTTGTGGTCACCTTTGCCGGTTTTCTCAATGTTGGAAACCCTTTACTGCCCCTACAGATTTTGTTTATCAATATCGTTACCGACGTATTTCCGGCACTGGCTCTGGGGGTGGGAAAAGAAAATGACAAGCTCATGAAATCGCCCCCGCGCGATCCCAAAACACCGGTTTTGGAATTGAAAGACTGGAAGAATATCGTGTTTTACGCAATGGTAATGACCGCCTCGGTACTTGGGATCTTCTGGTACGGAACGCATCGATTGGGATTAAGCCAGCAGGAAGGGAATACGGTTACTTTTTATGCATTGTCGCTGGCCCAGCTTCTGCATGTTTTCAATTTATATTCAGGCAAAAAGAGGTTTTTCTTCAACGAAATCACAAAAAACAAATTCATTTGGCTGGCCATACTGCTTTGTATTGTAATTCTGATCGCGACTTACTATGTCCCGTTCCTGAGACAAATTCTGGCACTCCGGCCGCTGGATATCCGCTCACTGGAGCTCATCGTAGCGGCCGGAGTAATGCCCGTTCTTGCCATTCAGGTTATTCATTTCATCTGGCCTTCCCGTTAAGATCGGTAATTAAGACCTTGACAAGGTTCAAGAAACCACACAACTACAATTGTAATTAAAAAATTACAATTGTAGTTACAAGCAGAAATATTCTGTTATGTTTGTAAAATGAAACACAGACTTAGCGAAAAAGAAGAAGGCATTATGCAGATTTGCTGGAACCTGAACAAGGCTTTTGTAAAAGATGTAAGAGAAGCTCTTCCTGAACCCAAACTTCACATCAACACGGTATCCACTATGATGAGGCGCCTGGCGGATAAAGGTTTTTTGGAAATTGAAGATTTCGGGACGACCTACCGCTATTCCCCGGCCATTACAAAAAAGGATTATACCACGCGATTTGTAAAACCACTTCTGGCGGGCCTGTTTGGCAATTCTATTAAAAATGCCATTAGTTTTTTCGCGGAACAGGAAGAGGTTACAGCAGATGAATTGAAAGAGATATTGGAAATGATTGAAAAACGGAAGAAATAACATGGCAGCTTTACCGGGCTTTTTATGGAAAGCAAATGTGATTTTCACAGTACTCTTTGCGGCATATTACCTGCTACTGCGGAAAGAAAAGTTTCTGGTATTCAACCGCTTTCTATTGGCGGGTATCTTCCTTTTAGCCCTTACACTCCCTCTGTGTCCCAACCTGGTTCCTGCCGGAATCGACCCAGGCCATATTTTAAAAGCGCCCGTCACCAGATTTTATACATTTTTCGAAACCTCCATCTATCCGGACCGCACAATCATTACAAACAGACTTGAAAGTACGGACCTTTCCATGGTCGCGACAGCTGTCTATCTGCTGGTAATCACGTTTCTTTTGATAAAACTCCTGTTTCAGGTTTTAAAAATACTCGGGATAGTGAGTAAAAGTAAAAGGAGCGTCATGCAGGGAATGGTTTACTGCGAACCGATCCAGGAGTTACCCCCATTCTCTTTCTTCCGGTATATTGTAATATCCGGCCAAACCCTGAATCCCGAACAATACCGCTATATCCTCACTCATGAATTATGTCATTGTCGGCAGTTACATAGCATCGACGTACTGTTAACAGAACTTGCCCGCATCCTGTTTTGGTTTAACCCGCTGGTATACGTATACAGAGATCAGGTAAAACTGAATTTGGAATTCCTTGCCGACGAGCAGGTAATTCGTGGTGGTGCGGACAGAAAAGCCTATCAGCTCAGCCTGCTAAGCCTTGCAACGGGTAAGCCGCTGTTCAATATGACAAACGCATTTTATTCATCCAAAATAAAACGGCGCATCAGTATGATGAATATCGGGTTAGGTTCCGGGAGTCGATATAAATATGCCGTAATAGCACCGCTGATTCTGATTTCGTATATGCTCATAAACTGGGAACCAATTATGTCAATGGCACGGAATCAAATTTTGATTCCGTGCCACAACAAACATTGTGAAATTTAGGGAAGGCCCGCAAATGGACCAGCCTGAAACTGCCTTCAAAGGCATTTTCATAATCAATGGGAAGGTATATCCCGACGAGCAGATAAGAGATTTGTTAAGTAAAAACGGTCGGTTGGAATTTACTTTCAGCGCCCCGCCTGTACTGGGTATATATACCTCAAACGATGTGAACGCCATTCGTAAATGGGGCAAGGCGGCCCGTAACGGAGCCATCTTCGTTGAAGCCAAAAATAGCCATCAGTAACAATCCGGTAACCATTCAAATCACATGAACTTCATCAGCAACCTGATCCTTTCTTTCCTACTGTCAGCATCCGCCTTAAGGGCTCAGCAAGGTTATATCATTCAAATGAATTTAAGCGGTTTTAAGAATGGGACGCAATTTGAACTGGTAGATCTGAACCAGGAAAAAGTCATTGATTCGACCAGGATACGGGATGGCAAGCTAACCTTCAGGGGGAAAGTCACGGAGCCCGTTGTAGGCCGGATTCACACAATTGACAATAAGTACCTGATCGTATATCTGGAAAATAAGCGTATCACCATCAAGGGCAGTTACGCCGATTTTTATTATGCCGGGATTGAAGGATCGGAGATCAATATGTACTGGGTAAAATCAAGAAACGCCCAAAAAAAGTATCAGCAAACCAGAGATAGCCTTGTTCAGACATTCATGACACTCGGTGAGGCCGATTCATTACAAATGCGGCAGATCGTTCGTGAAATGAACGACATCGACCGCTGGACAACTCATTACCGCAAAGCATTTATCAACAGAGAAAAACCTACCTACTTCACACTAAAAGAACTCTTCTATCTCAGCAATGACTTTTCAGCCGACAGCCTGAAAGAAGTATTCAGCAGATTCCCGGCTCATCTACAGAAAACCAAAGACGGTGTGGTTTTAAGTACTTACATCAGCCAAACGGGTCCTCAGATCGGACAACCTTTTGCTGATATCGAAGGGCGGGATCAGGCTGGCAAAAAACACAAATTATCCGAATTAAAGGGGCAGTACGTATTATTGGAATTTTGGGCGTCATGGTGTGGCCCATGCAGACAGGAAAATCCATCCACCTTAAAAACATATAATCTGTATCACAAAAAGGGGTTTCAGATTTACGGCTTCTCCATTGATGCGAACAAGTCCAGCTGGATTAGTGCAATCCAAAAG
The DNA here is from genome assembly GCF_907164905.1 of Dyadobacter sp. CECT 9275. Taxonomy (NCBI): domain Bacteria; kingdom Pseudomonadati; phylum Bacteroidota; class Cytophagia; order Cytophagales; family Spirosomataceae; genus Dyadobacter; species Dyadobacter helix. The sequence continues at coordinate 96,256 of NZ_CAJRAF010000001.1, read as the reverse complement.
GATGGCCTGAGCTGGCTCAATGTCAGTGATCTCGGGGGATGGCATAGTACAGAAGCAGCACGTTACCAGATAAAGGCCATTCCTGATAATTTCCTGATCGACCCACAAGGTATCATTATCGCCAGGAATTTAAGAGGTAACGCATTAGCAGAAAAGCTCCGATCCATTTATAAAGATTGAGTTCACTAAGCCCGATGAAATTTCGGGGCGGCTCACATTAACCCAATGCTCAATACCTGCATGGGGCACGTGACAAGCAGGTCAGTAGGCCTCTGCCGGCTGCAAATCGAGATTCAGTATCCTCGTTTTGTAAGCCTTTGGTAAGATAATATTTCTAAACCCTGCCGCCACATTGAAAATCCGGGCGAGTTTATAACCAGCCAACACAGGCAGCAGAAAGGGTATCCTCCCGAGCTTAAGCATTTTTCTTACCTCCCGCGGTACCACCAGTGCCTGTACTTCTTTCAACAGCAGGTACCTTGAGACACCCAGATGTTTCCGGTATTGTTGAAACAAATCCGCAGTGAAGGTACTTGCGACAAGGTTTTTGTGCAGATGCTCCGCCCGCATGATTTCCCAATTTTCATAATTTTCGGGTAAACCCCTGATTCCCATACGGGCTCCTACCTGATAAAAAACTTCGAATATTTCTGCTTTTTCGGTGCCTGTGAGTTTTCGCTCCAGTACTTCAAAAGAACGGACGGAATAATCAATGAGCATAAACAGAACGTCACGATAGGCGCTGTCGGGAATCTGTGCCCCGCGTTTTTCCTCCACTCCTCGGTGAATAGCAGTAATCACGTCAATCGCACGCAGGGCATCGTGGTACTCCGAAAATACGATCTGCCGGGCATAGTCAACCGTTGAAAATAACCTCTCAAGCGGATCCGATGGAAGTTTGCCCGTAAAATAAAGCCAGTCCACAGCCTTGTTCAAGGCAAATTCTGCGGAAGCACCTGCGAAAATAAACAGGATGGTATCGGCTTTCCCCCAGATTTCTCTCACCACAGAGCCCTCTTCAACAAAATATTTCATAGCAATTTTTCCTTTTATCTCTTTGTATTCATTTCCTGCTGTCACAATAACAGAGTACTTTGAAATACAAAGTAAAATAAAAATGCTTTTGAAAGCAAATGTTTTACCTCGTTTGAAAAAGGAAGTGATAAATGTTCGTGAGCGCCTTTACTACCTGTATATCAGTCCAGTTTTTTGTAATAAAGATTCCGCGCCTCGAAAGTCATACCGGCGTTGTGGCATTGCAAGGCAAAATGACCCTCTTTATACTCATCGTCCTGGTGCGTCATGACCAGCTGGTCCTTCACCCATATCCTGATATTATTTCCGATAGCCTCCACCCGCATCGGGAACCATTCCCCGTCTTTGGTGAGCAGGGCACTGGCCTTGCCCGTGGGTGTTCCGGGCTTCCATAACCAGCCGGTGTAAGCATCCTGGCTGTTGCAAATCTGCGCTTCATAACCTAACGGAAACCCGTTGGGATCGTCGGCCGGGGCATTTGCCCGGATATAAAGTCCCCCATTGGCATTTTTTCCCTGGCTGCTGATCCTGAACTCTCCTTTTATTTCAAGATTACGCAAAACCGGCTCCGCGTAGAGATGCCCTCTGCCATCTTTTCCTGTAATGACGCCATCCTTCACTTCCCAGACGGCTTTTCCGCTCGTTTTCCAGCCCGTAAGGTCCTTACCATTAAAAAGTGACTTCCATTTAGGCTTACTGGTAAAGGAGCCGGTAACAAAGAGCAGACAGATACAAATCGGGATTAATATCTTGGATTTCATATATGAATTGGAATTGAGTGATTATAAAACAGGCTCGTTTCCAGGATCAGCTATACTCCGGCCTATTCCTTCTGAATACGCGGAATATAAAAAATAGGACTATTTAACCTTTGAAAAGTACAGACAAGACAAGATAATACTTTCAAAACGCCGGGCTATTCGGGTACCAGTTCGTATTCGTTCACTGTGTTTCCCGTCTTTCTGCTTTCGTTGGTGCGCTTTAGAAGCAGCTTGTCGCGGGCAGGCTTTTCGGTTATATAAAATTCAATGTTCCCTGCCGATTCGCTGGGTGGCGGAGTTAAGTTTTCCAGAATAAGGCGGTTGTTATCGGTAGAGAGAGACCACTGCCCTACCAGCCTGCGCCCGTCGATGTCGAAAAAAACAACCTGTTCCTTTTGGGTCAGATCGAGACGCAAACGCGCGTAACCCGGCCTGGCATTTGCCGGATTTCCCTCTGTATAAACCAAAACTCCATTTTCTTTAACGGTCCTGGCTTTCCAGAGCAGCCCAATATCGGCAGGCTCCACTTTTTTCGGCTGGCAAGCAATCAGAAGAAGCATTACCATCAGGTACAGGTTATTTTTCATCATAAAAAGGTTAATAGACAAGCACTTTTTGTTTGATCCGGGTTTTACCGCCATCCAGTACGACGATATAAATCCCTGCTGATACAGTGGCCAGATCGACACGCATTTCTCCAGACAACGAAACCGTTTTTACAGCAACCCCTCTGGTATTATACAGAAGCATCTGCCCCGAAAAGGAATTGGGAGGTGACAGGTGAAGCATCTTGTTGTACACATAAATGAGCGCTTTCGAAGCCGCAGGCTCAGTTCCCGTGATGATGGCACTGGCAGGTACCTTTACCACCTCGCTGTAAGGTGAAGCACCTGCGCTGTTTGCCGCTTTGATCCGGTAATAGTAGTCGAATACATCCAGAATCTCGCGGTCAGGAAATTCCGTAACCGTGGCCGACTGGCTGCCGATCTGGACAAAATCGGCATCAGGTTTTTGCGAACGTTCAATGATCACGGTTGTGGCATTGGACGACAACGCTGCCCACTGGAGGCGGATCAGATCGTAATCAACCGGGGTGGCCGTCAGGTTCTTTGGCTGATCGGGAATGGGTGCTTTGGGCGTGGTTGCTTGTGCGATATCCGAATATTCCGAATAACCAATGGCATTCAAAGATCTGATCCGATAATAATAAGTTGTGAGTTCCGACAGGCCTTTACTTTCATACTTTTCTGCATTGGACTGTGTCGTTGTGAGCCTCGAAAACTGGGAACCATCCTTTGATATTTCGATCTCAAATCCCGTTTCATTTCCTGAAACATCCGCCCAGGTCAGGTCGATCTGCTGATACGAAACGGCTGTGGCAGAGAATGAACGCGGCTTGCTTGGAACCACGTCCTTTGTTGTCGCGTCTGCTACATTAGTATACGAAGATGGATTAACACTGTTTTTAGCCCTGACCCTGTACCAGTACCGGGTGGCGGGCAACAGACCGGTGCTTTGATACTTCGTGCCATTTGTACCAGTTTCTCCGATTTTTTCAAAAGCGGTGCCGTTAGCCGATCTTTCAATTTCAAAAGAGGTTTCATTGGCAGAATTATCTGTCCAGGCCAGATCAATCTGACTGCTTGAAACAGTGACCGCAGTGAGGTTAGAAGGAGCAATCGGCGGCACGTCAAAGGTAATAGCATCAGCGTAAGAATACGGTGAATATCCCAGTGCATTTTTGGCGCGCAGCCGGTACCAGTATCTTGTAAGAGTAGTGAGGCCAGTATTTTCGTAAGAAGTGATATCCGCAGCCAGATCAGCGATTTTGTTAAATACATTACCGTCTGCCGATCTTTCCAGTTCATAGCCTGTTTCGTTTCCGTAGGGGCCTGAGATATCCGCCCAGCTCAGGTTAATCTGGGTGTTGGATACCGGCGCGGCTGCCAGGTTTCGGGGAGCCTGTGGGGCTATGTCCGGTGTGGTGGCGTCCGCAATATTGGAGTATTCCGACAAGCCTCCGCCATTTTTGGCCACTACGCGGTACCAGTATTTTGTTTTGGGAATTACGCCTGTATCCTGAAAAGACGTTGCATTGACACCCGCATCGCCGATTTTGGAAAAGGCGATCCCGTCCTGCGAACGTTCAATCTCATACCCTGTTTCATTTCCGGCATTGTCAGTCCAGGACAAGTTAATCTGACCGGCGTTCATAACAGCAGCAGAAAGTCCCGATGGGGCAGTTGGTTTATTTGGAGTAAGGGTGACGCATCCGACGTTGGAATAACCGGATTCGCCACCGGTATTAAGTGCCTTTACTCTGTAACAATACTGATTACCCGGCGAAGTGTCGTTATCATTGTAGCTCAGCGATCTGCTGTATGGTACCCTGGCCAAGAGACTGTAACCGCCGCCATTTACGGACCGTTCCAGCACAAAAGTAGTCCCGTCGCTATTATTCCCCTGCCAGGTGACCGTCATTCCACGACCCGAAATGTAAAAAGCATCCAGATTGCTGGGTGCGGCGGGTGGTGCAAAAGGTGTTTTAACCGTCACCTGATTCAGTTCGCCGCCGCAGGATTTGTCACAGTAAACGGTAACTCTGTAAACGTATGTCCGGTTTTCCTGTACAGTTTTATCTTCATAAGAAAAGGTACTTCCTGGCAAATTGCCGCTGATGGCAACAAAATTTTGCCCTAAGCCATCCTCCTTCCGTTCAACAACATGCACGTCAGGCCCTCCGGGAAGCCTGTCCCACGACAGATTTACCTGCTGATAGGAAATAACGGTAGCCCTTAACTGAGGCCTTTGGGCCAGAGAGATGTTCATACCAGCCATCATGCTGATCAGACAGAACGCAAAGGGCGTGATGATATTACAGGTGAATCGATTTTTCATTGTTCAAGGAGCCAAATTTATTTCCAGTCAACCTTCACCGGATCAGTTGCATTACTTTCACGGTTATCCGCTTCAACAGTGACCACACTGTAATAGTAACCCACGCCAGGTGCTGCTTCGCGGTCGATAAACACATTTTGAGTGCCCATCATTGAGCCGATGAGTCTTGGTTTTTCGGTTTTTTCAGTATAACGGTAAATCAAAAACTTATCCGGCTTTTTCAAAGGAGCATCCCAGCTGACCTGTACACCTTTGCTCGTCAGCACTACATTCAACCCGTGGACGGCTAATACCGCATCAAGCGGCCTGTAATATTCGATTTGGGTACTGAATCCGCTTAATTTTTCATTCAACCCATAGGCCCTGATGCGGTAACTATATTGCACACCCTGTTTTACAGTGGCATCGGCATAGGTGTTCCTCGCGTGATCCTCCTCTTGCTGCCTGTAGAGTTCCTTGAAGGCCTTGTCACTGGCAGCCTTTCTTTCGATAATATATCCCAGAATGTAAGGATCAATCCGTTTCATATCTTCCCATACCAGCAACGCCTGGCCTTCCTGACGAATCATTTCCGGATTAACTGGTGTGGCGAGGCGTTCGGGGAATCGGGGCTCCGAATATAGGATTTTGCTCATCGGACCTATGTTATAACTGGTATTTACTGGCACAACTGCCCACCGGTAAGCCGCGCCGGTTGCCAGTTTTTTAACCGAAACCTGATATTTCAAGGCCGACTTAGCCGGAATGATATCCGAGTAGCGCCGCAGGGAGTCTGTCTGGCCGGCAGCAAAATAGATGTAGTAGCCTTGTGTATCAAAGTCTGCCGGTTGCCAGCGGAACAGGAGAGAATCTTTAGTTTCTGTCAGCTGGAATTGTGACGGCGCCACCAGAGCCGGACGGTTGGCTTTGAGCATACCCGAAATTTTAACAGACTCTGTGGACCGATCGTAAGTTCCGTTTAGCCGGATCTGGTAATAGTATCCCTTGACCGGTTCAACCAGCGGGTCATAATACACGGTATCAGCGGGAGCGGCAATACCGATCTTCCTGAATCCCCTGTCAAAATTTTCACTCCGCCAGATCTCAACAGCCCGGATATCTTTTATGGAGGATAACTCCCAGCTTACGGCAATGGCATTTTGGTCTGTCTGAGAAAAAGTATTGATACGGTGAATGATCGGAATCTCGTCCTGCGGGCGAAGATTGGCAATGGTAACGGTATCCGACGGACTGCTTTCGTTTCCCAGAAAATCCTTAAGGTATACTACATAGGAGTAGATCATTTTCCTGCGAACATTCTGATCCGTGATCACCAGAAAAAGTGAATCTTTCCCTCCTTTTCTGAATCCCCATTCTGCACCGCATTCCGCAAAACCGGTTTGTCCGAAAGCAGACCGGAGCACACGTGCACCTGCAATATATGGATTTGCTTTTTTGAGCAGATACCGGATATTCACCACCCTGCCATCGGCATTACGGCTGACGGCTTCGGCGGTTGTTGACAGCCTCGAGCCCGGCACAGAAACTGTACCAGGATTCTGATAAACCCCCTCCCGCGCCCCCACTGCCCTGACGCGGTAGTCGTATCGTTGTCCCTGCTCCACCTGGGTATCCAGGAAACCCAGCCCGAATGCTTCCAGGTACTGTGGATGAGACCCATATGCTCCCAGGGAGTCGGCATGGGAAGCATTTCGGTAACGTGCGTACAGCAAAGCCGTAAGTGAATCATTCGGAATCTCGTATAGCGGATTTTTACCGGCCAGTAGCGTCAGACGGGCTGTAAGGTCGGTAGCGCTGGCTGGTCCCTTGTCCGTTGTACATACCGGCCGCCAGTCGGGCTTGCCGGCTGCCAGGCCCGTTTCCAGCCTCTCCACTACGTATTGCGGCCCATGCAAAAGCTGATCGATCCGGATAAAAACTCCGTAGGGACCAGCAACCACCTCAGGCTTTTGCGCCAGCAATGCGCCAGGGGAAAAACAAATAAACAACAGTATGGGGTATAGTAAATTTTTCATATCGTTTGTCAGGTCATTGTTCTTTTACCAGGCATCCGCTGTCACATTTTGTAAAACTGCAATCGGGTGTAACGGAAAGATCGGGACTTGATCCTATGGTGTAGGAGGCTGTACCGGCCAGTTTAAGGCAGAAATCAGCCGATGTCCCCGTATCCAGCCCTGTCAGATCTTCGGTCAGCGTTACTGAAAACCCGGCACTCAGACGCGAATCTACAGATACCGAAACGCTCTTGGTACCTGGGTTTACGGCCAGCTTGGTATCCACTCCGCCATTCACGTGTATCTCACCCCCAGCACTCAGTGAAAGTACGCTCCCGTAGGCATAGGCATGCGCGGCAATTCCCATCCCTCCGCCCACAGCAAAGGACCCGTTGTCGTAATTGCCGAACACATAGCCATCCACATAAGCATCCATACCAACCTTGTATCCACCTACACCCGGCACCGACATTTCGTACTTATAACTACTGATGATGGGGACCGGAATTTCACCTATAGCATACATCCCTTTGAAACCGCTTGTGAAAGAACATGGCAGTTCCTTGCGGTGGCTGTTCGCGAAAAGTATTTGTCGGGCCTCGCCCAGATCGTTACTGGTGTAAACACCCAGCATCAGCCCGGCACGCATGGTTACCGGAACAATCAGCGGGACATTCTGCAGTTCACCCGAGGCGACCATGTAAAAGCCGTTTCCATCCAGCCTTACCTGCGCCATCCCGTTGGCAAAAGTCATGGTTGGCGGAACAGGAATATTCGAAAGCTGCATGGAGCCTGTCAGTCGTTTTTTCTCATGGTCGTAAACCAGGTTGAGCCCTCCCATACCGGTATCGATCCCGTCGAGTTTTATCTTCTGCCCTTCTGCCTTGATCTCACCATAGGCGGTGAAGCCCAGCCTGTTTTTTTCCTCCTCGCCCAGCATTTTGCTGAAACCCTGCGGCAGGCCCGAGAATTTCAAGAGTTCCCACTGTTTGTTGCTCACGGACTGATGGCAGTATACTTTACTAAGGCCCGAGTTTCCGCCCAGTGAAATCCGCAGTCGTTTGAAATCACCTCCTTCATTGTAATACATTTCATCTTTAGCAGGGTCGGTCAGATCCGAGAGACTTGTTTTCCACTTTGTCAAAACCGAGGTGTTAGTAAGATCAACATTCCTTCCGTGGGTAATGTGCGTTTCATTTTTGTTATGCACCAGTAAAACATTATCCAATAGCAATTTCCCGGGCTCTTCCAGGCTACCCCTGATGGCCATCACGCCGTCGGCGAAGAAGATTGCGGTGGTCTGGCTCTTGTCCGCGGCAACATATTGCCCTGCCTCAAAATTGAGGTACCCTTTAGTCTGCAGCTTGTATCCTCCCGGAACCTTGGTAGTCAGTTTCACTGCACTGCCCTGGGGCCTGGAGTAAATAAAACGCATGGATACGTCCTGTGGGGCATTTGGAATGGCACTGGACATGCCGGAGTCAAAAGCGAAGTAATCGGAGCCCGTTTCAATGGTGGTGGGACGGACATCAATGATATCGAAATACCTGAAGGTTTTACTTCCCGAACCAAAAGATACCACATCCTCTCCGTTATCCAGCAGGGAAAACGTAGCAAATTCCATGTCCTGGGTGAGGCCCGGAACCGATTTGGCAGGAAGCACAGCCGCCGGTGACTGGCCATTGGGAACCACCACCACTGCCCAATGCCCTTTCATATCCGAGCCCGTCTGAGGATCATACCCGAAATAGGCTTTGCCTCCCAGTTTCAGGCTGGCCACTCCTGCCAGTTCAAGAGAGCCTGCAGGCTCCACAATCAGACTGTAAAAATCGCTTCGGAGGTTAAATTCTTTGATCGGGATATCAGCCTTGCCCGTTTTCACCACCCCAGATTTTGAATAAAATCCTCCTTTTTTGAAATCCAGATTCCAGTCCCGGATCTCAACACCCCATTTACCCGCCAGCGGGAAGGTGAGCGGCGTTTCTCCTGTTTTGGCATCGACTGTATTATTTTTAAGAACAAGGTCACCAATACTTACCTTAAGTTCAGACGGATTTGCGTTTTTCACTTTACAGGTCATTACCGGACTGAGGTGTATTTCGTCCTCAATAAGTCTGGAGCCCTCCAGTTTGCTGTTGGCATCAAAATCAAGCAGTTTTAGCTTCATAGGCGCTCCATTCTCCTGCGAGATCCCGAAATTGGTCCATTTGATATTGCTTTTGGCTGCATCAAATGCGGTGACTACGGGCTTATCCGTGGACCGCCCGGGAGCATCAGGGTCGTAGAGAAAAAACTGGCCCTTTTCATAGGAAAGCAGGTTGGCCGAAAAGTTAAATGAATTATCAACCACCTGCGCTTTGGCAATGATCCTGCCGGTTGATGCACCTGGTGTTTTTACGATCTTCAGTTTTCCGAACAGTCCGTCTGCCGAGGTGAGCTTGATATTGTATTTAGCCTTATTGAAATTGATGTCCGGCGATGTATGATAGAGCAGATTGTTGAGCAGTCCTGCGTCCAGTTCCACCGTTTCACTCGCCGGAATACCCTGTGCCGTATTTTGAGGATCTGCCTTAAAGGGTACATTTTTAAAACGCACCCGGACGTTCTTGTCCATGATAGCAAACGGCCCCAGTCCGCTGTCCGACAAATCTACTTCTCCGGTTACCTGCATGGTTTTAGGATCTATTTTTTCGATCGTGACAGGGAAACCCCACAAGGATGTGATGCTGAATTTATCAAACGTCGTTACAGTCAGTTTGAGAGACTGGCCATTGGGCTGAGGTACCAGCTGGTTGCTGCTTGCTCCCACGAAGGTGGTACCTGCCGGCAGAGAAAGATTATTTTTCGGATCAAAAGTCGCTTCGATTTTGATAGAAGAGCCATCGAAAGTTTTGGATACATCCAGCGAAAATGAACCGTCCTTAGCCGAAACAGTACTGTATTTCAAAGGTGCATTACCCCCAGCCGCTACAAATACCTCAGCGCCCTGCAGTGGTGTTTCGATACCGGATGCAGATCTCATCACTACTATACCTTTCACGGTTCTGGCTGGCTGAAGCCGTACCGTTTCGGATACAGCTTTTTTACTTTCCTCGTTTTTAATGGAAACGGTTCTGGTCACAAAACCGGGCGCTGCAATTTCCACATACAGATTTTCAATGGAAACGTTTTTGAATCTGGCCTCCACAACTCCATCCGTTTTACTGGGCCCGAATTCATAGCCGCTGGCGTGTTTCCCGAAAAGCCTCACATACGCACCCGTCACTTCCTTGCCCGAAATGTCGTCCAGCAATTTGAAAGTGATCCTGTGATCCCGCTCATAGACATTGATGTCCCCGGCCTGGATACTGAACAAATTATCTTTCCCCTGAATGGGTTTCGGGAGCTGTGTTTTGATATTCCTCTCCTCTCCGAAGTAACTGGTATTAACCGGGAATATCTTAAGGGTGGCAGAAGTAGAAGGTGCCCTGAGAGCGAATTTCCATGAACCTTCCAAATATTTCGTTTTGACCATATTACCGTCGTCAGCCTGGACGTACGCTTCCAGCGAATAATCATTATCGAACACCGAAGCGGATGGCTGGCTTAATACAGAACCAGATGATACTTTCTTTTCGGCCGCATTTTTATCCATTGTCACCACTTTTCCCGCAGCACTTTTATCGCCCAGATAAACATTGCCCGATGAGCCAAGCAGGGGCCCCGCCAGGGCGTCGGCATCGATGGCCCTTCCATGGATCTCCGTGTTGGGTTCCATCAGAACAGCCGGATAGTAGCTGTTCTGCCCCAGCAGTACCTCCCCTATATTGATCACGTTTTCTGCCGATGCTTTTTGTATTATCGTATTGAAATATACATACCCGTCCGCCTGGATGCGGACTTTTGCATTGGTACCCGGCGACAGCTGGAAAGGCTTGAGTATCCATCCATCCTCACCTGTATACTGGGTAATGGAAGTTGGTATATTCATAAATGCACCGTTTTTGATATAGGTGAGTTTCACCACCGCATTTTTGATACCCTGGGTCGGGTTGGCTTTATCCACTACCCGAAGGTTCACCACCGGATCACCCGGGGCAAGAAAACGTTTCACTACGTCCGAATCAAATGTCTTGTACTGATCGACAAACTGGGCTGAGGCTTGAGCATTGTTCATAGAAGTCAGCAACACAACATTGTTAATTTTCACGTCATGAAGCTTGTCACCCAGCCAGTAATTATTTGCTTTCTGGCAGCCGACATAATGGCTCTTCCAGCTGTACTCGGGCGAATGCATTTCTGCTTTCATTTCCTCATACTGCTCGTCGGTATACTGGGCGAGATACGTGTAAGTGTTCGGGAAATTGGGATTTTGCCTGTACCAGAGCTCCCATACCGTTTTACAATTGACCTGCGCCGCGTCCTTTTGCGTTTTCTTGGCATGGTCCGACCGCTCCTTTTCTTCCTGCGTGGCCTCCGTGGAATAAACCGACCCCCATTCTTCACCGGCTGTGATCCGTTTGAGGGTGACAAGATTATAGTTATTAAGCCCATCTAAGGACGACTGCGTTGCTATAAAGTAAGCGTCAGACTCGCCATTTGCCATCACCATTCTTGGAAATCTGGCTATGCCGTTTACATTGGTTTCCTCGGTAGCAACAACGGTAAACTTCTGATTCTGGATACTGATGGTGGGCTTCGTACCAGCACCTTCGTCCGCGGGCGGTTGCCGGTTGGGCCCTATCGGAGGAACCTTTGTTTTGGCAGCACGCAGTACCGACACCCTTATGCCGAACAGGTCCGATTTGATATCTGCCTTTTGTTTGTTGACGAGGGAAATTCCCGTTGTATCCGACTTGATCTGCGTAACAAGCGTATAACTCCTTACCATGCTGACAACAGGCCCGAAGTCGTAGGACCCCTGAGGCTTCAGTTGCTGGCCCGCCAGCAAGCCGTAGGTTTCTGTCGGGCTGGTATAATACGGATTATCGACAACCACCCTTATCCCCCGGATGAATACTGCCGATGGATTGAAAAACTCTCCACTACCTGTTGCCTCGGTTGGCGGTAGTACCCCCAGCTGCATGGCTTTGGTCATTTTCACTGTAAAAGTGAACGATCCGTCGGCGGCTGTAATCTTCGTGTCCAGTGTCTGGCTGAAATCCTGATGCTGTTCAGCAAACTCCCCATAATTTCCATAGCTGGTACTGAAAGTACTTTTCTCGACATTCGTATTCCGGTACACCACCTGCAGATGCACCTGTGTGTAACCCAATGCCTTGATCTGTGCGCCATTCAAGCCAGCATCTGCAAACTTGTAGGTAAGTTTGCCAGTGAAGGTCATGGTGGGAGGTTCGGTGGTCTGGATCTGATAGGTATATTTCTCAATGCGAGCGGGCGAAAGCGGCAGTTTTTCTTTAGGTTTCATGAATACCACGGGGTCGGCATCATCGGGCTTAAGTTCACAGTCGGGGCAATACATCTGATAGGCATCATAAGAAATTCCTGCATACAGGAGGTTATAGAACTGAGCTCCGTAACCCGTTCCTTTCGGCTGCAACACGGCCATACCCATAAATTCATAGCCCTTTGCCTTCAGCTCACCCATTACTTTCAGCCGCAACGTTTCTTCGGCCGTTTTGGGATTTCCCGATCCGGAAACAGCCTCCGCTGCAGCACTTACACTCTGGGTCAGCTTGTCGTTCACCACATTCCCGCCAAACGGAGTGCCCTGCTTGATATCCACCTGCACAGACGAAGACGAATTACCCTGAGACTGCCCTTCATAAGGGAGCCGGTACTTGTCGTAATCTTTAGCAATATTTGGTTTCCGGTAAAGCACCAGGTGTTTTCCTTCCAGGTTGACATCCGGCGCGCCAGGCCAGTTTTTATAGGATTGTTTTGCAGTAACATCCAGCGTATAGCCAGTGGCCAGCCAGGTAATCCCCTGTACATCATAAGTACCCTGTTCCGAGCTTGCGATCTGGAAGGTATTTTCATTGCTGTTCTGATAATATCCGGCCTCGGCGATCGGCTGAATGAAAGGATTTACAGGATCAACCAGGCAACGGGTATATACCGTAGAATCCGACGCACCGTGCAATGCGGTTTTATGTACTTTGATGGTGTAATTACCATAGGCATCAGACTTGCCGTAGGCAACCGCTCCGCGGTATTTGTTCGGAAACACCTTCATCAGTACCACCCGCGTGTATGGCAGAGGATGGGCAGCACCGCTTTCTCCCGGGAAACGGTACGCAAGCAATCCCCTGATGGTGAGACTATCCGCTTCGTTCCCTTTGTTTTTTTCAATAAGTAAAAAAGATCTTGGTTTTGAGACCAGCGCATTTTCACCCAGCTCGGCACGTTTCCTCCGCAACGCTGACATTCCCTGTAACTCTACTATAACCTGATAGTTTTTCCCTGTAGGCATATCTGCCGGTAATTCCGACTTCTGCAGGCTGAGCTGTTCTGCCCGTATCATTCGATCCATGACTATCTTCCCTGCTCCACCCCTATCAGCCGTTTTGATTTGCACCCGGTAACTCAACTCGCTGAACTGTTCCACGATTGATTTTCTAGGCTGAGCTTCAAAGGCCTTTCTCAGTATTTTTTCAAATGCATCATCCAGTTTCCAGGAAACCTCAAACGGGTTATTGTTCCCCACTTCAACTGTTAGATTCCTTCTGCCTGCCGGTTTGATAATGGTAATATAATCCAGATCAACTCCAGCGGGGACTGTGGCACCATAGGTAAATGATTGAACCGGGCTTTTTCCGTCGTTCATAAAATGGAGCCTTTCTCTGACAGATTTTGCCTGCACCCGCCAGGCATATCTTTTGCCCTTTTGCAAAGGCGGGTGCTGAGGCCCATAAACAAATGTGGTGGTTCTCAGATTGTTTATTTCTATACCTGACCTCGGAAGTACCACGGCGTCTATAAAAACATTCGGGTCCGTGTTGGTTTCAGGCAATTCGATGATCCGGATACTGTATTCCACCTGATTGGGCATAACGCCTACGGGTGCCGTCCAGGTAAAGAGCTGCGTCTGGGGTGTTTTAATGGTTACTTCTTCATCTGCCTGGGGGGAAATCAGTATCGGGGGTTCTACAATCCTGACGGGAATCAGCCCGCTGCAGCCCATCGGAAACTCTCCGGACAAAGGCCTGGTGGTAGCGTTGTCAAAAGCCTGCACACAGAGCTGGTAATTACCCTCGGGAAGCGGCATACCACGGTAAAGCAGGTCCTTGTTCATACCTTGCACTTCGATCTGACCCAGATCAAAAAGCCCTTCCAGTTCGGTCCGGGTGACCAGCCTGTTTACATCTGTTGGACGAAGTTCCAGCGCACGCAACGGGCGGTAGCTCAGGGAGGTACGGATGACCACACCATTATCTCCTTCCAGTTTTCCCAGTAAACGTACCGACAACGCCCTACCCGACAGATTTGAAATAAATACCTGAACACGGTTGCCAGTACCAGGATAATCCTGGATATAAGGGCTGTAAGGCGGCAGCACATTGGTGGTAATGCGGACCTGGTTCTGCGCCATGCCAGCGTGAAACGCCATACAAAGGAACCATAATATCCCCGTGAAAATAATCCGTCCTTTCAAAATGCCAGATTCTTTAGAATGAAATTCCATAACTAATATTTCCTCTGAATTCGTTGAATTTTTCCGACTGTACTCCTGTGTCTGATTTCAGGTAGTTCAGGTTGATGCTTACGGTCTGTTTTTTTGCTAACTGATACCCCGCGTTTGCAGTGGCAGTAAGTACCTTTCCGGTTACCTCCGCCTGTTTGTTCACGAGATAGGAGACGTTCACCGAAGTGGTTATTTTCTTCTTGAAAAATGCATAGTTGCTGCCCAGTGTCGGACCATAAAACTTAAGCTTATCCTTATCTTCTCCCACCGTCGGCAGGCTGGTCTGGGTATAGGACAGCATGAGATTCGCACCAAAACCACTTTGATTGGCCTGTAAAAAATACCCCAGATTGGCGTTCTGACTATTGTTCTCCGTCTGAACAGCCGTGTTTGCGTTCAGGTCCGAAAGCTGCTGATGCGAACCAGTCAGTGTAAAAATATGGGAGTAATCTTTATCAAAAACGGAGTATCGCAGGTTAGCCGTGGCCGACAAATTGTTCTGAGCGATCCTGAGCGTGTCAATCAGTGGCCGTAAACCGGCGCGCTGGCTGAGCCCGTAGTTGGACAAAGAAAGGTCCAGGCCAAAAGCCGGGTCGGGATTCAGGGATACCATCAGGGAACCCACAGAACGCCCGGTGCGAGCATTTTTGTTTTGTGCGAGGTTGTCAAACTGTTTTCCGTAACTACCCGCTAGCCGTGCTTTTCCTTTCAACAGGTTCAACGTCAGATTACCAGTGTAGCTCTGAATATCACTTTGGAAATAGTATGCACCCATCGTCTGAAAGTTGGGGTCAATCCTTTTGTACTGAAATTTCACCGACCCCCATTTGCCCTGATAACCCAGAGCAGCCTGGGTGGCCTGGGTAAGCTGTGTGGAAAGCCGGGGAGTAATGAGCTTCCCTGCCAGCCTGAACAACGGGTTTTTCCCTTCTGCCTGCACCTCTGCTGCTGACATATCCCGTGTGTAGGAACTCGCTGCCAGGTCTGCTTCAACCAGAACATGCTTTATCAGAAGTAAGCGGGAAGTGAGCCCGATCACCATATTCTCTGCGGGTGCGGTAAACTTTTCGGGAGAAATCTGAAGGCGGTCTATAGAATTGGTATCATCACGTGCCCGCAGCATCACCAGGTCCACATAATTGCCTGGCTTACCATAACCTACTTTAACGGCATATCCCGTACGTCTGAAGGCAGGTATCACATCCGGATCAGTCAATGTTGAAGAAATTGCTTTGTTAAAACGCCCGTAAACGGCACCGATCCGCAGCATTCCCGGGTTAAGCTCAACTCCTCCGCCCAAAAAAGTGTGGCCCGCAAGGGTAAACGGTGAGAAAGATACGTTGCGGTAACCAGCATGAGCAGTGGCCCATTTATAGGTAGGACTCATCCCGAACTGGTTGAAAGGCTGCCTGAAACTGGCCCCCTGATTACCCAGTACGGCAGAGAACGGCAGGGATACTCCACCGGGAAGGGTTAAAGTTACGGCACCACTTAGTCCAAAAGGATTGGGTTGATTACGCCCCGCAATGCCGCTGGAAGTGTAAATACCGGCATAGGCATTGAGCCCCCCTGAAAACTGAACCCGCGTGTTTTTTTGACCTCCCTGCTGCGCACAAGCCAGAGCATGGCAGCATAGGCAGAAATAAACCAGTAAAAACCCCGGGCGTAGCATGCGCAGAACAGTTTTAATAGTTGAATCAAGACGGTTAGCCACCTAACCGATTTATTCGAAAGGTATCCGCAATAATCTCATCCTGCTTTTTTTAATCGATGAAAGACATTCAAAAATCGATGAAAGATACTGCGCCCTGACTAGCCGGTTGTATGTTAACGTTCCTTAATTCAGTTTTTTAAGATTTTCAGGCCCCGTAGTTTTGGGAGAAATTAAATCCTGCCTATATATGAAATATCTACTGATCTGGTTTCCCTTCTTCTGTTTTTTCAGATCCAATCCTGGCTCCGCGCAAACTGCATCACTTTTTTTTAATGACCGGGACAGCATTCGGGTGAGTGGCAGGATCATCGGCTTCAAACCGGGAGATGGAAACGACTTTATCAGCTTTCTGACATTCGATATCAATGGAAACGGCAGAAAACAGGCGTTTCAGGTTTCGGCGGATGGCTCCTTCAATATCACCGTTTATCAAAGTTTTGCGGGTGACATTACCGTTCATTACAAGACCGCTTTCGCCAGTCTTTTTGTGAGGCCAGGCGTTCCTCTTCACTTGGAAATACAAAACAGTATTACCAATGCCGGTGAACCAGGAAAAAATGTTTTCAAGGCAACAGGCGAGCTGTCAGAGGTGAATAACCTGCTTTTTGATTTTCAAAGGGTATTCAGGGAACATGACTTTCTGTATCAGGCCGACTTAGGCAATAAAGAGCAGACCGACAGTACCTTTGCTGCAAACAGGCGCAAAAGGCTAGAAGAAGAACTGGTTTTTCTGAATACATTCGCCGATACGCTAAAAACACCGAATGAAACATTTATCCGCTGGCAAAAGAACCAGCTCGTTTATGCTGCAGGGAAGGAGATACTGATGTATCCTTTTTTAGGCAAAATGAACACCTCCATAACCGGACCTCAGTTACTGGAAATGCTTGGTTCCATCAGTATCAGTGACACTTCCGCCCTTCATAATTCTGCCTATTACGATTTTCTGAATATGCTGATGTTGGGCCATCAGATTATCGTTAACATCAATCCGGATTACGCGGAGGTAAAGAAGGAAAACGGCAACAATCCGGTTCCCGTCAACCTCGCACAGTTTGACAAACTGACTACCGGCATTACCCGGCAGATCCTGTATTTCAATCTGTATGTTTCGCATTTTCAATCTCCTTCAAGGAAAAATATCATGGCACCCACTGCCGGAAGATTTGAATCCGTTCTGGAGGAGCCCTATCTGAAAAGCAGTCTCAAAAAACTGGCAGATTCCATAGGCGACGGGTTCAAGCCCTATCAC
The DNA here is from genome assembly GCF_907164905.1 of Dyadobacter sp. CECT 9275. NCBI lineage: Bacteria > Pseudomonadati > Bacteroidota > Cytophagia > Cytophagales > Spirosomataceae > Dyadobacter > Dyadobacter helix. The sequence continues at coordinate 78,978 of NZ_CAJRAF010000001.1, read as the reverse complement.
ATCATCAGCCGTATCCGGGAGCTGAAAGCCAGTAACGAATTAAAAACAAGACTATTAAGTACCTTTGAAAAAGCCGCAGGAAGTAACATATTCATTGATTTCTGGGGAGACTGGTGCGGCCCCTGCATGATGGAAATGCCCGCCTATCCGCAGCTGATCAACCAATTTGAGGGCAAACCGCTGAAGTTCATTTTCTTCTCGGCTAACACCAAAGACATGAGTGTGCAAAGGGTTAAAGAAAAATACAAGATCAAGGCAGATTTTATCAATCTCACAAACGACGAGGTAGCGATGATGAACAATGTTTTTGAATTCTATTCTTATCCTGCCCATTTTGTGGTTGACAAACAAGGATATGTGGTGGGTAACCATACCAAAAGGGCCGAAGATATAGAACGTTTAATCACAAAGTAACCTCGAAAAGATGACCCGATCCAGGATGACAGCCATTGTCGCGCTGATGTGCACGGCCATTGCGGCAGTAGTGATTTTACAGGGAAGCTGGCTCCTCAGTAGCTATGCAGTAAGCAAAGAAAAAAACGAAGTGGAGGTGAAAGCACTGCTGGACCTGGCCGTTACCGAACAAAAGCGCCAGACAGCCGATAGCGTCCGGGGCCTGATCCGACAGCTCATTCGCTCCGACAAAGATTTTAAGTACCGTATCCTGAACTGGCCTTCGGGGGTGCAAATTTGCTTTGCGGGGAGAAATCAGAATACTTTTGCCAAATATGCCGCCTCAGCGGAAGACACTGTTGCACTTCAAAAAGATCCTTACGATTTTTTGATCAAAAAAATGGCCCGTTTAAAACTGGATGAACTGGACCCGCTTTACGTTACCCTGATTGGCATGAACCGGTACGCCGACAATACACCTGAAAAAGACCTACAACAGAAATTGAGCAGCAGTTTCAGAATTCATGAGCAGACGGCCGGTTTGGCGACTATTTTGAGAAAAACCTTTTCTCAGGCAGGCCGGCCGTTCCAGGGGAACATTCGGTGTTACAACGATATCAGCAGTGTCTACAACAAACCGAAAAAGATAAATCTGACTCAGGAAAATGTCAGTCAGGAATCCGTATCTGTGTTTTCTGGTTCCGATAACAGCAGATCTTTGGCAATAAAACTGGATTTACTGAAGGCATTCACAGATAGTCTGAACCAGCTTGGCGACTCCACCTTTGTTGCCAAACCGCTCCTCTATGACGTGAACAATATATTGACGGAAACAGTACCGACCTTTTTGCTTTCGGTTCATACACCGTCTACCTGGATAGGCAAACAAATGTCTGCCGGCATTTTCGGATCTTTCGCACTCATGATCTTCATTATGCTTGCTTTGTTGTATATGTACCAGACCATTTTGAAACAAAAGCAACTATCGAACCTCAAAAACGATTTTATCAGTAACATTTCTCACGAACTGAAAACTCCGATTGCCACCGCTCTGGCGGCTGTTCAGGGACTGAAGTTTTTTGATCTCGGCCAGAATCCCGAAAAAGCCAGTTCCTATCTGACTGCGGCATCTTCCGAAATCCAGCGGTTGTCCCTGATGGCAGACAAAATACTGAACATTTCACTTTATGAAAGTCCTTCTTTTATGCTCAGTACCGAACGATTTGATTTTAAAGCGATGCTAACCGGTGTGGTAGATACTCAGCAGGCCAGGCTGGAAAAACCTGTAACCATAACGCTGGACTATACTGCCGATGCTGAGATATTTGGAGATAAAACGCAGCTTCAGAATGTGGTGATCAACCTGATAGACAATGCCATCAAATATTCCGGACCGGAGGCCAGGATACACATCAGGTGCAGCCATTATGCAGGCGGAATTGAAATGTCGGTAAGTGATGAGGGCAACGGTATTCCGGCGGAATATCGTGATTTTGTTTTTGACAAATTTTTCAGAGTACCTGCCGCCGCCCCCCAGATCAAAGGTTATGGGCTGGGACTCAGTTATGTGAAAATGATTATCGAAAAACACCGGGGCTCCATTGTGCTGGCAGATTCAGGGAAACATGGAAGTAAATTTATCATCAAACTGCCCCAGCAATGAGTAACAATGGTAAAGTACTTCTGGTGGAAGACGAAGCGGCGCTCGGACAGATCATCAGTGATGTACTGATGATCAAGGGATTTAAGGTCATTCATATCACCGACGGGGCTTTGGCTTACAGTACTTATTTAAAAGAAAAACCACAGATTATCGTACTGGATGTGATGCTGCCCGCCGTGAATGGACTGGATATTGCAGGCAGGATCAGGCAGGAAGACAAACAGACTCCCATTCTTTTTTTGACTGCGAGATCCACCACCGAAGACCTCATTAAAGGTTTTACGGCCGGAGGAAATGATTATATCAAAAAGCCTTTTGATCTCGAAGAACTGGCTATCCGGATGGAGGTACTCATGAACCGTAACCGTTTACTGGCAGTAACAGAACACCGGGCGGAAGACAGGGTGGCTATCGGCATATTTCAATATGACAGGATGCGGCACACCCTTTTGTATGCAGGCCGATTGATACGGCTGAGCGCCAGGGAAAGTGAGGTTTTAACGATTTTGTACCAGCACAGAACCCGATTGCTTACAAGAAAAACTTTGTTGCTCGAAGTATGGAAAAATGACGATTTTTTCAGCTCACGGAGCCTGGATGTCTATATTTCAAAACTCAGGCGACATTTTCATCCGGATCCGTCGGTCCAAATCATTAACCACCGAGGCTTCGGATACAAGCTGATTTGCTGAAATCCTGGCGGGATAGCCCCCCAAGTACTGGTAAAGACCATGACGCAGGCACTCCGATTGCCTTATCCAGAGAGTAGCCTTTTCGTTCATCTTGCTTTTCAGAGTGTAATGAAAAACTAACCGGCACTTTTATGACGAGGTATACACTGCAAATATTTCTATTTTTTATCTGTGCACTGGGGGCAGCACATGCCCAGGATAAAAAGTCTGAAAACATTGTCATCACTTCCGAAAAGGGGAAAGTCAGGGTACATACTGCAAACGGGGAATTATATGTGAATGTACCTCCAAAGGACGTACGCAGCCATCAAGCAGCAGGACTGGTCCGCTACGCTGACTTTGGCGCTGCGGGCGACGGCAAAACCGACGATATGGACGCCATCGCCGCAACACACGCATTTGCCAATCTGCATGGTCTGGCTGTGAAAGCGGCAGATCACGCTACCTACTACATCGGTGGGAAAGAGCGTACGGCCATGATCCGGACCAATACCGATTTTGGCAAGGCTTCCTTTATTATTGACGACACCGAAGTACAGAACCGGAATGCGTCGGTTTTCCTGGTGGGGTCGGATTTAAAATCATTTAAACCGAAAACGATCACTTCGCTTAAAAGAAATCAGAAGAAAATCGAGGCGGCTTTGCCAGGCCCTTGCCTGATCACCGTTACCAATGCTAACGTAAAGCAGTACATACGGTTTGGCCTTAACCAAAACAACGGTTCTGCGCAAACCGACATTTTTGTGGTGGATAAAAATAGCAATGTGGATATGAAAGCGCCGATCATCTGGGATTTTGATCAGATCACCGACATTACGGTGCTGCCTATTGACGAAAAACTCCTGAAGATTACCGGGGGACGTTTCACCACCATCGCCAACCGGGCCGAGTCAAAGTATACCTATTATAGCAGGAACATCGCGATACGGCGGTCCAACGTACTGGTTGAAGGACTTGAACACCGCATTACGGGGGAGGAAGACCATGGAGCACCTTACGGAGGTTTCATCAGTATCGGGGACTGTTCCTATGTAACGATGAAAAACACCATCCTGACCGGGCATAAAACCTATAGTACCATCGGTGCCGCGGGGAAGCCCGTCTCCATGGGGACTTACGACCTTTCGGCCAACCGTGCGCTGAACGTATCCTTTATTAACTGCAGCCAGACCAATGATATCAACGACAATAAGTACTGGGGTATCCTGGGTTCCAATTTCTGCAAAAACATGCTTTATGACCATTGTACCCTCTCCCGGTTTGATGCCCACCAAGGCGTTGCCAATGCCACCATTCGTAACTCCACCCTCGGCCATATGGGTATCAATGCCATTGGCAGCGGGCTTTTGCTGGTAGAGAATTCCACGATCCGTGGCAGGAGCATTGTCAACCTGCGCTCCGACTACGGCAGTACCTGGCAAGGCGAGCTGGTGATACGTAACTGTGTATTTGTGCCTGCCAATGGCAAGGCCGGTCATGCGGAGCTGATCAGCGGATCCTATTCGGGGCAGCATGACTTCGGTTATACCTGTTACATGCCCGAAAAAATTACCATTGAAAATCTTAAGATCGACGACTCCCTTCATCCGGAAAACTATCTGGGGCCTGCCATTTTCACTAATTTTAATCCAGAAATGACGGACGATACCTATCAGGAAAAATTCCCTTACATCAAGACCAGAGAGGTTATTCTCCGAAATGTAACAACCGCCAGCGGAAAACCACTGAGGGTGAGCGATAATCCTTTTATGTTCAGGGACGTAAAAATTAATGGTAAGTGAGTCTTATCCTTTCTTTGTGCCTGCTTTCCTGTACATCCGGTAAGCGGAATAAATGCCTGGAACTCCAGTTCAAATCACAACCCCAGGATCAAGTACGAACCATACCTAAGATATTACATCAGAAAATTGAGCCCCAAACCGATCCAGTCTTATCTTTGGTCAAATAATTCCTAAACCATGCAACGTATCCACAAAGTAGCTATTGTCATATCTGTTATCCTGATTGCCGGGCTGGCATCTTCTTTTAAAAGGCAAACTTCTCAGGCAGAAGGAGACGTTAAAAGCAAGAGCCCGAAAATCGTAAATATTGTCAATTTCATCCGTTTGCTTGAACCCCGGGATCCGCTCATTACTCAGGAGGTACTGTATCAGACCGTGGTCAAACAGGTTGAAGTCATGACGAAAAACCGTCTGGGGGGTACTTTTCTCCTGCAATACGACGCGTTGATGGATGCTCGTTACCAGAAATTATTAAAAGGCCTGCCAAAAGGAACTTTCGAAATCGGTGCATGGTGGGAGCTGCCACAACCGCTAATTGAAAAGGCAGGGCTGAAATGGCGCGGAAGATATCCCTGGGATTGGCATGCCGATGTTGGCTTTTCTACAGGTTATACTCCACAGGAACGTGAAAAGCTTATTGACGTTTACATGGAGGATTTCAAAAAGATTTTTGGTTACTACCCTAAATCCGTCGCTTCCTGGTTCATCGACGCGCATTCACTGAACTATATGTATGACAAATACAAGATCGTCGCGTCGGCCAACTGCAAGGATCAGTATGGGACGGATGGGTATACCCTCTGGGGCGGGTACTGGAACCAGGCCTACTATCCAAGCAGGATCAATTCCTACATGCCCGCGCAAACGATCTCCAATCAGCTTCCGATACCTGTTTTCAGAATGCTGGGCAGCGACCCGATCCGGCAATACGACACCGGCCTTGGCAACAGCAGGCAAGGGGTGGTTTCCCTGGAACCGGTGTACCCTGAGGCGGGCGGGAGTGCGGCCTGGGTCAACTGGTTTTTTAAAGAATTTGTGGAAGGAGAAGCCCTGGCATTCAATTACACCCAAGCAGGCCAGGAGAACTCCTTCACCTGGAACGGTATGTCTAAAGGATTTGAAATGCAGATGCCGCTGATCTCCCGATTACGTGACCAGGGCAAAATAAGGGTGGAAACACTGGAGGCCTCGGGTCGCTGGTTCCGAAACAACTTCAAACTGACACCGGCAACCTCATTTACGGTCAATAATGACCTGCCGGGCAGTGATCTGAAAACAGTGTGGTTCAACAGCCGGTTTTACCGCACGAATATACTTTGGGAAGATGGATCACTGCGGATCCGTGACATCCACATGTTTGATGAAAAACTTCCATCCGTTTACACCACACAGAAAGCCACTTCCAACGAATGCCAGTTTTTTACACTTCCGGTGGTAGACGGATACCTGTGGAGTAAGAAGAATCATCTGGCAGGGCTACGCCTCAAGGCGGTGGTAGGGGGAAAAGAGGTGCTGGTCAAAGGCGGAACACCTGTGATTACCAGTACGGCAGCCGGGAAGCTACACATCACCTGGCCGCTGACTACTATAAAAGGCACGCTGGTGATGGATTTGAATGAAAATCAAATGGCTGTTTCAGTAAAAGACGGCCAGGGAGAAAAATGGTTTCTGGATCTGGCCGCCGCTAAATCTGAAAACCTGCCATTTAAAAACATTGACGGAGTTCAGGCCAGATGTGAATTCGAAGGGCTGACATACACGATCCCGGCCGTTTCAGGTTCATTTTCCAAACCGGGGAGCGGGCAGATTTTCAGGGTTTCGCCAACAGGCCATAATCTTACACTGGATTTCTCTAACGGAAGAGGAGTGAAATAATAATCAATATCCCTGGATAGCCTGAGTAAATCTATCTTAGCAATTTTTAATCTGGCAGGCATTTGGACACACTGAGCTTCGCTTCAGTGATGTCCATTGTTTGTATAAGTCAACAGCGCTTTTCATCCTTTCAGATTCTTCCGGCTTAGCCGTTTCCCACCTTTAGGTCCAAATATCGATAATCTTGCTGGCAGGGTTCTATTATTAGTAATATTTTCAGGTGGGCAGACAGAAATAAATAGCTCTGAGCGCTATTTATTTCTGTCAAAAACATTGGAAGTTGGTTACGTATATTGTAGTAAGTTATTTATCGAATTTATACAAATTATTCCACCGTTCTGTGAAGATATTAATGGACTTAAAATAGAGTCGTAGAAAACGTTGAATACATGAAAGAAAATGCATGTATTTAAGGATGAATTAGTTATCCAAAAACAAATTTTCTCTATTTTCGCCGCAGGATTTCGCTTAATAACCCTATCTATTCAGTTCCAAACATTTAAAATGAAATTTTTGAAAACCCCTGTTGATCAGGCACTCGCTGTCCTGAAGTCGTCCGCGTAGTGGGTTGGTTCATCATTATTCCTCAGAGAGCTACCCCTTCAGGCCGGGCCTGAATCATAGCCTCTTGGATAGTCATCCCATCCGTTGTGGGATCAGGATGTGTGTTGAGAACTTAGACATCTCATTCGTGCATTCCGACAACGTAAGTCATCCCAAGTCTTTCTTAGACGCAGGATATTCTGTATGCGAATTTCAATAAACAAGCCAGATGGACTTGCGGTATTTTGGTATTCAATATCACCTCTATCATAATAAAACCAATCAGTAATGAAACACCATTTACAAAAAACCTCCCTATTGTACCTTAACCCCATAGGTAAAGCAGTCTATTCTGGCATCAGCCAGTTTCTATTAGAGCAATTTACCAGTTCCCGACAAGATTGCAGACGTTATACGAAAATGAAATTTTCGATTCTTGCATTTGTAGTGGTCTCACTTTGGGCCAATACTCCTGCCTTGGCCCAGGGCAGCATTCCTTGTGACGGAAGCCTGTACTTTACCCGTCAGATTGATAACACCAGTACCCGCATCAGCTCCGTGAATGTGAGTTCCAATGGAACCGTCTCTGTTTCTGACAAATTGTCTTTAAATCCAAACGCATTGACAAATGCCACTGTGTATTATAACGGCTACATATTTACGCAGCGCTGGAACCAGAGCAGCTTCCAGCTGGCAAGAATAGCCGATTACAGTGCTACGAATAACTATACAACTAAGACGGTAAGCGATATGCCTACGGGCTCTAATCTCAACTACAACAATGCAGGGGTGGATAAGAACGGTATTATGTACATATTGTCGGTTGACGCCAGCCCAATACTATATAAAATTGATCTTAAGAACTGGGATACCGGACTATCCGCAACTTCCGCAACCACTACCATGACAGGGAATGGTACCCGACTCTGGGGGGATATCGCCTTTGACCCGTTAACCGGAAAAGCCTATGCCTGGTACCACGGTAGTACTAATGCAGGTAATTCCGCAAGGGGATTATACGAGATCCAGAACTTTACAACCGGAACCGCAGCCATTGTAAAAATAGGAGCAGCAGCAGATTATACCATGGGCACGCTGTTTTTTAATGAAAGAGGACAGTTGTTTAGCTATGGAGTACCCGGCCAGGGAGGAGACCATGTCAATTTCTACGCGATAGATAAGACCGACGGTACCGTTAGCAGCATAGGGACTTCGGCCACATCTCCGCAATCCGATGGCTGTGAATGTGCATATCGGCTGAGCCTTACGCTTACGGCCGGAGATGGCAACGGCAATGTGGATATCCCCAATTGCTCGAAGCCATCTGACTTCAACATCCAATTCGGGGCAAAGAACACGGCATCCGGGGCGTTTTCAGGTGTTACCTTTGAGTTTCCTCTTGATCCCCGCTTTTCTTTCGCGGATACAAAAGACGACATTGAAACCTATCTTAAAGGGATTTTCGGATCTTCGGTAGCGGTAATGATTTCCAACGACGGCTTGGGAACCAACAACAAACTTAATGTAACGGGCATGGCTGTGGAGGGAACCACCAGTAATAGCGGGAATCCCGTGAATCTGCCGTTTGAGCTAAAAATCAAAGTGGTAGCGGGTGGAGACCAGTTTACCGACGGCGCAAAAGTGGATTTTCAAGCAAATTTTGGAGGGCTATCGGCTTATTATGGTACCACAGAACCCTCCAGTGATCCGCTTAGCTTGTGGGGAAAAAAGGCGAGTACCATCACTTTCAACAAGACGAACGACCTCTGTAATACCCTGTCAGGAAATGTATTTAAAGACGCCAACGGTCTTAAAAACGAAAAAGTAGATGGTTCTAACATTGTTGAGAATTTAGCCCTTAAAGCCGTGCTTGTGAATGAAGCCGGATATGTAGTGGCCGTCACAACCGTAGGAACAGCAACTGGAACCTACTCCTTCCCGGTAGGTCCCGGAAAATACAGTGTCAGACTCACTACCGCAGACGTCACTTCCAGTGCCGTAGGAACGTTGGGCTCTGGTATCACTGTAACGCCTCCTACCGGCTGGCTTTACAGCGGTGAGCATCTGGGTACTGAAACTGGAAATGACGGTGTTGCCAACGGTATCCTGACGGACATCACAGTCACAGACCAAGATGTGACCAACGCCAACTTTGGAATTGAGCGACCTCCCGTCGCAGATATCAAATCAGGAATCCTGACGGCTAAACCATCTATGAATGATTTCATTCCGGTAGATGGAACATTTACGAACGCTCCTGCACTTTCGGGAAGTGACCCGGAAGATCAATCTACCTCGGGATCTTTGTCAGGTAAAACCATACTCATTACCTCGTTGCCAACCAACGGGATGGAGCTGTGGTATGATAACACAAAGATTACAGTCGGAAAAAATGCGACGAATCCGCCTTCACCCTCGAACCCTTTTACGATTGAAGTACTTGACCCGTCGAAACTCAAGCTAAAAATGACTGGTGCGGGGGCCAAATCGACTGTTTTTGAATACGCCTATGTAGATCAGGCCGGCGTAGCGTCGCCTCCGGCAACCTATACGCTTAGCTGGAACGAATCCCTTCCGGTAACGCTTGTAAGTTTTGAGGCGAGCGTGGAAGGCACTATGGTAAGCTTAAGATGGAAGACGGCTCAGGAGACAAATGCATCTCATTTCGAACTGGAACGGAGCAGCGACGCAAGACAATGGAGCAAATTAACAACAGTACTAGCCACCGGGTGGAGTAATGAGTTGGCCAATTACAATGCGGTCGATGCAAATCCTTGTGCAGGAATCAGCTATTATCGCCTCAGGATGGTGGATCAGGATGGCAGCTTCGCATTTTCTCATCTGATCAATGTCAGGTTAAAGGAGAGCATGTCGGATATATCTGTACATCCGAATCCGGTATCAAGCATACTTCGTTTCAATAATGCCGCTTTGCCCTCTATCCGCAAAGTTACTTTAACCCATATCAATGGCCAGGCATTGGCAGAATATGACTCAGTCACTGAAAGAGGTATCGACCTGAGCCGGTTTGAGAATGGAATATACCTGATTCAAATAACGACGGCAGAAGGTTTAAAGATGATCAGAAAAATAGTGATCAGCAAATAAAAATTTCTCCTGGAGCAATACCGGAAAGCCGCCGCCTATTGATAAAATATAGGGGGTGGCTTTTCCTGTTTTCGCCAGCATTTACCTGGGAATGTGCAGGTTGATCTGCCTGCCATTGGTGTCGTAATCCCAGGATTTGGTGGGGTTCCCTTCGGGGTCATATTCCTGGTAATGGCCAAAGTTTTTATAATCTTTATGATGCTGTATCACTTTCACCTGCCCATTGTCATGATAATAAACCGAAGTAATATAATTCTCTTCGGGATGATAAACGGTTTCCTGCCGTATTTTACCCCATCTTGAATATTCCCGGGATAAAACGATTTTTCCGTTATAATCGTAAAGTGCTTCATGCCAAACCTGAATACGACTAAAAGTTTTACGAAGCGAGTCCTCCGTCAGATAAAAGTCTTGGATGAGACGATGCTTCCACCGATCGATGATCGTCGTGTCGTGATACACCCTCGACAAATTGATTAAAATACCATTTCGGTAAAACTTTTGATCATACAGCTGGCCCGACGGAAAGAACCATTCTGACTTTCCTTGTAAAGAGTCGCGCACATACGTTTGCTTACCCCAAACCTTCCCATTCCGGTGGTATACCGTCCGGGCACCATTTCTGAGACCGTCATGAAAGGTTTCTTCAATTTCGATTTTGCCGTCGGGATAATACTGGTGACTGATACCATCCTTTGGCCGCTTCTGGCGGCGCCCATGCGCACTCCTCAGATCCTCCACCTCTTGGATGCCGTCCTTGTAATGCCAGTCATGCACGCCGTCCTTGTCGCGGTACCGGACATTTCTGTTACATGCCGAAATTACAAGTTTTCCTGTATGAGCGGTAGCAAATAACACCCATTCATCTCCCACATTGATACCCATATCACAAGAAGAAAGAACACCCCGCTCGATTATTTCGTCAGTATCCTTCCCTTTAAATTTTTCAATAATTTTAAATCCGAGCGTTGCTTCGCGAAAAGAGGATGCATTTGAAGGAGGGTTGATGGTTTCTGAGGTAATCTTTACCAATGCGACGAACGCATAACTATTCAAATCCTGCTGCGACTTGATTCTCTGAAAATTACCCGAACACGAACAGGCCACCAGGTGCATAGGAACGCACAATAGCACAAAAATTAACGATAACAATACGGATTTTAACATGATTTGATGCATTGACCAGAGACAGCAAATGAAACTTCGTGCTAGTATTATGCAAATATATATAATTTAATTATATATTAAATCAAGATTAATTAAGATGAAAATCGTTATATCTGAAATGCAGTTGTAACAGCTGCAGGCTGCCCGGCGGTCGTATATGTTTATAAAAACTGGAATACCATTCTGTGGTATCGCTGCCTGCAAGAAAACCCCAGGGTGTTATATCATTCCTGCTTCTTGCGATAAGGCAAGATTGCCTTCGTAACAACCTTCCCCCCACCCACCTTCGTGGCAACCACCTGATCAGGCGCCTTGGACTTTTCTACCCAGTCAATAATCAGGCCGATCCAATCTACCTTGTCACAACCTAAGCCGCCTCCGCAGTGCAAGACCCCAGGCAGCAGAAACAGCCTTGCGAAAGACTGCGCATCTTTGTCGCTTTTTAGTATCCCGTCGTAGTGCTCTACAGTTGCGTTTGCTGAAAGTGCCGGGTCATTCCATCCGTGGAAGAAGATGATCTTGCCGTTTCGTTTTTTGAATTCACTGTAGTCAGTACTCGTGGCGTCCAGATAAGAAGAAGCATATTCCGTTTCCACATCAAAATTTTTGAAATCGTACTTCGTGTAGTCAAAAGTTGAATCATTAAAAATGAGATACTTGAAAATGTTTGTACCAAACATATATTGCTGGCTGGGCCTATTTTTCATCGAGGGGCTCGAGCCGGTAATCCAGGTATCCCAGGAATCCTCCTCAGCTTCTGCACCAAAAGGAAAACCCGGGTAAATTTGCTTCCCGTTAAGCACCAGTGGATTGTAAACCGACTTGATTGCCTCGAGCTGTTCTTTTGTAAAACATGTGCTTCCTGGTTTATTGTCGGCACACACAGCCAGTTTAGAAAAATCGAACTTACATTTGCCGGGGTTGTCAAGTATGTTATCGGCGACACCGTCGAGCTGATCACACTGTTTGAGTACCTCCGCTTGTAAAAGTTTGAGGTTATCGTTGGTAATGACCGGCCTCAGTTTTTTTGGATCCGGATAATTGTACTGACTATGCTGCAAAAATTTAGCTGATATCGCTGGCCATGCAAAGGCAGGTGCCCCGGCCACGATCCCATCAAAATCTTCCGGGTAATACTGTGCCTCGACCATCGCCTGTCCACCGCCTCGGGAGCAACCGGCAAAATAGGATTTGAAAGGTGCGCCACAATAATAATATTGCATAATGGCTTTAGATACTACCGCCGTACGATGTATGGCCAGTCTGCCAAAGTTCAACTGTCTCTCCATATTGTTGAAGGCCCATTTTGCGTCACCGCCACCTTTGTGGCCTGTGTCCGTGCCAGCCGTGGTAAACCCCTCTTCTACTTTGCTGCGAAACTGGTTTTGAATGCTGCCCACAAACCCACCACCTCCAGACATCAGGAAACGACCGTTACTTTCGTCCGGAAGTAATATCTCAAAATTGATTTCCTTGCTTATCCTGCCCAGTACGCGGCAGAATGGCTTCCTTGTGCTGACAGTTGTGTTGCCGACATTAGCTTCTGCGGCCAAAATCGTCACATCCGGAAGCTGAAGATTTTTTAATTCCTCGCAGGGTTTACAAGGTTTTACATTTTGTGCCAAAGCAACGCCAGTAAACAAAATGAACGCAAAAGAGATGTAACACTTTCTCATACAATAAATTGGTTTCCGTATATTGAACGCAAGCAGTAACCAAAGCCACTACTTTGTCACCACACCGGTAGATTTATGACTGTAAATCCAATCTCTTTTGTCGGGTTTCGAAATTTTAACAGCCTTGAAGTTAGCCCCGTGTACATCGTCCAGAACCACCGCTGCCCGGTAATCTTTTTTCTCGCAGGATAAGGTCAGGCCCTCTACCTTGATATTCCTGGCATGACGTACATACAAACCCCAGGCAGGCAATTCATCGAACATTGAAAATTCCGGATAAAATTCCGGTTTTTCGGGTACCTTATCCAGGTCGGTAAGGCGTACACCGGCGAACATCGGATTCCCTCCGCCGGGATACCTTATCTCTATGTTTTTCAGCGTGACATTCTCGATGAGCGCATCCGGCATGCCTGCAATACCAGCCGGGGAGATGTTGCGCGGCATATCTTCCGTGGGCCCCTCGTATTCGTAGCCCGCGTCAGGTTTGGTGGCAGGTACTTCCACATATATATTTGAAATGTGGATGTTTTCCATTCGGCCTTTCTTGCCTTTGACCCTTTCACCGATACGCAAAAAAATCGCATTTCCGGTGTTGTACGCCTGCACGCTGTCCACCTGCACGTTTTCTACAAACCCACCGTCAACAGCGGCGAGTGTCACGGCTGAACGGTAGGTATCGTATATTTTTACATTCGATATTTTTACGTTACTGAATCCTCCGTATGAGGCTGTACCGAATTTGATTCCGTTAGCACTGGACCGAACGGTGCAATTCCGGATGACGATGTTCTTGCAAACCTTGCTGGCGTCATGCGACTTGAGACAAATACCGTCATCGTCAGAATCGATGAAGGAGTTCGTCACACTGACCCCGTCGCAATCTACAATGTCGATGCCGTCGTTGTTCCAGTACGCTTTACTATCTACCGTGATTCTGTCGATTTCCACCGTCTTGCATTGATCATAGATCTGTACCCAGCTCGATGAATTTTGCATGGTCACTTCGTGGATTTTTACATCTTCACAGTTCCGGAAATAGACAAGTACTGGTCTGCACTCCGCTTCCGGCCGGTCGAAACGAAACTGATCTTTGATTAATCCCTTATGAATCATGTCGACGATATTCCTGGCAATATATCGGCCGCGGCCGTCGATACTTCCCTGTCCGGTAATGGCTATGTTTTTCTGATCCTGCGCAAAAATCAGTGAAGTCCACACCTTCCGGTCATAATCCCACGGGTTGAGTGACCCCACCAGCACCGCGCCTTCTTCAAGATGCAGCGTCACGTTCGACTTGAGATGTATAGAACCTGTGAGGTAACGGCCTACAAAGAAAACGAGCCTGCCGCCACCGTTCTGGTGTATGTAATCAATGGCATATTGGATGGAACGGGTATTGAGTGTAACGCCATCTGAATATATGCCAAACAGGGAAGCACGGTAGTCTTTTGCCTGGGCTGTGAAGGCACATATACAGAAAAGAAGAAAACAAAGGTATTTTTTTAGTTGCATGGCAGGCCTGCTTTCGTTAAAATGACGATGGAGAAACGTGATACTAATAAGTAACTCGTATTTCGGTTTTACCTGTTCCTGCCTGAAAATGTTAATATAACGCTGCGGTGAGATGTAGCAGCCGCCTTACAATTCGCGGATTTTCACATTCCGATACCATACCTTATTTCCATGGTCCTGCAAGGCAATATGCCCGGTTTTGAATTTGCCCAGATATTTCCAATCCTTGAATTTGCTTTGACTTATTAACCGATCCCATTCAGCGCCGCCGATCTGATACTGTACGATCTTTTTGTTATTCAGGAAATGTTCGGCTTTGCTGTTGTTCACAACCAGCCGGGCTTTATTCCATTCGCCTGCTGGTTTGCAAGCAGTTGAATCCGACGGAGCAACCATATCAAACAAGGAGCCCGCTGTACGGTCTGCCCCCTGTTTGGCATTGGGGTGACGTTCATTATCGAGTACCTGCATTTCCAGACCGGTAACATCGGCAGACTTGAAGGCCGGATCTTCCCTGACATGATAAACAATACCGCTGTTGCCGCCTTCCGAAATTTTCCATTCCAGTTCCAGTTCAAAATTCTCATACGCTTTGTTGGTGAGCAAATCTCCCCCGCCTTTTTCAGAGAGCATGATAGCCCCATCCTCTATTTTCCATTGCGGGAGTACCTCTTTTTTAAGATAAGAGTGCCACCCGTCAAATGATTTACCATCAAATAAGCTAACCCATTTTCCTTTTTTTGCTATTTCCGTGGGCCGGTCAGCCGCAAACGGGTCCGATGGCCTGGCAGCAAAACTCAGAACAAGAGCAGCTACAGAAAGGAATATCAGAGAATTTAAAATACGACGATTCATAAATAACAGGTGGATTTTCAAACTTGATCAGGTAGTATCCCGCAAATCTGGTTCTGGAAAATTTTGATCTGCCCGGCGACAACGGCCCTATCCATCATGGATGGATCCGCCAGCACGGCCGGGATGCTCAATTCTTTCAGTGCCGATTTATAAAATTCGTAAAGTTTTTCGTCACAACATAATACAATCTGGCGAATCTCGGATACCAGCTCCTTCAATTCCGCACCAATGATCAATCCGCTCAGATAGTAGAAATTTTCACGTTTGTTTCTCCTTTCAAAAAGCTGGTTGCCCCTCACCGAAAACAAAGTGTGCAGCAGGTTTTCAGCACCTGCATATTTCACTCCTTCTGCGAAAGCCTTCATATCAGCTGCATGAGCAGACGGGAATTCAACGGACTCCCTGAGAATACTCGTGCTGACCATAAGTGAGAATATCTCCCCCGTCATGTACGTTTTAAAACCGGTAACCTGGCCAGCTTGTACATAAATGTGCTTGGAATGGGTACCAGGGAATATAAAAATTGTTTCTCCGGCGGCCTGCCTTACTGTTTCCATCAACTCCCACACACCAAGCAGCTGCGTTTCTTCTCCCCTCATGACGTCAAGCCCATTTGTAATCCCCGAAATAAGGAAAATATCGTGCAGAAACCAGTCTGCTGCTTCCACAATACTGACAACTGCCTGTTGGCCGGCCAGGGAAAATGGCAAAAAAGCATAGGGTAGTTCCACCATCCCGAGAGAAGAGGACCCCATTCCCGACATGGCAATGGGGATACCGTCCAGATCCAAAGCGAGGTTGACCGACAAATTTGTGATCTGGCGCGATAACTCTTTTCTGTAAAAATTTTCACGCGTTACAGATCCTCCGGCCGAAACCAGGCTCCATTCCAAGGATGTAGCTGCAATGCCCTGCCCGGCTGTGATTTCCCCGATAATCTCCCGGTTGGTCATGTCGGTGAGTCGCAGCCTGAAAGAGGTTGTTCCCCAATCACAGCATAACAGGTAGTTGCTCATCATTATGGATTTACCCGTGTAATAAAAACTCCGCTGGTATTACCTGCCGCCACATCCTGTTCGGTGAAATTGCAATACAAAATATCCTTCGCACCAGACCTGTCCCTGTCAAAAGTTACATGAATCACACCATCTTCGGTTTGGTCAGCATCAGGATAGGAGACCTTATCACGGCTGTCGAGCAGTAGCTTTTCAGGCCAGGTTTTGCCACCGTCCTTTGATATAAAGGCGGTCATATTGTTTCTGGAGGTACTATTATTAAGTATCAGCAGCAGATTTCCCGACCGAAGTTTCCCGATGTAAAACCGGCTCGAGGTAGTTGGACCAGTTGCTTTGAAAAGCTCAAGCTTAGACCAGCTTTTACCGTAGTCAGCACTTTTTGAAAAATAGATCCTTTTTTTTGTCCTGACCAGGCACAGCAGATTGCCGTCATTTCCTGTCTGCACCACCTGATGTTCGTCAAATGTACGCATACTATCGGGCAGAACTGGCACCGATCCATGGGCAGACAAGGTATTAATTCTGGCATTTTTCTTTTTAAAATCGAAGCTATGAATAAAGGTTCCGTCCTGGATGTATCCCGGCTCTTTTGAATGATCAGTACCCAACTGCCATACCGAAACCGGGAAAAGTGCAAAGTTCTTTTGAGGAATGTACACCGGCTTATTCATCATGACCCCATATGAAATTAGCTTTGGCTGTTCATAAACCACTTTGGAACCGCTCCAGGAAATGGGTATTGCATTCACCCCTTCTTTTAGGTCCCAATGCTTGTTATCCATGGAAACGGCATAAAACAGCCATACCGTCCCATTTTTATCACGCCAGAGGACGGGATCGAAAAATCTTGTTGTGGGTTCTTTTGGGAAAATAACAAGCTGATCGTTTTTCCAGGTTTTGCCCTGATCCACACTTACAGCAAGCGTTACATAATTGCCAGGCCCCTCCCCTTTTCCGCCGGTATACCATACCAGAAATAGTTGTTTACCATCTGCAGAGGCCGCAATGGACGATACCATCTCGTGCTGCCTGTTTTGTATTCTGGGATCATTAACGGGTTGCTCAAGAATGATACCTGCGGCGGCGCGGCGGGAATCCGCTTTGTTAAGGTCAACCTGCGCCTGTGAAGGATTCAGGAAAGCTGCCGCTGCAATCACTAAAGAAGCCTGAAGTACTTGGATGGATTTTAAAAATTTCATGCGAAAATAGTTTGGGTAAAAAATCAATAACCAGGATTTTGTTCAAGTTTGGCACTGAAATTAGCGTCAATTGCCGTTTGGGGAATAGGGTACAATTCATGGAAATCCTGGATACTGCTGCGGGTATCTTCACGCATATTATATTTCCTGGTTCTCTCCACAAGTTTACCCATCCGTATGAGCGTACGGCGGCGCGGCTCCTCGACTATCAGTTCGCGTGCACGTTCATCAAGGATATAATCTATATTGACTTCACCAGGCGTGACAGGTTTCGCGTTGGCCCTGGCACGGACCACATTAATGTCAGCCGCAGCTTTTAGCAGGTCGCCCTTCCGGGTGTGGGCTTCGGCTCGCAGCAGGTAGGTATCTGCCAGCCGATAAACCATGAAATCCGCAAAAGTCCGGCCAGTAGTGTTGTTTCCTGACTTAGGCGTTTTACCTTCAATCTTTCTCAGCGTTGGATATGCGTTCTGCATCGTATCAATTCTGGTTGTTTTTGGCTCAACCGGTTTCCCAAAATATTTGGACGCCGGATTGGTGTAATACATTGTCCTGCGGATGTTATAGCTTGAGTTCCGGATATCGTTCGTCCAGTTGTTCTGCCAGAGATTATACAGAAAATAGGTGGTCGGCCTTGTCAAACCTACGCCGCGGCCCAGGCTATCCACGATGATCATCCCGGCTTTCCCGTCAGGATCCCGCAGGTTGATATACCAGGGCCCCCAGCCGCGCAGTATGCTGTTGCCTCCCGAGCTACCCGATCCTCCCTGTGTAAGATCTTCAAACTGCCACACATAGATGGATTCCCTGTTGCCAGAACTTCTGTTTTGATTTCCGAGTTTGAAAAGGTCAGAAAATACGTCGCCCGGCAAATCCTTTTCACTCCCAAAACGCGTTGTCATCAGATTGTAAAGCCCCGAATCAATCACTTTGGAGGCACTTTCTACGGCTTTGTCGTACTCGCCAAGGCTGATATAAACTTCAGTGAGCAGGTGATCTGCCGCGGCTTTTACGATACGCCCCTCTTTGCTTTTCTCCACGGTGGCAGGTAAATACTGCGAAGCGAATTCAAGATCTTTTCTGGCAAATTCGTATACCTCCTTGCGTGTATTTCTTACAAAGTCTGTTTTCGGGCCGGTATAAATGGTATCCACAATGGGCACGCCGCCATACAGGTTCGCGAGCGTATTGTGTGCATAAGCCCGAAAAAAACGGGCCTCCGCAATGATCGCATTTTTTTCGGCTTCATTGCTCCATATACCTTTCAGTTCCGGTTTATTGGCATAAACAATGACGGTATTTGCTCTGACCAGCATCAGCTGATAGGCCCATCTCCAGTATTTTACCACCGTATTGGCATTGGGGTTGAGGTAAGTCACATAACTCCTGAACGGACGTGCATCCTCCTGTCCGGTGGTAGCGATGTCGGTACCGCTTTGCATGGTGAAGTAATAATCGTGGTTATCTTCCAGGGTCTGCTCTTCCCTTGCCGCGTGATGCAGGGCGGTAATGTAATTTTTAAATCCGGCCTTTGATTTTAAAACCACATCAGAGCTCAGCGATGCAAGTGGTTTTTCATCCAGGAACTTGTCTTCACAGCCGGTCAGTGCCCATACTGCTAAGCCTGCAAACAGCATCAGATACAGATAGCTGCCAACGATATATCTAACTATTTTCATAATAACTAAGAGGCTATATTTTTGAATTCATTAAAAACCTAAATTGATTCCCATCGTAACCGACCTTGCTGTAGGATAAAAGCTTCCCCTGTCGGTATACCCGCTTTCTGGATCCGGACCAATCCATTTGGTAAAATTGTACAGGTTTTTAGCGCTAAGGGTGAGTCTCAGATTGGTCAATTTTGCCTTGTTAATGAGGTTCTTAGGCATATCATACGTAAGCGAAACGTCCTGGATGCGGATGAAATTACGGCTGTAGTAATACCCATGGCCATAGGGATTGGTGTAGACCATGGAAGGCCTCGTGTTGGATTTGTTCTCTACATTCCACCATCCTGCATCAATCATGTTCAGCGGCCTGTGCGGGTAATTTCCACCTGTTACGCTGTAATCAACCGTACTGAGGTTGGAAATCCATCCCTGCATTGCGTTCACAAAAACCGACATTGAAAGATCTCCGTAGCGGAAGGTATTCGTTACGCCCCAGCGATACTTCGGCTGCAGCGTTTGTCCGATCACGCGGCGGTCGCTGGCGTCTATCTTTTTATCTCCGTTCAGGTCTTTCAGGCGCACAAATCCCGGTTTGTAGCCGGTCGGCAGTTCATCTCCTTCCTGATAGATACCATCAAAGACATAATCAAAAGCTACGTTCTGTGACTGTCCGATAAACCACCGGTTTCCTAAATCATCGTCTTCCCTGCCATCGCCGTTGGTATCCGAATGATACAGATGGACGATTTTGTTTTTGTTTCTTGAAAATACAATGTTACTGCTCCACTCAAATTTCCCCTTCCTGAGATTGACGGAATTAAGCGTTATCTCCACCCCCTTATTGTTGGTTGCTCCCAGGTTGGTCAGTACGAAATTATAACCTGTCATATCCGGCAGTGACCGTTGTACCAGCAAGTTCCGGGTGTTCATATTGTAAAACTCAAATGTACCCCCCAATCGTCCCTTAAAAAGATCAAAATCAATAGCCGCATTTCCTGTGTAGGTAGTTTCCCATTTCAGGTTTGAGTTTGCCATATTCGCCGGATATACCCCAAGAGAAGATAGCCCGCCGTCGCCATAAACATACCGGTTGGTGGCAGACAAACTAAGTGATTGGTATGGATTGATAGCCTGGTTACCCACGGCTCCATAAGACAACCGAAGTTTCAGATTATCGAGAAAAGAAACATTTTTCAGGAATTTTTCTTCCGAAGCAATCCAGGCAAGTGCAACCGAGGGAAAAGTAGCGTATTTGTTGTTGGCGGCAAAAACCGAGCTTCCATCCCTGCGAACGGTACCCGTAAACAGGTATTTATCCATAAACCGGTAGTTGAGCCTAAACATGGAAGATACACCATCAGCGGCCTGGGCAGTGGAACTATTCGTGAGGATTTCCCCTAATCCCAGGTTATTCCAGCTCAGCGCATCCGAAGAAAGCCTGGAGGAGCTGGCTGTAGTGGACTCAAACCCCGAATGGTTTCTGCCATAAAGCAAGGTAATATCAAGCGCGTGATTGGCCCCGAACTGACGGGAATAGGTAACTATGTTCTCCATTACCCAGTCAAAATCTTCCCGGTTAAATTTACTTGCACTGGTATTGTTAATAGCAGGTTCGTGTTTGTCCTGCCTTACAAAATTGTAATTGTGCTGCCAGCGGTAATTAGGAGAATAGTTGAACCGGTAGCTTAAACCTTTAAGCATTGGTAAATCAATAAGTGCATAAAAATTCGCAAACAAATTATTGTACACTTCTTCGTTGGTTGTAAAAATGGCATCCCGCATGGCATTGTAAGGAATCTGGTCCTCGGCAATCACGTACCAGGTAGGTTCGCCATCCGGATAATACCAGGTCCCGTAGGGTGTGGCCGCATAAGCCGCGCCCAGGTCCGCCTCTTTTCCTGAAAGATCTCTTTTGATGTAAGTTGAATTTAAACCAATGGACAGCCACTTGGTAACCTTGTTCTCCACATTGGCTCTTACCGCCAGGCGCCTCATGTTATCGTTATAAATCAACCCCTTCTCATCTGCTATGGAAGCCGATAAAAAATAATTGGTGGAATTCGTTTTACCCGATAAGCTCAGGTCGTAAGAATTGATCCGGCCCTGCTGGCTGATCGCATCGTACGGGTCTGTGGTAATTCCCGCATCATAATTAACAAGTTCCGAAGTGGTCAGATAATCCCGGATCTTGGAAGGGTCGGCTGTCAGGCCACTTTGCTGACGGTTGTCCAGCGTTTTTTGCAGGTAACGCTCCGGCGACAATAATTTGGGTTTGTAACTCCAGTCTGATAAACCCGAAAAAGCGTTGATACGGATTGTCGGTTTTTCGGTAGTCCCTTTTTTAGAGGTGATCAGGATCACTCCGTTTGCTGCACGGGAGCCATATATCGCTGCTGAACTGGCATCTTTCAGAACCTCCATTGACTCAATATCATTTGGATTAAGATCTGCCAGGCTACCGTTAAAAAATATCCCGTCCACCACGATCAGCGGATTATTTCCTCCGTTCAACGAACGCGGGCCGCGGATCAGGATCGTGCCGTTCTGCCCGGGGCGCCCGTTATCTGTAAACTGTACACCAGCCACCCGTCCGCGGAGCGACTGCGTAACATTGGTGTTGGGCAGGTTTTGGGTTTGTTTCATATCCACTTTTGAAACCGAGCCCGTCACATTTCTCCTGGATTGCGTTCCATATCCTACCACCACTACTTCTTCCAGTGCCTTAGTATCTGTTTTCAGGATAATGTCAATGTTCGCCAGGTTACCAACCGAAACTTCCTGCGGGACATAACCAACAAATGAAAAAATCAGTACCGGATTCTTTTCCTGAAAACTCAGTGAATATTGTCCCTGAGCATCGGTAATCGTTCCCTGCTGCGTACCTTTTACAACAATACTTACCCCAGGTAATCCCTCTCCTTTTTCATCTGAGACTTTCCCCGAAACGGTCTGTTCGCTGGAGATTCCTTCCACCGTTCTGCGCCCAGGAGTACCGGTAGGGAGAGCAGAGCTTGGCTCAGGACTCAGTATGATCTGCTGCCCAACTACTTCATACTTGAGCCTGAGCGGCTTTGTTATCATTTCAAGTATTTCGGATAACGAAACGTTGGTGGCAGTCAGCGAAATTTTATGATCGGAGGGCAATACACGCGGACGATAAGCAAACCGGATGTCGGCCTGCTTTTCTATTTTATTCAGCACTTTACGAATCTCCTGAGTTTCAACCCTCAAACTAACCTTTCTGTTCAGTAACTCCTGGGCAGAGACATTACGGGCAAGCGAAGCACCTGTAAAAATCACTGCCAAAAAGGCCTGGAGAAGTGAGATTTTCATGAGGTGAAATAAAAATGGGTTTATAATTAGCTGTCTTTTCATTAGATTCAAATGTTTTTGTGAATTTTTGAGCAAAAACACCTCCTATCACGTCAGGAAACTGACGCTGTGCATTGAACGGTACATGACTGGAGGAAACCAAGCGCCAGGGTGGTCTCAACACTACTGGTGCTTTTTTTTGTGAAGTAAATTTCTGGGTTTTACATAGGCCGCCTGGGTTTAGAATGTGCAGATATTCAGGATAAACGGATTTAGCACTTATCTGATATGTACTCAGATAATGGCCATTTGGTACTCTTGCAGGAACAAATAATAGACGGATATCAACAGCCCTTACTGTAAATAATTACCTGTGCGTCGATCAGCTTATAACTCACTTCCAGCACTTTACAGATCACCTCCAGCTTCTGGAACAGATCTTCTTTACTCAGGTTGACCGTAAGTGTACAATTTTTCATAAGCTCCTCGTCAAAAACCACATCAATACCATATACTTTTTCCAAGGTCTGGAAAACATCTGCAGCCGGTACATCTTCAAAACTAAAGGAAGGCAAATGGTTCTTTTCAACAAGTATAGTAGGTTTTTCTACCAGCGTTTTGCTGAGTGTTCTGATGTCACGCTGAAAAATAGCTTTCTGGTTAGGTGTCAATATAATCCCGTGCACTTCCGGATCCTGCGCCCTTGCAGTATTTCCCGAATATACCGACACCCTTCCTGTACTGACAGCCACGGTAACATTGGGATCACCATCATGTGCCTGAACACGGAAACTGGTACCCAGAACCTTTGTAATCAATCCATTGGCATATACCAAAAAAGGTTTTTCAGGATTTTTACGTACTTCAAAAAACGCCGCGCCGTGTAGATATACTTCCCGCTGGCCGCCATCAAATTCTCTTGTATACCTCAGGCGGCTATTTTTCTCAAGCAGCACTTTGCTGCCGTCCGCAAGGAGTACCCCCATGGGCTGGTCGGTATCATTGGCAGCTTCCTCCCACTGTCCGGATGCAGGCTTTGTACCGGCAATCTGCTGAGTATTGGCCTGCCTTGTATGCCATAACCCAGCCGCGCCCAGGACTAACAACACCGAGGCGGCTACCTGCCATACATAATACCTTTTTACCCAGCCTCTAAACCCGCTTTTATTCTTCAAAGCAACGGTATCCTCTATCCGGGACCATACCCGGGCTACCTGTGGTTCATCCGCTTTTATCTTGTTGATATGATGAAGTGCCTGCACCAGTATTTTCCCTTCATTCAGCTGGTAGTACTTTTCAGGATAGTCTTTCAAAAACTCCTGCCAGAATGCCTCCGACTCCGCATCAGGCGAACATACCCACTGTTTAAAGTAGTCGTCCGCGGCAAAATCTTCCGCCCTAAATTGATAATAGTTCATAGCTCTTAAAATTTTATCTGACAAACCGCCGGGGCTTGAATCCTGCAGTTGCTCTTTCCTATCATATTGTCAGCTGGATGCTGACGCCGTACAGTATGGCAAAAGTTAAAATCATCCGGTACCTGTAAAGTGATTTTTCCCTGATCAAATAAAAAAACGGCTGCCAGATCAGATTTCCCCGAACACGAGCAGGATGCTTAATATTCTTACTGCCTCACGCAGGGATTTCAATCCTGAATAGATAAACTTGCAGGCAGACTGGTAATTAATACCCATGATCCGCGCAATCTCCTCATTACTGAAATGCATATAAAACCTCAGATTGAGCGCTTGCTGCTGTCTTGGGCTTAGCAGCCCGTAACTGCTGCGAAGCTGTTGCAGGAGTATTTCCTTCTCTTCTGCTTCGATCAGATGGCTTTCGATCAAAAAATCATCGGGGCTCCCCCAGGCGTTGTTAAGGTCGGTGGTATTGTAAAAAAGGTCTTTGCGCTGACTGTGGTTTATTCTATTACGCAGCGAACGAAACAGATAGAATTTAATTGAATCGGTTTCACCCAGGTTATTACGCTGCTGCCACAATTCTATGAAGAGGTCATGAATACTATCCTCGATGAGCTGAGTATTACCGGTTACCTTGTATCCATAATTCAGCAGGTCACGCGCATAAAGCTGATAGAGCCGCTGAAAAGCTTCCTGGCACCCGCCGCGAAATTCATTCCAAAGTTCAATATCCAACATTTGTGAAGCCACTAGCCACCGTTAATTAGACAACGTCAATCAAATACTTGATCCTGTAAAGCATCTTCCCCGCCATCGTCGCGAAAGAACACCCCTCTATATACTAATGGCTGAAATGAGGTATTTTAATCCTATTTTTTATAAAAATTTTAAAAAATATTTAGACATGCACCTCGACATCACTGTCCTTTCGGTACCGACAAGCACTCACAAAGACGAACGGTGATCTGTATTTTTATTTCACCACCTGCAGGACAGAATAGCAAGCGATCCATCAGTCTTGTTTCTCTTCCAGCCAGGCAGTGCACACTCCTGACGTCCAATGCTCCATTTGTTCATTACGGGGATCGAAAACTTCCAATGAAGTAGACCATTTTGGGTGACTCTGGCAGGCTTGGAAAATCAGGAAAACTTCAACAGGCCTCAGGCGAGGGCAGAGTTTTCATTCTGAAATGATGCGGGTATATTGGGACATCCTGCAGGCTTTTTGAAAGAACCTGCCCGATGAGCTGTCAAAACTAATGATGACTTCACGGCCCTAAAGGTTCCTTTCAATGAGCGTCCTCAAACGCTGGGTCATGCTCGTCGCCCCAAAAATCACGGATGTTGTTCTTCTGGTTCTCCTCACGTTCTATTTCATCCACCTTCCCCAACAACTTGATCCAGTTCTCCTTAAAGAGGTCAATCTCCTTTCGAAGTGGCCGCTGTTTCAGGAAAGCCTTGTTGAGTGTTTGCTTCGGGGTTTGGAGGATTAACTTGATCACGCGAATATTTCGTAAAGTAGTAGATTGGATATGTAGCTGCTAATATAGGTTTACGATTCGAATAAAGCGAAAGTACGACTTGAAATGACCCTGTTACATTATTCTTCGACCAACGTATTAAGACACAGAATCTACTATAACCTGGCTGCTGACGCTATGCTGCCTGTGCGGCGCGCTTTGGATTGCACAAAAAAGGAGGATTTTTGAACGGGACCTGTCTCGTAAAAGGGCTGGGATGATAATGCCTTTCTATTCATATATGTTCTTCCGGTCACCGATGTCCAGCACATCTACTAATAGTATATCGCCATTTATCTCATAAATAATCCGATAATTGCCGGCTCGCTTTCGAAATGTGTGGTCGTAGGCTTTCATTTTTTTGACATCGCCTGCGTAGGGATCAGCCGCCAGTCCTTCGAGTGCATTGGCAACAATTTTGTAATCACGTGCCGACAGCTTTTTTATGTACTTCAGAACTTTTGAGGTAACGATTACCTTATACCTCATTTGGCAGTTTTGTGCTTTTTCTCCATTTCTTCCTTCACATCATCCCAGCTATGTCGTTCGCCGGTATCAGCCTGCTTGGCTTCCTCGTAGGCAATGATGTCAAGCAGATCCTCTACGAGTTCCGACTTCGTGGAGCCATTGATCACTACACGTTTTACCTGGCCTTTGGCTGTATATTCTGTTTTAATTCCCGGTAGGTTCATGATCCGAGTTACATTTGGTTATGTAAAAATAGCAGAATTAAATAAAAAACAATTGCCAGTAGTAAACAAGAGCACATTTCCTCCCTGGAAGAAAAATTTGAACACCCATCTCCCCAGGCGTAACCAACCACCACGTACTTACTAAAGCCCCAGCCCAATGAAAATCCTCCTAAATACCTCAGTCCACCTAAAGCACTCGTTTTCGTTTCACAGTTGCTCGCGGCGATTTCGCAGTTGCTGACGGATGCCAGGATTGGAACGGGGGCGCCCACCCCTTCAATCACCTGGATATTTTAAACTAAAAAGCCCGATCATTTCTGACCAGGCTTTTGTCGGGATGACAGGATTTGAACCTGCGACCTCTTGCACCCCATGCAAGTACGCTACCGAGCTGCGCTACATCCCGTATTTGTTTAGCTAACTTGAATTCACCCCATTCCAGTGCACTACCGGACTGGGCGTCCCCAACTGCGCTACATCCCGAATGCTTTCGGGTTGCAAATGTAAGAATCTTTTGCAAAAATGCCCATTTCTGAAACAAAAATCTTTGAACAGAAATGGGCATCGTGGCTAACGATGCAAACGAAATCAGATTGTCTCGTTTTGCCAGTTGGGATTTACCACTTCTTTACTCTTTCTAAACCACTTATCCCGTACTTTTTCATTGATGTAATAAAGGCATGGTACAATCACCAATGTCAGTATGGTGGAGAAGCTTAGCCCGTAAATAATCGTCCAGGCCAATATGTTCCAGAAAACTGCGCTTGGGCCGCCAACGATGAGGTGCGGCGACAGATCCTGAAAGAGTCCGACGAAATCTACTGTGATACCCAGTGCAAGCGGTACCAGGCCTAAGATGGCTGCGGAGGCTGTCAACAGCACGGGTGTTAGCCTGATGGTCCCACCTTCAATAATGGCCTCCCGCATGGGATATCCCCGCTCACGTAATTCCTCGATAAACTCAATGAGAAGGATACCGTTTTTCACAACGATACCGGCCAGGGCGATGATACCCACACCAGACATGATGATCGAGAAGTCGCGGTTGAAAATGATGAAGCCTAACAATACCCCGATAATGGATAACAGGATGGTAAAGAAAATAATCATCGGCTTCACAACAGAGTTAAACTGCGTCGCAAGGATCAGGTAGATCATCAGGATGGCTGCTCCTAATGCGCCTACGAGGAACATCATGGAAGCTTGCTGCTCTTCCTGCTCTCCACCCATTTTGATAGTATATCCGTTGGGTACGTCCATATCTTCAACCAGTGTCTGGATCTGGGCTACAATTTCATTGGCATTGTAACCTGGTAATACATCCGACCCCAGGGTTACGATCCTCCTCTGGTCCTGGCGATTGATCTGGCTGAAAGTAGTTGAATAGCGGATGTTTGCAACGGAGGTAATCGGTACCTGCCGCAGGGCTCCGTTCATATTCATATCCCGGTACACCACATTCAGGCTCAACAGTTTTTCAATTTGCTCGCGGTCGTCCTTTTTCAGACGGACCATGATCGGGTACTCGTCTTTATCGTCGCGGAACTTGGAAACTTCAAAACCAAAAAGCCCGGTCCTTACAGCCATAGCTATCTGTTGCGAACTGATCCCTTCACGCTGTGCTTTTTCACGGTCGATATCTATTACTATTTCAGGTTTGTTGGTTACCAAGTCCGAACGGAGCTGGTCTATCCCTTCAATACCCGAATCCTGGACTTTTTTAAGTACTGTCTTTTCCAGTTTCTGAAGTATCGTAAAATCATCTCCCGAAATTTCAATAGAAATTGGTTTTCCGGTAGGAGGCCCCACAGCTTCGCGTTCCACGGAAATTTCGGCGCCGGGAATGCCCGAAACCGCTTCCCTTATTTTGGCCAGTATGGCCTGGGACGAACGCCCGCCCCTTTCGGTACCATATACAAACGCAACAGTAACTTTGGATTTGTGAGGGGTAGCTGAACGATCTGGCGCATAGGGATCACCCGCATTTTTACCCACATTGGCAATCACGGAGTTCACCATGTCCATGGCTTTTTCTTTTTCCAGGACATCAAATACTCTTTTCTCTATTACTTTGGTAACCGAGTCGGTCACATTGGCATCCGTTCCAATCGGCATTTTGGTGTATACATACACATAATCCGGCTCACCACTTGGGAAGAAAAGTACTTTTGGCTGCACAATGCCGGTCAGCACAAGCGAGAAAACAAACAGAACCAGCATGGACAGTACCAGCACAACCGGGCGCCAGCCTACGAGCAGCCAGCTGATTAGTTTACGATAATTTATTTTCAGCTCCGGTAAAAGCTTATCCTGGAACGGTACCAGAATTCGGGGGGTAAGGATATAATGATTGAAGGCATACAAAATGATGAGGAAAATAAAGAAATTCCCAACACCTCGGTCAATTAAGTATCCCAATGCTGCTGCCACTGCCAGAATGATCATCGGCCTGCGAATAGCCTTAAAACTGGTATCATGCGCTTCCTTTTCGTCTTCATGCCGTCCCATGAATGATACGGCAAATACCGGGTTCATCACATAAGCAACAAAGAGCGATGCACCCAGCGTAATGATGAGCGTCAGCGGCATAAATTTCATGAATTCCCCGACTATACCTGTCCAGAAAAGCAATGGGAAAAACGGAGCAATGGTGGTGAGCGTTCCGGAAAGTACCGGTATAAACACCTCCCCTGCCGCTGCTTTCACAGCCTGCTGGATGGTCCAGTCGCGGTGCTGATTAAAAAGCCGGTGGGTGTTTTCAATTACCACAATGGCGTCATCCACTACAAGGCCGATCCCCAGCAAAAATGCAAAAAGAACAATGGTGTTCAGGGTAAATTCAGTACCGACGATCGGTCCGATGAGTGGCATCATCACAAAGGCCACCAAAGCAGACAGTGGTACGGACAGCCCGACAAATATGGCATCACGTACACCCATGAAAAACATAAGGACCATTACCACGAAGATAAAACCCAGTACAACGGTGTTGATCAGGTCATGGAGGTCGGCGCGGGTCTGGATGGACTGATCCGCCGTAATCTTAATATCCAGCCCTGAGGGAAAACGGTTTTCCTTATATTCTGCAATCAGATTCTCAATTTTATCAGAGGCATCCACCAGGTTTTCTCCAGAACGTTTGATCACGTTGAGGGTAATAACAGGCTTGCCCGTCAGGCGTGCAAAATCCTGCTGCTCTTCAAAGTTGTCCACTACGTCGGCCACATCTCCCAGGCGCACGGTTGCCCCCGTACCGGTTCTGATCCGGATATTGGACATATCCGCAACATTGGTATACTCCCCTTTTACACGCAAGGTCCGGCGAACGCCATCCACATTCAGTTCACCTCCCGAAATGTTGATGTTCTCTCCCTGAACGGCCGTTTGTACGTCATAAAAAGTAAGGCCCGTAGATTGCATACGCGGAAGATCCACGTTGATCTGGATTTCCCTGTTCAGCGCACCCAGGATGTCTACCCGTGTAATTTCGGGCAATGCCTCAATTCCGTCCTGCAGATCCTCTGCATATTGTTTCAATTGTTTAAGAGAATAATTCCCCGCGATGTTGACGTTCATGATCGGAAATTCCGAGAAGTTAACATCCTGAGCGGTGGGCCCAGAGTCCAGATTTTGTGGCAAATCCGTTTTTGCTTTATCCACAGCATCCCGTACGCGCTGAAGCGCAACTTCAACGGCGACATCCGGGGTAAATTCCACGAGGATTACCGATACATCCTGTAAGGCATTGGATTTGATTTTCTTAACCCCGTTCAGCGACTTCAGCTGTTTCTCTATCGGTTTGTTAATGGTGTTCTCAATATCAGCCGGAGCCGTACCAAAGTAAACGGTATTGATGTATATCTGAGGTATCTTTATATCAGGAAATTGTTCCTTCGGCAGATTGGTATAGACAAGGAACCCGGCCAGGGTAATGATGAACGTAAAGATGTACACCGTTGTCCGGTTTTCTACGCACCAGTTGGTAAAGCCAAGGGTTTTATATTCGTCAAATTTCATAGGTATGAAAGTTAAAAGTTTTACGGGGCGTTGGAAAAAGTAGCAGAGGTATCCATCCGTGATACCCGAGCTTATATTTCCAAATCCTTCCTAATACGATATGGGTTGTCCGTCGGAAACGTCCTGGTAACCCAGTGTGATGATCTGATCTCCGGCAGCCAGTCCTTCCAGTATCTCTATTTTCCCGTCATAGCTCAGGCCGGTTTTTACTTCCTTGGCCTTTGCCACCTTTTTATTTCCTTCTGTCTGGGCAACATACACAACTGTGCCTTTTTCGGTGCTCTGAACGTAATTCTGATCAATAACTAACGCATTTTTGCTGGTAACATCATTGATCTGCACCTGTGCCATCATATTTGGTTTGATATCCTTTGATGAAGGCAGGCTGGCTTCAATAATGAAAGTCCGGGAAAGAGGGTCTACCGTAGTACCGACAAACGTTACCCGTGCTTTAAATTCCTTCTTAAGGTCAGGAAACTTGATAATTACCTCATCTCCTTTTTTTACACTGGCAGAGTAGGTATCCGATACCTTGGCCACTACTTTGAGGTCGTTAAGGTTCACAATGCGAACCACCCCTACGCCGGGAGAGGCCAGTTCTCCTACTTTCACGTTAACCTGATCCACCACACCCGCCATTGGAGAAATGATCTTCGATTGCGCCAGCTGTGCGTTAAGCGTAGTAAGTTTCCTTTCAAGTGATTCCTTATTGTTTTTTGCCTGAAGGAATTGAAGTTCGGTTCCTATTTTCTGATCCCAGAGATTTTTTTGCTTGTCGTAAAGCGTGTTCATCAATGAGAGTTGCGTCTTCAGCTCCTCAATAGACTCGCGTAGAATCGTGTCGTCGATCTTCCCGATTACACCTCCCGCACTCACATAATCACCCAATTTTACATACATGGCCGTAACGGCACCGCCCGTTTTCGGGGTGATCATCGCACTGTTTTTGGCATCCACAGTACCCTGAAGCTCCACATAATGGCGGAAGGTTTCGGCGACCAACGGCGCCACAGTGACAGGTTTCACCTTCGCTTCTCCTGCTTTTTTAGGATCCAGTTTGGCAATTTCAATTTCCAGCGCTTTAATTTTCTTTTCGGTTTCGCCCTGTTCGGTTTTAAGCTTGGCTAACTCTTCTTTTTTTCCGGCCAGGCCATCCTTTTTCTCTCCTGAGCAGGAGGCAAGAAAAGAGGCTACGGCCATCAGTATTAGAATATGTCTTTTCATGAGATTGATAAGTAGCAGTTTCAAAATTTGTTTCGGTGTTAATTTTATAAAATCAGTTCTGAGTGTCTGAATAAAGCTCGCCTTTAGCCTTTGTCAGGTCCACTTTGGCTATAACCAGATCGTACAAAGCCGCGAAATAGTTGGTTTGTGACTCTTTCAGGGACGACTCCGCATTGATTACCTCTATGTTGGAACCGACGCCTTCCTTGTATTTGATTTTGGACACCCGCGCCACCTCTTTGGCAAGATCCAGGTTGCGTTGCTGGGTTTCAAGCGTTGCCACTGCATTTTTGATGTTGATGGCGGCTTGTTTTGCTTCAAAATCGATGGACTGCTCTAGTAATGTCTGCCCCACTTTCACTTTATCCAGGGCAATTTTTTTCTGGGAAATCTGGTATCTCTTGCTGAAACCATCAAAAATAGGTATCATCAGATTAAGACTCAATACTGAGTTATTGAACCACTTGGAACCGAAAAGATCGCCAAAGCTGTCGCGCCCGTTATTGTGTCCGTAGCCAACCGATGCCGATACCACGGGAAGATAACCGCTGCGGATACTTCTCAGATCCAGGTCTGCCAGTTTCCCCTGGGTTGCCAGCACCGAGTATTCGATCCTGCTGGTATAGTTTACCTGGGGCTGTGCTACTTCCGTTTTAATTGACTCCACATCAACATCCTCAATTTTGTCCTTGAGCTGCAGAGGCTCATCCAGCGGCATTCCCATTTGATATTTCAAAAGGGCATAGCTCAACTCTATCAGATTTTGTACGCGCTGGCGTTCCGTTCGCAGATTGTTGATCTGCACCTCGAGACGGTTTACGTCCAGCAGTTCCACAAATCCGCTCTGGTTCATGGCTTTGGTTTCGAGCATAAGCGAATCCACCCGGGTAATGTTAAGGTCCAGTACTTTGGCCCTTTCCTCTGCAACCTGTGCCGAATAATAGGCTTTGGTAACCGCCTCTGCGACAGTTATTTTCGATTGCTGCACGTTTTTCTGCGCCAGTTCCCGATAGGTGGCCGCAGCCTTGAGACCTACCAGATAGGTACCGTTGAACAGGAGCTGGTTCCAGGTAGCCGATGCACTACCCTGATATTTCACCCCAAATTTAAGCGCCACAGGAGGAGCATCTGCCGGTGCGGTGGGATCTGCAAAATTAGCCGGAAGGAAGAACCTTTGAATGATCAGGTTATCGGTAATGCTGGCATTAGCGGTAACCTGCGGAAGGCCTGCTGCACGAACTTCCCCGATTTTTGCTTCTGCGGACAATGCGTCAAGCTGCGAGTTTTTGACATTCAGATTGTGCTTGATCGCGTAGTCAACGGCTTCTTTTACTGTGTACCCTCCGTCCTGTGCATAAGTAGAATGTATGGATACAAGTAACACAATTGCCAAGAGGCAACTGCGAATCATTCGATCATTTTTCATGGAATGTTAGATTCAATTACTGATTTATTTTGAATGGTGTTATAGTACTGATGGCCTTTTTCGCTTAAAACCCCCCTGAGAAAATGCTGTACGAATTCCAGTTGCAAATCCGTCATGTTGAATTTATCCGGAGGAAATATTGTAGGATCGAAGGCCAACTCGATCTGTTCAATGCGTAAAATAGAGAGTATATTCACATCAATATCATCTCTGTACAAACCGGTGTGTTTTCCCCTGAGGAGGTTTTCACGGATTCCGCGCAGGATGAAATCATTCTTATATACGGCAAAAAGATTCCAGGCTTTGGGGTAATACTTTTTCAAATCATATAAAAATACAGGATTGATGTTCACCATACATATACGTATCTGTTCCGAGGCCCGCAGCATTTCGTCTATGGGGTTGGGCGCTGCTTCGCCAAGTTTCTCCATTTCACATTTTTGAGAAGTCAGCTCCTGCTCAATTACCAGGACAAGAATAGCTTCCTTATCAGGGAAATGCTGGTAAATAGTCCTTTTAGATATCCCCAGATCATGGGCAATATCGTCCATTGTCACACTTTTAATGCCGTATCGCCAGAAAAGCGACAGGGCCGATTTGATGATTCTCTCTCTCACAAAGCAAATCTTATGTTTTTCTACGACAAAAACCAAGAAAACTTTAAAATTGTTCAGAGTTTTCATCATCATTTTCAATAATTTTTTCTTACCATTTTTTAGGAGAATAAATTAATGATTTCATAACATCCTGAAATGCATAAAATTAAAGTAAGATGGTGTTTTCGGTCTGATCCCCAAAACCTGTCCAAGATAAGGAATAGCATGCAGGTATAACACAATGATTACTATTTTTTAATTGTACTTTACCAGGATATATTTATGCTGTAACAGGTCAATATGTTACCATTGGTAACCAATATCCTTTTATCAGACTCTAAATATAAGGCATCTTTTTGTCCATGGACAATCAAAAAAATACTAAGCATAAGATTTGCCGTGTGAACCGGCAAAAATCCAGGATAAAATTCTCTGGCGATGGAATGATTTATAAAATACCGATGTTTGGAAAAGACACAATTTCTGATCAAATTTCCGATCTTTTTTAGAAAACGATACTTTGGTTTTTAGGTAGTAATTTTCTGAAAACGGGGTTATGTTGGCTATGAAACAACAAAGGAGAAGGATAACCGTTATTTTTAATCACAATTTACAAACAGCTACCGCGAAACAATCATAAATGAAAAGCTACATTGACCTGATTCAGCAGACGTTCGAGTTTCCCACCATGGAGTTTAACGTTGATAATCACCAGTTGCTGTTCAACAATGTACCCCTGATGGATATCATCAAGGAACATGGTACGCCTTTGAAACTGAACTATCTTCCAAAGATTGGAGAGCATATCGAGAATGCAAATATGTTTTTTAGAAATGCTTTTAAAAGACATAATTATAAAGGAAGTTATACCTACTGCTATTGCACCAAGTCTTCCCATTTCAGTTTTGTGCTGGAAGAGGCTCTTAAGCATAACATACACCTTGAAACGTCGTCATCCTTTGATATCCCCATCATCCGGGAGCTGTACCGCCGCGGGAAAGTGAGCAAGAACACCTTCGTACTTGCCAACGGGTTTAAAAGACCCCTTTACACGCAGTATCTGAGTGAGCTCATCAATGAAGGTTTCAACTGTATTCCCATTCTTGATAACCTGAAAGAGATTGAGGCTTATGAGAAACTGGTGACAGCGGACTCCGTAAATCTGGGCATCAGGATCGCTACGGACGAAGAGCCTAATTTTGCTTTTTATACCTCCAGACTGGGAATCCGGTACAACGATGTTCAGGAACTTTACAAGGATAAAATAGCTCCCAATCCGAAGTTTAAGCTGAAAATGCTTCACTTCTTCATCAACACGGGCATCAAAGACAGTGCTTATTACTGGAGTGAACTTACCCGTTTCATGTTCAAGTATTGTGAGATGAAGAAGATCTGCCCCGACCTGGATTCTATTGATATAGGTGGCGGGCTCCCGATACAAACTTCCCTGCAGTCCAACTACGACTATCAGCAGATGATAGACGAAATCGTTGAAAATATCCAGTGGATCTGCAATAAGAATAACGTCCCGGTACCTCATCTTTTTACGGAGTTCGGGAGTTATACAGTGGGTGAAAGCGGAGCGGTAATCTACGAAGTGATCGATAAAAAACTTCAGAACGACAAAGAGCTATGGTATATGATCAACGGGTCATTTATCACCCAGCTTCCCGACTCCTGGGGAATGAACCAGAAGTATATCATGCTGCCGATCAATAACTGGGACAGCCCGTATCAAAAAGTCAACCTGGGGGGATTAACCTGCGATTCGCAGGATTTCTACAACAGTGAGATGCACAGCGCTGATTTATATATGCCCATTTTTGAGGATGACCAGCCGCAGTATATCGGTTTTTTCCATACCGGAGCTTATCAGGAATCACTGGGCGGGTACGGAGGTATACAACACTGCCTGATACCGGCCCCCAAACATGTACTGGTTGACAAGGATGAGGAGGGCAGAATTTACACAAGGGTGTTTGCAGATGAGCAGAACAGCGAGTCGATGCTGCGTATTCTGGGATTTAAAGATGATTCCTTTGTGGCCCCTGTGGTAAAAAATACGGCCGAAACTTCCGGCGAGGCCCTTGAAGAGGAATTGGTTGAAACAAAAATTTAAGCGTTTATATAAAGTTCTTTGAATGAGATCGTTATTAGGTATACTAAGGGATATCATTCAAAGAATTCTTTTTTATAACTTTGCGGTTACCACTGCCGCCGGGGAAAGTGACAACGGTATAAAAATCTAACAAACAAGAAAAATGAAAAGACTTGGTTTACTATTTGTGATTTGCGGAGCACTTGCTTTTTCTTCCTGCACAAAGCACGCCTGTCCTGCTTACGGTAAGGTACAAAAAGCAGCCACGGCGAACACCGAGAGAGCTTAATTTTTTTGCCGAAGAATAATACTTACTGCACTCCATAAATTTTCTGCTGCATAGTCTCCGGCAAGCCTTTCCGCACCGGAGAGAATGTGTATGGTGCTGAGCCCCATTTTTTTGCCTGCCTGCATATCCCGATCCCTGTCTCCTATCATCCAGGACTGAGCCGGGTCAATATTATATTTTGCAATGGCTTTTTCAATCAGGAGCGAGTCCGGTTTTCTGGAAAGAGACATCCCGGAAAACAGAGGATGGTGAGGTGAAAAGTAAATATCATCCAGCGCATTTCCCGAAACCCGCTGCATATATTCATGAATGGCATATACTTCTGCAGGTCCGTAAAGCCCTTTTGCTATTCCGGCCTGATTGGTAATTACAATGAGCAGAAAGCCCTCATTTTTCAACATCCTTAGTGCCTCGGGTACACCGGACGGTATGACGAGTTGATCCAGCTTGTACAAATAATCCCCCAGGTCTTCATTTAAGACTCCGTCCCGGTCGAGGAAGACACACTTATTCTTTTGCATGGGCAGGTTTTTATGATTTTAGCAGTCCGGATAACAAAGCGCCTATTTTTCCGAATACTCCTTCACCGTTTCTATAAAACACCTTACCTTGTCGGGGTCTGTGTCCGGATATACCCCATGTCCCAGATTAGCAATGTAGGGATGAGTTCCGAACTGCGCGATCATTTTCCTTACCTCCGTTCTGATCTGGTCATAGGAAGCATACAGTACACAGGGGTCCAGATTTCCCTGAAGCGTTTTGTCTGGAATTAGCTTTTTTGATTCCGAAATATCCATATTCCAGTCCAGCCCAACCACCGAACAGCTCAGCTGGCCTATTTCCTCTCTTGCAAAAAAGGCACCTTTGGCAAAAACCGTGACAGGCACCTCGGTAATAGAATCACAGATCTGTTTGATATACGGAAGCGAAAACTCACGGTATTGCTCAGGAGAAAGAATGCCCGCCCAGGAATCAAACAGCTGTACCAGATCCGCCCCGGCTGCTATCTGTGCTTTGAGGTAAGCAATGGTACTATCGGTAATTTTCTGAAGTAATGCATGCGAAAACAGGGGATCGGTATACAAGTGTTTCTTGGCAACCGAAAAAGTTTTAGAACCTTTTCCCTCGGTCATATAGCAAAAAATTGTGAACGGAGCACCGGCAAACCCGATCAGAGGAACCCGGTGATCAAGCGCCTTTTTTGTGATCCGGATTGCTTCCAGCACATAACCCAAATGCTCTTCTGGGTCAGCAATGCGCAGTTTTTCAAGATCGCCAAGAGTATGGACGGTTTGAGGAAAAACAGGACCCCGCTGTTCAATCATTTCATAAGGAAGCCCCATTCCTTCGGGTACCACCAGTATGTCCGAAAAAATGATGGCAGCATCAACTCCTAATAAATCCACCGGCTGAACCGTCACTTCCGCAGCCAGTTCAGGGGTGGTGGCCAGTTTTATAAAACTACCGGCTTTTTCCCGTACAGCTCTGTATTCCGCCAGGATCCGTCCCGCCTGGCGCATCATCCATACGGGCGTGCGTTCAGTTTGTTCACCCCGCGCCGCCCGAAGTATAAGGTCATTTTTCAATTTCATGGCGCAAAGGTAG
Source organism: Dyadobacter sp. CECT 9275 (assembly GCF_907164905.1). Lineage (NCBI taxonomy): Bacteria > Pseudomonadati > Bacteroidota > Cytophagia > Cytophagales > Spirosomataceae > Dyadobacter > Dyadobacter helix. The sequence continues at coordinate 41,631 of NZ_CAJRAF010000001.1, read as the reverse complement.
GGAGAAAGTCATTAGGGTGGTGTTACTGTGACTAATAAGTAATCTTCGTCAGACACGATGGCACCTCTGAAAATTTTCAGGCACGTTACTCTGTAAAACATCCGGTTCTGCAACAGTATAAAACTTTGCCCTTCTTTCATTTTGGTCAGCAACGACTGCCCGGCACCTTTCTCCATGAGCAGCAGATTGCTCTTTTTAGTATTGACCATTGTAAGAAAGCGTTTTAGCAATACGCTGTCACTTATGAAGAAAAGATCGGGATTCCAGAATTTTTGCTTCCATATTACGTAATTCGAGAAGCGCTTGTCGTTCAGCAGGTATATGTCTCTGCCTAGGTATCCGGCAACGGTTGTGGACAGGTTGTTGTAAGCTCCGGCCACCTGTACTTTTGGATCGTAACGCTGATTGATATATTCGGCAACTTCTTTCCCGTTCGAAAAAGGATACTGCAGATCAACGGTGTAGGCAAAGACCCCCTGGACCATCTGCACGCTGAAAATAACCCACAAAAAACGTTTTGCATAGACCGGAACCTGATCGTAACCAATCCAGTAAGCAAAAAGAAGAGCCATCGAAAAATGTCCGTAGTGCCTGGGTTGTCCGATGATTTTGAGGTACATCAGCCCCATGATAAACCCGAATGCTGCAACAATGAAAACCGATGAGTAAACGGATTTTCTGAACAGGAAATAAACAATAGCGCACAACAAAATGCCCGCTATCGCATGAAAATGATTATTTTGAATGAGGTGATACCCTTCCCAGAAATTCCTGGTGAAGTCGGAAAGCGGAAAAAGCCCTTTGAACACATTGCCCAGAACCGCAGAACAGCGCCCGGGATCAAAAGTGACGTGCCATGTGCTGGCGTACGAGCTGTCGTGCGGTGTACGGGTGGTAAAAACAAACAACGCCGCCCCGGCAGTAATGATGCACATGAATGCTTTACTTTGGGAAGTTTCCAGTTTGCCTTGCCGGCTTAACCGCAGCAAGAGTACCAGTGATATGGCAGCGGCAATGGCAGCCATGAAAGCATTGGTCTGAAACAGCAGCAGAATCAGGACGCCCGATAACACGAGGGCTGCATCTTTCTTATGCCACAGCGATGCAATGAGCAGCAGAAGCATCACACCAATCATATAGTTTCGGCTGATCACCGAATACTCGTACAGGAAATAATATCCGGAAAGTATGAGGATTTTTTCAAAATCGCGGAAGGGGCTCTTAAACACAATAAGGTAGGCCGTAACCGCCGCCATGATGAGATTAATGCCTTGAATGGCCACAGGAGAGGAAGTTAGCTGTGCCAATGGCCAGATGACGTAGAACCACAGAACGGGATGCCCCTCGTATCGGGTATTGCTGAAAACGTCAATCAGATTCACTGTGTGCAGGACCAGGTTCCAGGCCTGGAGTTCGTCCCGCCACATTTCATGATGCCATAATCCTGCAAATATCACAAGGACATAGGCTGTAAAAATTGTAAAATTTTTCATAACGATGGAAAATCTATCTTAGGTAGAAATTCTCAGCCGGGAGGCGCGTTAAGCAATTTACAATTTTATCATTAAAAACCTAATTTACAGCCCGTTAACTTATCGTATGGTTAATTTTTAGAACTATTTAAATTAATAATTAGGCTATTTTCAGGAGGTCGGTTAAAGATAAAAAAAGACGCACCGGAAACACTTACTCCGCGGTGCGCCTTTAAAAGTGTTAAAATTTAAAATTCATCCCTATCAGAAAATTTGTTCCTGCCTGTGGGAAGTAAAAGTTTTCCTGGGTGACCGCTCCACCCGCCAGATAATTATAGGTATAGCCATTGGACTCGTAACGTTCATTAAAGATGTTATTGATCAACAGATTGAAGGATATTTCTTTCGCCCATCCGGGTTTAACAGCATAGGAAAACCTGACATCATTGGTGAAGTAGGCATCCAACTGGCGAGTCTTATCGGTAGTATTGTCCAGATATTGCCTGCTTACATACTTGCTCAGCAAGGTAAGTTCCAGATTTTTGGCAGGTGTAAAACTGAACTGGCTACCAGCAATAACATTCGGGGAAAAGGATATATCGGATTTCCCATGACTGATGGTCTTATAACCGCCATTATCATAATCCACAATATACTCGGTAAAGTTACGGATCTTGTTCTGACTGAAAGTGGCATTTACATTCCATTTCAGATGTTTATTGATGGCGACTGCCCCTTCAAGTTCAATACCCATACGATAGCTTTTAGGGACGTTGACACGGATGGAGTTTCCCACGTCGTTAATCTGTCCTGTAAGTACCAGCTGGTTTTTATAGTACATCAAATAGTAATTGGCCGCAAACGCCAGTTTCCCATGCTGGGTACGAAACCCGGCCTCCACATCCTGCATGGATTCGCTGGTAGGGAACATGCCTGTGACGGACGAAGCAATGTCATCGCGGTTTGGCTCCCGGTTGCCGATACTGTAAGAAGCATAAACCGAGCTCTGAGCAGACAGTTGATAATTAACTCCCGCCTTAGGATTCAGGAAAGAGAAACTCTTATCGAAATGTAACGCCACCAGATCGTTATCCTGACCAGCAATCCGGTGGTTGACATGGCGGTACTGCAGGTCTGCAAAAGCATTTAATTTTTCCGTAAACTGGTAGTATATCTTTCCGTAAAAATTAATGTCTTTTTTCGTACCCAGATTATAGTAATACTGATGCTCACTACCAATATTTCCTGCATTCCGCGCCCAGATGACCTGCCCGTAATGTTCACCATCGTACTGGTTCCACCCTCCACCAAAGCTTGCGGTCAGCTTTTTATAAGAGTTGTAGTCCAGTGAAAACGTGGTCCCGTAAAAGTAGTTGTCCAGCCACCTTCTGCGGATAAAATCCGTTCTGGAAAGGGTATCCCCGCCAATGACTACATCAGGCAGGTTGTAATTGCTGTATTTATCCTGGCTCCTGTATTGTTCGTAATACCCAAGTCCACGCACCAGGAAAGCGTTCAGATTGAAAGTAAGATTGTTACCTAAAGCATGGGAAGATACCACCTGGTAATGATCCTGGCGGTAGTTATCCACCTCATTTTTGTAGGTATAATAATTATAGGTACGGTTATTAGCATTCAGCAGGTTTTCTGCATCCTTTTCACCCACACCGTTTCGGTCGATATAGGCGAGGATACCAGCCCGGTCGCCCCGTAATTTGGCCTCTGGTGTTCCGTTCCAGGACTGGTATGTTCTTTCCTTTCCGCTGAAAACGTTGACTCTTACAAAACTTTTCTTGCCAAAATACCCCCCCGATAAATAATAGGAATGCAGTTCAGACGTCGCCCTGTCCACGAATCCATCAGATGAAATCCGTGACAGCCGGGCATCGAAGGTGAATTGATCCTTGATCAGCCCGGTGCCTAGTTTAAGGGTATTTTTGAAGGTATTAAAAGAACCATACGCGTTATTCAGTTCGGCGTATGCCTCCTGGCGGAATGTATTTGTGTTCACATTCACGCTTGCGCCAAAAGCTCCGGCTCCGTTGGTAGACGTTCCTACGCCCCGTTGTATCTGGATACTGCTGACGGAAGAGGCAAAATCGGGCATGTTAACCCAGTACACACCCTGGCTTTCTGCGTCGTTATAAGGAATGCCGTTAACCGTAACGTTGATCCTGGTGGCGTCCGAACCCCTTATCCTGATGCCGGTGTATCCCACACCGCCGCCAGCATCACTGGTACTGACCAGCGACGGCGTAAAGTTGAGCAAAACCGGCAAATCCTGCCCAAGGTTCTGTTTATCAATGGCATCGGCAGTTACATTGGTGAAAGCCATGGCACTTTTACTATTCACCCGCGTTGCGCTGATGATCACCTCATCCGCCTGATAAGTACTTTTGGCTAAGCGGATATCCAGCTGGGTTTTTCCGGTCATGTCCAGTTTCACGGTCTGATACCCCACATAGGATACCTCCAGGATATGGATGTCGTCCGGTATGTTTCGGAGATTAAACGTACCGTTTTCGCCGGTGTTGGTACCGCGGATCTCCCCGGCTTTTACCGACGCCCCGGGAAGTGGTTTCCCGTCCGTGGCATCGGTCACGCGGCCCGTGATGGTATGCTGAGCCGAAGCAGAAATACATATAAGCGCACTAAAAAGTAGCACATTCAGATAGGTCGTAACTTTTCGCATGGCGATAAAAAGTTGTTACGAACAGGCAAGGGGCCACCTATCCTTAGGTTTACAAAAATTAATTTTGAAAATCGCCTGAATCTTAACGAACCATCAGCCGGTCAAACGCGTCTATCACGGCGTCCGAAAAACGTTTAAGATTAGCTTCTCTCCCTTCGCCGGCATTATCCGGATCAGGTGATATGGGTATGATCTCAGCCCGTTCGGTAGGGCACCCCTTTGAGATTACGTTACAAAGGTAGTGCAAGGAAGCTTATTCGACAATAAAAATATGGATTTTAGTAATCCCTGTCCTTTTTTGTATTTTTACACAACACAATTTTTTTAGCAAAAAACAAAGAAAATGCCTGACTATACAGACACCGCCAGCACGGGAACTACCGTGATAGACGCCTCTCAAAATGCAATGGACCTGGAATACCGTTACGGAGCACATAACTATAAACCGATGCCCGTTGTGCTTTCCAGAGGCCTGGGTGTGCATGTCTGGGATGTGGAAGGCAGGCAGTATCTTGATTTCCTTTCAGCATACAGCGCTGTAAGTCAAGGGCATTGTCATCCACGTATCGTAAACGCTATGATAGAGCAAGCCCAAAAACTGACCCTGACCTCCCGGGCGTTTTACAATGACAGGCTTGGCGAGTGTGAAAAGTTTCTGGCCGAGTATTTCGGTTATGACAAGGTACTGATGATGAATTCAGGAGTGGAAGGCGGTGAAACCGCTCTGAAGCTAACCCGTAAATGGGCTTATAAGGTGAAAGGCATAACACCCGGAAAAGCCAAAACCGTGTATGCTTCCGGGAACTTCTGGGGACGTACCCTGGCGGCCATCTCCTCTTCAACCGACCCTTCCAGTACCAACGATTACGGTCCGTTTTTACCCGGATATGAAATTATTCCTTACGACGACCTGAATGTGCTGGAGGATCTTTTCAAAAAGGATCGCGATATCGCCGGGTTTATGGTTGAACCCATTCAGGGAGAAGCGGGCGTGGTGGTACCGGCAGAAGGGTACCTCAGCGGCGTGAGGGAGTTATGTACCAGGCACAATGTCCTTTTCATCGCAGACGAGGTGCAGACAGGGATTGGGCGGACAGGAAAAAAGCTGGCCTGCGACTGGGAAAATGTGAAGCCAGACATATTGGTACTCGGAAAGGCACTCTCGGGAGGTATCATGCCTGTATCTGCGGCTCTGGCCAACGATGAAGTAATGCTCACCATCGCACCGGGGGAACATGGCTCCACCTATGGGGGAAATCCGCTGGCATGTGCTGTTACCATGGCAGCTATTCAGGTGGTGGAAGATGAAAAAATGGCTGAGAACGCCGAAAAAATGGGGCAATTGTTCAGAGAAAGAATTCTTTCGTTACAAAAGCAATGTTCTCTGGTCGAGCTCGTTAGAGGAAAGGGATTGCTGAATGCGATCGTGATCAATGATGATGAGGACAGTCCTACGGCTATGAACCTTTGCTACGGCATGATGCACAAAGGATTGCTCTGTAAGCCGACGCATGGTAACAAAATACGTTTCGCTCCGCCGCTGGTGATCAGTGCAGAACAAATAAATCAGGCTTGTGATATCATTGAAGAGGTTTTCCTGGGGTATAACTGATACGCTATATGAATTTTAAAACATTACTGAAAATTTCGGTTCTGGTACTGGTTATTTGGGGGTGTAAAGATAAAACCGTGGATCCCGCTACGGACGCTGAAACCAATCAGTGGATTTACAGCCAGATGAAATACTGGTACTACTGGAATGATAAAATTACAGCTACGCCCGACCTCACAAAGGCTCCCGCCGACTTGTTTAACTCCCTGCTTTATAAGTACGACGCCAATCTGCGACCGGATGGCGACCGTTTTTCGTGGATCCAGAAAAGTGCGGACGAACTTCAGGCCAGCCTGAGCGGCTCAGGAAAAACACCGGGTATGGAGTACAAGCTGCTTTACTACCCCAGCGGGACCAGTAATGTGATTGCCGTTGTAACCTATACCTTACCTGGTTCACCAGCCGAGAAAGCAGGTTTCAAACGCGGAGATATTTTTACCAGTGTCAATAACCAGCAACTCACAGGCGCCAACTATAGCCAGTTGCTGAACGCCGAAGGAACCAAAACCTATACGCTTGCAAAAGTTGATTCGGGGGGGAAAGTGACAGAAGGTACTGTCAAGAGGGAAGTTGTGCCGGTTGTGCTGCAGGAAAACCCGGTTTATTTTGACACCCTCTTTCAGTTCAATGGTACTCAAATAGGATACATCGTATATCACCAGTTCATCCCCGAACCCTATCAGTCCAAAACCCTGCAGTACGATAAAGAGCTTGATCAAATTGTCGGTTCATTCAAGGAAAAAAATGTCAGTTCTATTATTCTGGATTTAAGATATAATCCAGGAGGTTATGTAAGTTCCGCAACCAGCCTTGCCAGCCTGTTGGTAAAAGCCACCACCAACGATATCTTTTTTTACAAGGAGTACAACCCCACAGCCACCACCGCGCTGAAAAAGCAGTATGGAGAAGGTTATTTCTATGATAAGTTTACGGCAAAAACCCAGAACATAGGCTCAACCCTGAATAACCTGGTGATACTTACCTCTTCCCGTACCGCTTCGGCAAGCGAATTGCTCATTAACGGTCTGAAACCCTTCATGAATGTGATTCTGGTAGGTGATAACACCGTCGGGAAAAATGTGGGATCCATAACCCTGTCCAACAAAAAAGACGGCATTACCTGGGGGTTACAGCCCATCGTTTCCAAATCTTTCAATGGCCTTCACAAGTCCGACTATTCTGTGGGATTTACCCCCGATGTTCGTGCTACGGAGGGAATTCTCTTATATCCTTACGGAGACCTGCGCGACCCGCTGCTCAGCGAGGCGCTTTTCAAAATCCTTGGCTCACGCGTGGTACGAAGGATACCCTTGGCAGAAACAAAACTATTTTCCGGGGTAGAAATCATGTCGTCGGTCTCCAGAAAAGCAGGAGGAAGTAACATGTTCTTTAGCCACTAAATCGAAGCCTCCTGCTTATCGGTAAATAAAGTTGGACAGAATTCCTGTTCAATATAATTTTTGTTATAGTTTAGATAAAAATATTTACTTCAACTAAACTATACACCCAATGGGCATTTTATCATGGATTATTGTGGGCCTGGTGGCGGGAGCCATTGCCAAAGCGCTTCACCCGGGAAAGGATCCCGGCGGATTTATCGTAACCATTCTGATCGGTATAGCTGGTGCCGTAGTGGGCGGGTGGATATCTTCTCTTTTAGGATTTGGTGTGGTGGATGGCTTTGATATATCCAGTTTGTTTATCGCCGTATTAGGAGCCATTCTGCTTTTATTTTTATACCGTAAATTCAGCAATAAAGCCTGAAAGGAATAGCATGTTGAGGGTGAGGGAATCAGTAGAATAGTACTCTCTCACCATTTTTATTTGTTATTTTTACAATTTTCAGGGTCAAATTCTCAAACGTTAGGATAGGATATGAAGTTGGTAAATGATATGACTGTCTGGTTTTTAAAGCGCCGCTTTGAAAGGATAGATCAGTTTAAGAAAAATCCTGTTGAAACGCAGTTACGCATGTTTTCGGAATTACTGGAAACTGCCAGATATACAGAATGGGGTGCAAAATTTAATTATGGGCAGATCCGGACCGTTAAAGAATTTCAGGAGCAGGTTCCGGTTTCGACCTATGAAGATCTGTATCCATACATTGAACGGGTACTCAAAGGAGAACCTAACGTACTTTGGCCATCTCAGATAGAATGGTTCTCCAAGTCGTCTGGTACTACCAACGCCCGGAGCAAGTTTCTACCTGTTTCGCCCGAAGCCCTGGAAGAATGCCATTACGAAGGTGGCAAGGATATGATGACCTTGCTGATCCACAACCGGCCCGAAACCAGGGTGTTTGACGGCAAAGGCTTGTCCATCGGAGGAACCCTACACGCCAACCCCTTTGATGATTACACACAGGTGGGGGACGTTTCGGCTGTGATTATGCAAAACCTGCCTGCCTGGGGCCAGATCATGCGGACACCTCCGCTTGACGTGGCGCTGATGGACCACTGGGAGAGCAAGCTGGAGAAAATGGCCACCATCTGTTCCCAGGAAAATGTTACCAGTATCTTGGGGGTACCTACCTGGACAATCGTTTTACTGGACCAGATACTTGAACTCACCGGCAAAAAGAATCTGCTGGAGGTATGGCCCGATTTCGAAGTATTTGTCCACGGAGCCGTATCGTTTGAACCTTACCGCGATTTATTCTGTCAGAAATATTTTCCTTCTCCCCAGGTAACCTATCTCGAAACTTACAGTGCTTCCGAAGGCTTTTTTGCCATTCAGGACGACCTCGATAAAGTTGGAGAAATGCTACTGATGCTGGATTATGGCATATTTTATGAATTTTTACCCTTGGATGAAGTAGGCAAACAACATCCCAGGGCATTGCTGCTGGACGAAATCGAAATCGGTGTAAATTATGCACTGGTAATTTCTACCAATGCCGGGTTGTGGCGTTATCTTATAGGAGATACTGTCAAATTTTCATCCAAGTATCCTTTCAGGCTTAAAGTAAGCGGGCGTACCAAGCATTTTATCAATGCCTTTGGTGAGGAAGTAATTGTTGAGAATGCAGAATATGGCATCAAAACCGCCGCGCAGAAAACCAATGCCCTTGTGGCAAACTACACCGCAGGCCCGGTTTACATGGGGGATGGCTCCCGCGGAAGGCACGAATGGGTAATAGAATTCACCAGTGAGCCGCAAGACGCCGCGGCATTCAACAGAATTCTGGATGAATCGATCAGAGAGGTGAATTCAGACTATGATGCCAAACGGTATAAAGATATGGCACTGCTGCCCCCCCTTGTCCATGTGGTGCCGCCCGGTACCTTTTATGCCTGGATGGGCAGAAGAAATAAACTCGGAGGGCAGAATAAGGTACCCCGGCTGAGCAATGACAGAGAATATCTGGACGATCTGCTGGCCATACTGCAGGAAAACTGAAAATAAATACCTCACCCGGACAAGTATCCAAAGCCGTTGGCCGGCAGCCAATAGCCTCATCAGTATAATGATTCCTAAATATCTTAAAATCAAAGGGCTCTATTCCTATCAGAAGGAGCAGGAAATACATTTTGATGCACTTACCGACGCATCCCTTTTCGGCATTTTCGGGGCAGTGGGAAGCGGGAAATCATCCATACTGGAAGCGATAACCTTTGCCCTTTACGGAGATACCGAACGGCTGAACCGGTCCGGTGATGACCGTACCTACAACATGATGAACCTGCGGTCGGATGAGCTCCTGATCGACTTTGAATGCATTGCCGGAAAAGCAGGAGAGCAGTACCGGTTTACGGTCAGGGGAAAGCGGAACAGCAAGAATTTCAGAGATGTAAAAACTTTTGAAAGAAGAGCATATATTCAAAGGGAGGGACTGTGGGTTCCCCTTCCTGAATCCGAATCGGCTGAAAGTATCATCGGCCTTAGTTATGATAATTTTAGGCGTACAATCATCATTCCGCAGGGCCGGTTTCAGGAATTCATTGAGCTAAAGGATGCAGAACGGACCAGAATGATGAAAGAGCTTTTCCAGCTGGAAAAGTATGATCTGAGCCGTAAAGTTACGACGCTCGTCAGACAGAACGACGTGGATAAGTCGCATATAGAAGGCCAGCTTCTGAGCCTGGGAGAAGTTACCCGGGAAATGATCCTGGCCGAAGAACAAAACCGCGAAGCGGTGAAGCAGGTTATCAGAACCGAAAGTGAAGAACTGCTCGTCCTGACGGAACTGGAGCTTTTGCTGGCCAGGCAGAAAATGGCCGGAGAGAAAATTCTTCAGTTACAAAATCAGCTTGCGGCGCTGGAAGCGCAGGAGCCTCTTATGAAAAGCAGGCAGGAAACATTGAAGATATTCGAGACCTGCTCTTATGATTTTAAGGCACTGCTGGAACAAAAGAAGAAATTATCGATTTCCCTTAAAACGGATACCGATACCTATACTAAAAATGCCGTTCGCACGGGTGAACTAACGGAGCAGCTTGCCAAACTCAGGGCCGGACAGGCTGATCTGCGTCCGCAGTATGAGGGCAGGGAGGTTCTTCTGAAACAAGCAGAAGAGCTGGAAAAGCTGGGGCAGGTATTTGAGAATACCATTCAGGTGCATAAAAAACAGGCATCGTTTGAGCGCGGGAAACAGCAGCTTGAAGAAAGAACGGCGGCCATTGAAATACTAAAAAAACAAAAACAGGAAAAAGACCAGGAAACGGATATCCTGAAAAGCAAACTGCCGGATATTACGGAAATCGGCAATGTAAAATCATGGTTTGCCACCATGGATGGTCATGCGGCAAACAGGAAGCGTATTCAGGAGGAGGCACAGCAGTTAAAGCGGGAACAGGAAGCTCTGCAGGCCGATCTCAGGCAGACTATCCTCGGCGTGTCGGAAGAATTCCTGCTGCAATTATCGCCAGAGAGTGATATGGAACGGGTCAATACAGCGTTTCAGGATTTCTTGCTGTCGGCTGAGAACAGGCGGAAAGAGATCGATGAAGAGATTCTGGAAATAAAAACCCGGGCCGGATTGCAGCAATATGCGCTCCATTTAAAGGAGGGCGACCCCTGCCCGTTATGCGGCGCGGAGCACCATCCGTTGCTCCTGCATACGGATGGAGATTTTACAGGGACAATCAGAAAAATAGAAAGCAGACGGGAGCATATACAGCAGCAGGAACAGCTCCTCAGGCAAAAAGGCACAACCATAGACAGGCTCTTCCTGAAGATTCAAAGTCTGGAAAATCAGAAGCAATCCATCCGCACCCGGTACGAGGAAGCGATCGGAAATATGAAAACATGGGAGGAGCGGTTTGTCTGGGCTCAGTTCGACAAAAAAGATCGTCCCGCCTTTGAAAGGTATGAAACGGAAATTGAGGGCCTTCAGAAACAGATCAGATCCAACGATCTGCTGCTCAAAAACCTGACTCACCAGCTGGAAAAGGAACAGGAAGAGGTAAGGGTTAAGGTTGAAAAACCTTTACAGGAGCTCAGGGAGGAAATAGCCGGAATGGAAAATACGAATGCCCTTTTGCTGTCCCAGCTGGTAAGTATCCGTGCGGAAGATTATGATATAGAGAACCGTTCCGGAATTGCGGAGAAGGTACTGGGTTTAAAAAAGGAATATGACCAGATAAAAAGGCTGTACGAACAGGCAGAGAAACAGATAGATGAACTTGAAAAGGAGAATCATCTGCTTGCGGGGCGACAGGAAATGCTGAAAAATGGGATAGATACCAACACACTTTCATTGGAAGCAACGGAAAAAGAGATGCAGGAAAAATTAAAAGCGCATCAGTATGAATCCGAGCTTTGGGTAGAAACGGTACTGTCAAAAGCCCTGAATATCACAACGGAACGTAAAGTACTGGAGGAGTTCTATTTTAGTCTGCAGAGTACAAAGAAGGATTTGGAAAATCAGCTCGCGGAAAATGCGGTTGCGGAATATGATCCTTCCCGCCATGAAACAGTCATCCAAAGAAAACAGGAGCTTACCGAAAACCTGAATACCTTGCGAAAGGAGGAAGGACGGCTGGACGGAATAATTAAAAAACAGATGGAAGATCTGGCCAGACGGACACAACTTCTGACGGAAAAAACAAGACTGGATTTACGGGGACAGCATCTGAATGATCTGGCCGGGTTATTCAGGTCCAGCGGATTCGTGGATTATGCCTCCAGTATATACCTCCAGAACCTGATCCATGCCGCCAATACCCGCTTCCACCAGATGACACACCAGCGGCTGCACCTGGAGCTTGGAAAGGATAACAGTTTCTGGGTCAGAGATTTGCTCAATGGCGGTCACATGCGGTTGTTAAAAACCTTATCCGGCGGGCAAAAATTTCAGGCGGCCCTTTCGCTTGCGCTGGCCCTTGCGGATCATATCCATTTACGGAACGAATCACAGCACAACTTTTTCTTCCTGGACGAAGGTTTCGGCTCATTGGACAAAAATGCCCTGCAGACGGTTTTTGAAACGTTAAAATCCTTACGGAAAGAAAACCGGATCGTTGGTATCATCAGCCATGTGGAAGATCTTCAGCAGGAGATACAAACCTATCTGAAAATTGAAGAAAGTGAAGAAGGAAGTGTGATTTTGGAAAGCTGGAAATAACACAGAGCCTTTCAATTGCATAACAACACTTCCGTTAAACCAAACATAAAGGGCTACTCACATTTGCTTTCGCCCTTTGCCTGCCTTATTTGCCAAACCATTGGTCAAAGCTGAATCTTCCTTTTTTGATCAGCGCCTGTAACTGATCCTGCTGTTCGCGGGTTAGGACGTCTAACATTTCCTCCCTTTTTTGCTCTGCCAGCTGGCGGTGATCGCGGCGCCTGGCATCGTCGTCCCGGGATAATTTCCGGTCCTTTCGTGCATAACGGCGGTCAATTTTTTTAAGTTGTTTCACCTGTTTTTTAGTCAGATGAAGTTCATCTTTATACTTCTCAAGGTTTTTTTCGAGGCGCCGGTTGTTGAGTTTACTGTTTTGGCTGGTTTCTTCGTATTGAGATGAATCATGTGATATCCCCTGGTTGGAAGAGGCACATCCGGTAAAAATAAGACCTGCGGAGATCATCGCGGCCATCCAATATTTGCGCATGGTTGTCGTGGGGTTTAAATTTGTAGCTAATAACGCTTGCCCCGGCAACTGCTATATATTCAGACCGAATGGAATTGTTAAACTTTGTGAACAGAGGTTCAGCACCGGGCTGATTACCCCTGTCGGCTCTGGCCTAACATAATCCCTATAATTTCAGCATTTTGAGGGATTTGGTATACTTGCCCGCCTTGAGACTGTAGATATACACACCGGCCGGGATGGTTTTACCGTCCACACTGGCAAAATGCCACCCTTTCGGAAAACTTCCTTTTTTGAGTTGTCCCATTTTCTGGCCCCTTACGTTATAATAGTCCAGGGATACTTCTTCGGCCTGCGGAAGGTAAAACGCTATTTCCGTTGTAGTATTCACCGGATTCGGCATGTTTTGCAACAAGGTTATTTCAGCAGGCTCATCAGTTTCTACGGTTACTGCATTCGATTTTGTTTTACACCCTCCTTCATTGCTTACCATCACCGTATACTCTCCCGACTGCGAAACTTCCAGCGTAGCTGAGTTTTCACCCAGGATTTCGTTGCCATTCAGATACCATTGATATGTCAATCCCTGCCCGGTGCTTGCTACCAGTTTGGTTTTGAATCGGGAGGTTTCAGCCTTGGTCAGAACCGCCGGAGCCTGCGCATAAATCCTGAACGTGGCGCTTTCATTGCTGAGGAGCTCCGGCTGGGTGGTAACCGTGCTTACCCTGTAGGTACCTTCGGCAAGGGTTAACGGCAGAACCGCCTTGATTTCATTACCTGTCTGCTGCCCCGTGAGCGTGGTAACGGCGTTGCTTTCGGTGTGAACAAGCCGCAGGCCTGCCTGGTTATCACGCCCGAAAGTTGAGTTAGAGGTAATGGTAACACCCAGTTCTTCTCCCACGCAGTAACTCGTTTTTCCGTCAAACCGCTGGATTTTGTTTTCGTCAAAAGAGTGAATTTCTCCGCCAGCCGTAAGTATTAAAACCTTGTTGTTAAATATTTCCAGATCAAATGGTTCTTTTAAAAACCCAAGTCCATCGGTATAGATATTCATTTTCTGATCCTTTAATTTGATCAGTCCGTAATACTGATAGTTTTGTCCGTCGTTCCGGTAGGCGGCAATCCACATCTGGTTGTCTTTGTCAAATGTTACCTTTCGGACAGGGTATCCCGAAACCGGCTGAATCATATCCCAGGTCCCCTGTTGCTGGTTGAGCTTAGCCACACCCCAGTCGCCATACAGATAACACGCCTGGTTCTGATCAAAAGCAATACCTCTTACACCCTGCCACTGGAACATATACGGTTCCTGTTTCCAACGCCCGTTCTGGAAAGACCAGACATACCCGCCGTCCATGACCGCATAAACCTGGTCATTGGCATTGGCAGCCACATAAAGCGGTCTGGCAGAAAATAAAACACTCTGGTCATAAAACGTCCAGATACCATCTTTAAGATTGGCTACACCCTGGTTGTCAGTTTTGAAAAATATACCATCGTTCTTCGTAGTTGCAATGGAATTGTATTCATACAGATAAAAACTACCATTGGAGAAAAACTTCTCATAGTTGCCTCCAGAATTCCTGACCACTGCATTGTTCTGGTCCAGAACATAGGTATCCCCGTTTTCAGATGCTCCGAAAAGATTAAAGATGTTGGGACTTTTACCTCTGGTGGTGGAGGTGATAAATGGCTGCCAGGTTTTCAGATCACTGGTGGCGTAATACCCAGATCCTAGGGCAGAGACATACAACTTGTCTCCGGATTTATAAAACCGGTTTCGCAAAAAATCACCAAAAGCATAATTGGTAGACTGGAGATTTTTTGAAACCAACCCAAGGTATTCAAAACGCTGGTCTTGCTGTCCGGTGGTGAGCTGGGATACATTCCAGTTAGAATACACACCTGGCTGAAAAAGAATACGGGTCCTGACGAAATAGGAGCTGTTAGCATCCAAGGTTGGCTGAAAGGTGGCTTTGTTGGTCTGCCAGTCGTTTAAATCATTTGAAAGAAGGGAATCCTTGAAAACCACATTTTTAAAGGCAGCATCACGCGCAATTTCCATGCTGGAAAGCATTCCGTTGTGTAACGAGGGCTGATAAAGATTCACTGCCAGAAGGGGTTTGTCAGTAATTTTACTCAGGTTGTTGAACCTCCATATCTCACTGTTCCAGGCCGGATACATATAAGAAAGTTTCGACCAGGTACTCCACACCTCATTTTTTCTGACCCTCAGCCTGATCTCATAACGCCCGTAAATATCTCCATAGATCGGAAGCCTGAACGACTGCACCTTTGCTTCAGTGGTCTTCAGTTCATGCAGGTAAATCTGATCGGGTATATATATGTTCTTTACTTCCAGCTGATACGATTCTATTCCCGGATACTTGTAGAAATATCCCGTGAAGGTGCCTCCGTTAAACAATAAAGGATTCATGAGCACCGGCGGAGTGGAATTGTCCGAATAAGACGGTATTGTGAAAGCCACGGCCTCTGACCAGCTGCTGTTTCCTACCTGGCTGGAGGCTCTGAATCTCGCAAAATAATTGCCCTCTCCCTGTCCTGCAGATCGGAAATAGGACTGTTTTACGAGCGTATCCTCAGTCAGTTGGGTAAAATCGGCATCTTTTGCAATCTGAATGCGGTATTGTTCAACTCCGACGGGAGCGTTCCATTCAAAGGAAGGTGTATTGGAAACTAGCTGAGGATCAGGTTCTTTCAATCTAAGTGTTCCCGGGTCGGACAGTGCTGCGTTTACAGGATTCAATTTGAAATAAGGATTGAGATTTCCCTCCGCATAGTCGCGCATCAGATTCTGGCAGTAGGGATGAAACCTCAGTACGGTCCGGCAATACGACATCAACGATCCGTTTACATATTCTATATAATCACTGGTGCATTCTGGGTCGTTCGTTTCCAGGATGTTACAGTAATCTATAGGGCCGTCGGGCCAACCGCAATAATGGGTATGCGGCGATCCCAGCGTATGCCCCAGCTCATGGCACAGCAGGTCAACCGCCAGACCAGGATTGTTAGGCTCCGGAAAATTGGAAGAACACATGCGGTAACCGCCATAAAACCATCCATAACGGACAGACAAGCTTACCACAGCGTCTCGGGGTTCAAAGCGATTGTTTTCCCAGTAATTGAGCACGTTGCCATAGTAGTCAAAATCGTTCTGGAGCTGATAGGGCTCCGGATGATCCCATATTAAAATGGAGGTAACCGTGAGTTTTACATTAATATCCCGCTCAAAAATGGCGGATGCATCCTCAATGAAACGATAGGCTGTGCGGGTAAGCAGTTCCTTGTCGCCATTGTACATCAGGTAGGTCCCGTAATTTATATCCAGTGCCAGACGGTACTCCAGTTTTTCTCCGGCTGCCACACGCGCTTTTGTCAGATCCTTTGTTTTCGTAAACTTTGAGAGATAGGCCGAGACCGTTGAATCAAGCGTGCCGCAATTCGGAATGCCCTGTTGAGCATAAGCATTTTTTATCCAACCAATTAGGACAAAAATGAAGATAAATTTAAACGTAGAAAAACGGATCATGGCAGTATGCTGATGACAACTAATTAGGGGTAAATTCAAGTAATTTGACAGAAAAGTACTACGAAGAAATAAGATTAAAAAATTATTATAAGAAGGACTAATATGTTTATTTGAACAAACTGATATTTAGTTCCGGAAGGTCGTAGTATCTTTATCAGAATATCCAGTATTCGTATTTGAAATTTGTTTTTAGATTATTTGATTCATGTTAACAAACACCGAATTTAATTCCCCCGAGGCGGAAATTCCCGGGAGAATTGAAACTCCTCCCTCTAAAAGATTATTGTCTCTTGACACCCTGCGGGGTTTCGATATGTTCTGGATATCGGGCGGGGAGGAAATATTTCATGTATTGGCCAAGGTAACCGGGTGGTCCTGGGCCGCCGTTCTGGCCTATCAGTTCACCCACCCCGACTGGCACGGTTTCCGCGCTTATGACCTTATTTTTCCGACTTTCCTTTTCATGGCAGGTGTTTCCACACCATTTTCCCTGGGAAGCAGGCTGGAAAAAGGAGTAGCCCCCTCGGAGCTGATCAAAAAAGTAATCCAGCGCGGGATCATTCTGGTACTGCTCGGAATCATTTACAACAACGGAATTTTTCATACAGAATGGGCCAACATGCGCTATCCGAGTGTGCTGGCACGTATAGGACTGGCAGGTATGTTTGCGCAGATCATTTACCTCTATTTCGGATGGAAGGCCCGGTGGATCTGGTTTGCCGGATTGCTTCTGGGCTATTATGCCTTCATGATGCTCTATCCGGTACCAGGCTGCGGGGCTGGTCTGCTGACCATGGAATGTAACCCCGCCAGTTATTTTGACAGGATGATCCTTCCGGGAAGGCTGCACGTAAAGATCCATGACCCCGAAGGATTGATTTCTACCATTCCTGCCATTGCAACCGGGCTGATGGGCATATTCTCCGGTGAACTGCTCCGCACGAGCGAAACATTGATATCCAAAAATAACAAAGTCGTCTATCTGGTTGCGGCCGGTATGACCAGTCTGCTGCTTTGCCTTGTGTGGGACTACTTCTTCCCTATTAATAAAAACCTTTGGACCAGCTCTTTCGTACTCTGTGCAGGCGGTTTCAGTGTGCTTCTGCTGGCCTTGTTCTACTGGATTGTAGATGTGCTTAACTACCGTAAATGGACCTTCTTCTTTGTCGTGATCGGTATGAATTCAATCGTGATTTACATGGTCGGAAGTTATATCGACTTTGGCTATACCGCCGAGGCCTTATTCGGAGGTATCCTGAGCTTTTTACCGGAAGGTTCCGCCAAGGTAGGTGAAGTACTGGCATTCATTGGGGTGCAGTGGGCATTTATGTATCTGCTGTATCGCAACAAATTATTTTTGAAAGTCTGACGGGTAAATATGTTCTTTGCAAAAGGTTAATCGTTTGATGGACACGGTCACAGGCGGTTAACCTTTTGGCATAACTTACTAATCCGATTGAATGAATGTCTATCAAAGTAGATAATCTTACAAAGGCATACGGTTCTCAACTTGCCGTTGACGGCATCTCGTTTTCGCTCCTTCCGGGCGAAATTGTAGGTTTTCTGGGACCGAACGGAGCCGGAAAGTCTACTACGATGAAGATACTCACGGGATATCTCACCCCCACCTCAGGCAGCGCCCGGGTGGCAGATTTCGACGTGATGTCTCAGTCCTTATCAGCCAGGCGGGCCATTGGATACCTGCCCGAGCACAACCCGCTCTACCTGGATATGTATGTAAAGGAGTTCCTGCTATTTTCAGGGAAGCTTTATGGGATAAAAGGAGATAAACTGAAAGCACGGGTTGATGAAATGGTAAGTTTGTGCGGACTGGAGGTGGAAAAAAAGAAAAAAATAGGGCAGTTGTCCAAGGGATACCGTCAGCGGGTTGGGCTCGCGCAATCTTTTTTACATGACCCATCAGTGCTGATTCTGGACGAACCCACCACCGGCCTCGATCCTAATCAGATTCAGGAGATCAGGGAATTGATACGGACCGCCGGAAACAATAAAACCGTGCTGTTTTCAACGCACATCATGCAGGAAGTGGAAGCACTTTGCGACCGGGTGATTATCATCAACAAAGGTAAAGTGGTGAACGACAGCACACTGGATAACCTTCGTCAGACCGGGCATACCCTCGAAGAAACTTTCAGGGAGCTGACCCGCTAGAAAAGCCCTTCACTTTGTTGTTTTATCTATTATAAGTATAGTAATTATTAGAATTGCATTAAATCGCAATTTTTCATTGCTAAATCCAGACGAAAATTTGTTAACATTGTAACAGTGACCAGCGTATTTGGCGCGCTGTCTAATTAACTCTGATCTGTTTCCCTCTGTGTTATCAGCGTATTTTTGATATGAAGTATTGGTTGAAGAACCGTTTTGGATTTACTTTAAGTGTAGCAGCATTGTTTGTGCTCAGTTCGGTCGCCGCTGTTGCTTGGAGACTGATACTGAAGACTGAGGTAAATCCGGCAACCCGGCCGGAAACTATCGCTGCCAAATCTCCCCAAAAAGTTAAGAAAATCAATCACCCTGTTTTGGTATTACCCGAAGCGGAATGGGTAGACAGTACCTTGAAGTCTCTGACACTGGATGAGAAAATCGGGCAGCTTTTCATGGTGGCCACCTTCTCCAACCGTGATGAGAGCCATTACAAATATGTTGAAAAGCTGATCAGCGAATACCATATCGGAGGCCTTATATTTTTCCAGGGAGGGCCCCTTGCCCAGGCACAGCTCACCAACCGGTATCAGGCACAATCCCCGGTTCCCTTGTTTATAGGTATCGACGGCGAATGGGGGCTGGGAATGCGGCTGGACAGTACCATCACTTTCCCAAAACAAATGGTGCTGGGCGCTATACCGGATAACCGCCTGATTTACCGAATGGGTGCGGACATCGGCCAGCAATGCCGGCGTTTGGGAATTCATATCAATTTTGCTCCGGTATCGGATATCAACAGCAATCCTAATAACCCGGTGATTGGCGTACGGTCCTTTGGTGAAGACCGTGAGAATGTCAGCCGCAAAGCCGTGGCCTATATGAAAGGGCTACAGCATAACCGGGTCATTGCTACCGCAAAACACTTTCCAGGACATGGTGATACCGACGCAGATTCCCATTTTACCCTTCCTGTGCTGACACACTCTCCGGAACAGCTTTCCGAAGTAGACCTGTATCCTTACCGCCGGATGATCGCCGACAGCCTCATGGGGGTACTCAGCGGGCATTTATATATCCCTTCCCTGGACAACACGCCGCAGCTTGCAAGTTCACTTTCCGAAAAAGTGATCAACGGCCTGTTGCGAAAAGACTTGGGTTTCCGGGGATTGGTATTCACCGATGCCATGAACATGCGGGGGGTACTGAAAACAGGGCGGGCTGCTGATGTAAACCTGAAAGCACTGGTGGCGGGCAATGATGTACTGCTGTATCCTGAAAACGTTGGTGAAACCGTTACGCGGATCAAGGATGCGGTTGCCCAGCGGCTGATCAGCGAAAAAATTATTGATGACAAAGTGAAAAGGATACTTCAGGCAAAATACTGGGCGGGACTAAATCAGTATAAACCGGTTGATATCACCAATCTGTACACCGACCTCAACCGGGACGAAAGTAAAAAATTGTACCGGGAACTTTGCGAAGCTTCTGTTACCGTTGTCAGAAACGACAATCAGATTCTTCCGTTACAGACCTCGGGAGATGTAAAAATAGCAACGGTTTCACTGGGCGGAGGCAGCAATTTTATTTTCCAGAAGATGATGGCTTTTTATAAAACGGTAAGACCCTTTACGTTTTATGATGGCCCCGCCAACCAGGAAGAAATCACGGAAATGCTGGGATATCTTCAGCCCTACAACGTGGTGGTGGTTGATGTACATGGCATTTCCTCCAATCCCCGCAAGTATTACGGGATAACGTCCGAAACCGCCAGTTTTGTAACACAGCTCCGGCAACAAGGGAAAAAGGTAATCCTCTGCCTTTTCGGATCGCCGTATAGTATCCAGTATTTCCCGGAAACCGATGCGCTGATTTGTGCCAACCAGGATGGTACCGAACAGCAGGAGATCGTTCCGCAGATCATCTTCGGGGCACTTTCGTCCGAAGGAAAACTTCCCGTTTCGGTATCGTCCTATCAAACAGGAGCCGGTTTTGAAACAGAAACGGTTAACCGCATGGCAATTGGAACGCCCGAAAGTGTAGGAATGAGCAGTGTGATGCTCAAAAATATAGACAACATTGCCACCGCTGCCATTGCCGACCACGTTTTTCCAGGCTGTCAGATACTGGTGGCCCGCAAAGGAAAGATTGTTTACGACAAACAGTTTGGCGGGCTTGACTACCGGATGCCCGACCGCGTAAATTCCGAAACGATTTATGACCTGGCTTCGCTCACCAAGGTATCGGCCACGTTGCAGGCCATCATGCTTTTATACGACCGCAAGCAGATCGGCCTCGAAGAAAAAGCATCGCGTTATCTGCCCGAACTCCTGGGTACCAATAAAGAGAACATGACCATCCGCGACCTGCTCTTGCATCGGTCAGGGCTGTTGTCCTTTTATCCTTCCCTGTGGGAACGCACCAAAACTGCCGCCGGTGGGTTGCTGCCAGAATATTACAGTTCAAGGCAGGACAGCATTTACAATCTGCAGGTGGCTCCCAAGTTATTTGCCAAAGAAGCCTTACGGGATTCGGTATGGAAATGGGTGGTAAAATCCCCGCTCAACAATAAAAAGGAGCGGTCAGGCGGGTATGGATTTCTGTACAGTGACCTCGGCTTCCTTACCTTGCAGAAAGTGGTGGAAAGAATTACCGGTATCCCGCTGGATACCTTCGTTGCCGTGAATATTTACGAACCACTCGGGCTCAGCTATCTGGGCTTTAATCCGCTGCGCAGATTTCCCTCCAGACAGATCGCCCCCACGGAACAGGACTATCGCTATCGAGGACAGCTGCTGCAGGGCACCGTTCACGACCAGATGGCGGCAGAAGTAGGAGGCGTTTCGGGCCATGCAGGGCTGTTTGGTACCGCTCGCGACCTGGCAGTCCTTTACCAGATGAATTTATGGAAAGGCAGTTACGGAGGGTCTAATATTTTTCAGCCAGGTACTGTTCCGCTTTTTTCAAGGATTTATGATGAGGCCCATCACCGGGGCCTGGGTTGGGACAAAGCCCCTTCCGATGGCAACAGTTCATACGTATCCCCGATGGCTTCTGTGAATTCATTCGGGCATACGGGTTTCACCGGCGCCATGGTATGGGTGGATCCCGAGGAAGACCTTATATTTATTTTTCTGTCCAACCGCGTGTATCCCGACCCTGAAAATACCCTCATCAATACCCAGCGCATACGCAGGCGAATTCATGATGTAGCCTACAGTTCTATCCGGGAAAGGAAAAGCCTTCTCCATTAACCTTTTGAGCAAACGGTATTTGAAAATTATATCTAACTTTACCGGCAAACTGGTAAGTGGAAAGATATTATTAATTCAGGTACATGAAAAACACGTTTATCTCAAAAAGAATATTTACATGCCTGGCTGCTATATTAGGTGCAGCCGCCTCATTCGCCCAGACAATCACTACTTCGGCTGTGTCTCCGGCGAGTTATTGTGCCGGAAGTTCTGTTTCAGTTGCTTTTACAACAACGGGTACTTTTGATGGCGGTAATGTATTCACCGCACAGCTTTCGGATGCCACCGGGTCTTTTACAACGCCGCTCGCAACAAGTACGGGCACTTCCCCCATCTCCGTGAATATACCGTCAGGCGCGGCCACGGGAGCTACCTATAAGGTGAGGGTCATTGCTTCCCTGCCAGTCACTACCGGCACCGAAAGTGCTGCTTTTACGATCAATGCAAAACCAGCCGCACCAGCGGTGGTGAATAAAACTTATACCGTCGGCGATACA
The DNA here is from genome assembly GCF_907164905.1 of Dyadobacter sp. CECT 9275. Taxonomy (NCBI): domain Bacteria; kingdom Pseudomonadati; phylum Bacteroidota; class Cytophagia; order Cytophagales; family Spirosomataceae; genus Dyadobacter; species Dyadobacter helix. Next base: position 19,354 of record NZ_CAJRAF010000001.1, on the reverse strand, counting down.
CCCGTATCTTTGACACTGTCGGTAACTGGTACAGATCTGATGTGGTACACCGCTGAAAATGGCGGATCGGGGTCCGGAACGCCACCGACCATATCTACCGCTACTGCCAGCACTACCAGTTACTGGGTAACGCAAACAGTTGGTACCTGTGAAAGCGCACGTGCCGAAATTGTGGTTACGGTGAATTGTACGCCTCCTGCGGCGCCAACAGTATCCCCTGTCTCGTATACAGTTGGCGATTCACCAGCCGTACTTACTGCTACTGGTGCAATGGGCTCTACCTTAAAATGGTATGATGCTGCTACTGACGGTAATCTCCTGAGCGGTGCCCCTACACCGACTACAACGGCTGCAGGAACGCAAAAATATTACGTTTCGCAGACTGTGGCTGGCTGTGAAAGTACTCGTGCCGAGATTGTGGTTACCATCAATGCATGTACGCCACCTGCCCCACCCACAGTAGCTCCCGTATCATATACTGTTGGCGATACACCAGCCGCACTTACTGCTACCGGTGTAATGGGTTCTACTTTAAAATGGTATGATGCTGCTACTGGCGGTAATCTCCTGAGCGGTGCACCTACACCAACTACAACGGCTGCAGGAACGCAAAAATATTACGTTTCGCAGACTGTGGCTGGCTGTGAAAGTACTCGTGCCGAGATTGTGGTTACCATCAATGCATGTACGCCACCTGCCCCACCCACAGTAGCTCCCGTATCATATACTGTTGGCGATACACCAGCCGCACTTACTGCTACCGGTGTAATGGGATCTACTTTAAAATGGTATGATGCTGCTACTGCCGGTAATCTCCTGAGCGGTGCACCTACACCAACTACAACGGCTGCAGGAACGCAAAAATATTATGTTTCACAGACTGTGGCTAGCTGTGAAAGTACTCGTGCCGAGATTGTGGTTACGATCAATGCATGTACGCCGCCGCCCGCACCGGGCGTAAGTGACATTTCTTATTGCCTAGGTGCTTCTACCATAGCCCTCACCGCAACAGGAACTAACTTGAAATGGTATGCCAATGCATCGGGAGGCTCAGCTTTGGGGGCTGCTCCGACTCCTTCGAGTGCTACTGCAGGGGACAAAAGTTATTATGTAACACAGACTGTCGGTGTTTGCGAAAGTGCTAGGGCGGAAATTAAGGTTACTGTCAACAAAACGGATGCTCCCGTCGTGATCAATTTAGAATACTGTCTGAACGCTACTGCCACTGCCCTTACGGCATCTGGAACAGCGCTGAAATGGTATGCAGAGGCGTCGGGAGGCACTGCTTTGGGGGCCGCCCCGACACCGGCCACCAATATAGGGGGTACAAAAAGCTATTACGTAACGCAAACATTGAACGGTTGTGAAAGTACGCGAGCGGAAATAAAAGTGGTTATCAAAAATCTTTCTGAGGCCCCGATAGTCACTGCGCTCAACCTTTGTCAGAATTCAACGGCGACCGCATTGACTGCGACGGGTACTTCTCTGAAATGGTATACAGTAGCTAGCGGTGGTTCTGCACTTGGGTCTGCCCCTGTTCCATCAACAACAGTGGTAGAAACTACGAGTTATTACGTCAGCCAAACTACTTCTGGGCTCTGCGAGGGACCGCGTGCGAAGATGGATGTAGTGATCAAAGATACACCGGTTGCTCCAACTGTAGAGACACCGATAAATTATTGTGTGGGTCAAACTCCCACATCTCTTTCTCCCTCGGGCGATGTATACAAATGGTATACTGTTGGTAGCGGAGGAACGGCATTGAGTGCCGCCCCCACACCTACAGCTACAATACCTGGTACCACATCATACTATGTAACCCAGTCCAATACTTACGGAGTTTTGTCCTGCGAAAGCTCACGCGCTAAAGTAGATATAATCGTGAATGCAACTCCTTCTGCTGTCAACTCATTGTCGGAGGCATTCTGCCAAGAGCGGGCAGACAAAAGCTATACCTTTCCCACTAAGGCGGAAAGTGGCAACACTCTCAACTGGTATACTGATCCTACCGGCGGAACAGCAAGCACATCTATCCCTTCCATCAATTTGAAAAATTTCGGAGAAACCACCTATTACGCAACCCAGGTGACAAACAAGGGCTGTGAAAGCACTACCCGTATTCCGCAGAAAGTTCGGGTGAAACCATTGCCAAGCCTGCCAACTATCACCCAAGCCCTTATCGAATACTGCCAGTTTGCAGCTGCGGCTCCATTGACAGCCACGCCGGTTACCAATGCTTCTCTGAACTGGTTTGGGACCAACGAAACCGGTGGCACTTCTTCCGGCACAGCTCCAACGCCTTCCACGGCAACAGGAGGTACCACCGCTTATTTTGTGGCGCAAACGCTGGAAGGCTGCACCGGTGACAGGGCAAAAATTGAAGTAAAAATCAACACCACACCAAAGCCCACTACTACCCCTGCGCTGGCCTATTGCCAGGGAGAAGTGGCACCGATACTGGACGCAACCGGTACGATTTTGAAATGGTACCGCACCGCAGACGGCACCGAATGGCAGGGCGTGCCGTTCACACCTTTTACAGAGAAAGTACAGGATTATTCTTTCTATGTGACACAAACGGGTACCAACGGATGTGAAAGCCCTAAACAGGAAATAAAAATCCATATCAAGGCGCTTCCTTCTGCTACCATTTCCGGCGACGCCACCATTGACCTGGGACAGACCGCTAACCTGAAAATTGATTTTACCAGTGATGGCCCGTGGACCTATGTTCTTTCCAGCGGAAAAACGGCAACTTCTGAAACTGCCTCCACCATCATCTCCGTTGCACCGCCGGTTACGACCACCTATGTGGTGACCGAAGTTTCCAACGCATGTGGCAAAGGTTTCCCGATCGGGCGTGCCGTGGTGACCGTAAAAATCCCAACGATCACCACCGGAAACCCGTCTGTTGCCGAAGCCTGTGCGGGTAAAACATTCTCGCTGCTTTTTGCACAATCCGGTGAATTTCCGAAGGACAATAAATTTGTAGCGCAGATATCCACCACCAATGACGATACCAAGTTTTATTCGATACCTTCCGTAGTGACCGGCAATACCATCACCGCCACCTTCCCGGATACCACCAAAGGCGGCTCCTATCTGGTGAGGGTAGTGAGCGAAGGTACCAACCCCGCTTTTACGGTAAAAGGAAGTGTGAGCCAGATCGGTATCAAAGCCAATCCGATACCAACAGCGGTAATCACAGGATCCAAGACCATATTGATCGGAGAAAGTGCTAATTTGAATGTAGAAATTTTTGGTGAAGCCCCCTGGACTTTTACCCTCAACAACGGTGTCAGTGACTCGTTGATCAGCGCGGCTACTTCTCCTTACAACTTTAAGATCACCCCCTCCAAAACGACCATTTATACCGTCAGTTCGGTAACCAATACCTGTGGAACAGGAAAAGGTACAGGCAGTGCGCGTATCCAGGTGGACCCGATCCTGGGCATAGAGCCGCCCGTAACGGCATGGATGAAGGTATATCCCACGATGGTCGGGGAAAAGTGTGTTGTTGAAATCACCGAGCCCGTTTCCGTAAAAGGAGCCAGCCTTGAAATCATTGACCTGAACGGAAGGGTATTGAAACATCAGCAGACAAGGGATAAAATTTCAGATATGGATTTCAGAACCTATCCATCCGGGTTATACCTGATCAGGGTACAAAACGGAAACCTCTCCGGCGTTCAGCGTGTGGTGAAACCATAGCTTTTGTTTTTTGGAATAATCAAAAAAATGGGATATACATTGCACGGCAATCATATCCCATTTTTGCTTTTTTATAAATGCTTTTCATGTATGGATATACAGGCGGACCTACTGGATCAATATTTTATGGGCGAGGCATATCGCCTGGCCAGGCAAGCTTACGAGGAGGGGGAGATTCCTGTGGGGGCGGTGGTGGTATCCGGTGAAAGAATACTGGGAAAGGGATATAACCAAACGGAAAAGCTGCACGATGTTACCGCCCATGCCGAGATGATCGCCATTACGGCGGCATCGGACTATCTGGGCTCCAAATACCTCACCGACTGCACCCTGTATGTAACCCTCGAACCTTGTGTAATGTGCGCCGGAGCCCTGTACTGGACGCAAATGGAACGGGTGGTGATGGGAGCCGAAGACGAAAAACGAGGATTTTCCAGGCTTGGCACGGGAATTTTACATCCCAGGACGAGGCTGGTAAAGGGGGTACTCGGAGAAGAAAGCCGGGAACTGCTGCTCAAATTTTTTAAACGGTTAAGAACATAAACCTCTTTTCTGCTGTTAGTCATTTACTGTACAATTTTTAATAACCATAAAACCTGATTCAAAATGGCATTTACACTCGATCCCTTACCTTACGCAAATAATGCTTTGGAGCCCCATTTCGACGCATTAACAATGGAGATACATCACGACCGTCACCACCAGGCATACGTTACCAATTTGAACGCTGCCGTTGCCGGTACGGACCTGGAAGGTAAAACCATAGAGGAAATCATTGCCAACATCAGCAAAGCGCCTACTCCGGTACGCAATAACGGCGGCGGGCACTGGAACCATACATTTTTCTGGAAATCCCTGTCGGCAAGCGGCGGCGGCGAACCTACCGGCGAACTAGGCAAAGCCATCACCGCGAAATTCGGCTCATTCCAGGCTTTCAAAGACGAGTTCAAAAAAGCATCCATCGGCCGTTTCGGCTCAGGCTGGGCATGGCTGATCGTGAAGGACGGCGAGATCGCCATTACTTCTACCCCCAACCAGGACAATCCTCTGATGGACATCGCTGAGGTAAAAGGTACGCCCGTGATCGGACTGGATGTGTGGGAACATGCCTATTACCTGAAATATCAGAACAAACGTCCGGATTACATCGATGCATACTGGAACGTGGTAGACTGGAAAGCGGCTGACGCTCTTTACGTTGCCAATAAATAATTGACAAAAGGTTTGAAGTCTGTAAAAAAACTGCAAAATAGTCTTGCAAGCTTCAAACCTTTTCCTACTTTTGTACTCCGAAACGTTTCGCGTTTCGAAAACGGAGGTTGTAGCTCAGTTGGTTAGAGCGCTAGATTGTGGTTCTAGAGGTCGCGGGTTCGAGACCCGTCTCCCTCCCATTTAGAAGTTTTTAAAATCAACAAAATGCCTGTAAATCAATGATTTACGGGCATTTTTGCTTTCCGGGATATCCCAAAATATGCAAAAATTCTCAATGTTTCAGTGAGTAATTCGTGTAGTTCGCTCATTTTTGAAAAAAGACTCACTGAAGTGGGGTTAAATCATTGATTTGCAGGATGTTCAAGAGATAAACATCTTGTTTTACAAGCGCGGCGGCTCGATATTTATTCATCTTAAACGCTTGTGTTATGTTGGAAAAGAGTTTCGGCCTGCTTTTTTATTTAAAGCCCGCTAAAAATCAAAAGGGAAATGTCAGATATGTTTATCTGAGGATTACAGTCCAGGGAAAAGTTGCAGAGCTATCTACAAAAAAGCTATGGAGTACCAGACATTGGAATTCGATAGCTGGAAGAGCGACCGGCAACAAGGAAGACACCAGAACGCTTAATGCCTATCTGGACATGTTGGCAGCGAAGGTTCATCAGGCTAAAAAGATGCTTATCGAAGATGACATAAAAGTCACCGCGGAAGCACTCAAAAATGTTCTTTTGGGAAAGAGTACTGAAACAAGAACCATTCTGGAAGTTTTCCAGTACCACAATGAGCAGATGGCAGCACTTGTTGGAAAAGAATTTGCTCCGCTTACACTAAGCAGATACAAAACTGCGCTCGAGCATACGCGCTCATTTATCCAGTGGAAATACAAAATGGATGACCGACGGATCAGCGACCTTGATTTTGAATTCATCTCCGAGTTCTCTTTCTGGCTTCGCAGCGCACGCGGTTGTAATCACAACTCGGCCATTAAGTATATGTCGAATCTGAAAAAGATTGTGCTCATCTGTGTTAATAATAAATGGCTGAAAAAAGACCCTTTCCAGGGATTCAAACTGACTAAAAAGGAAGTTGTAAAAAATCCGTTGTCGCGAGCAGAGCTCCAACGCCTGACGGAAAAGGAATTGGAAATGGATCGCCTCAACAATGTTCGTGACATCTTTCTTTTCTGCTGTTATACCGGCCTTGCTTATGTTGATGTAAAGCAGTTAAAGCGTAGCGATATCGTTACAGGAATGGATGGGGATCTTTGGATTGATACAACCAGACAGAAAACGGATTCAGCCACCAGAATTCCACTGCTTCCGACAGCTTTGGAAATAATGAAGAAATACGAAGATGATCCGTTGTGTAGTAACCGGGGAGTTGTGCTTCCGGTTTTAAGCAACCAGAAGATGAATGCCTACCTCAAAGAAATTGCGACTTTATGCGGAATTTCAAAAACGCTCACTTTTCACATCGCACGTCACACTTTTGCGACGACAGTTACACTTAGTAACAAAGTTCCAATTGAGACAGTGTCAAAAATGCTTGGACACCGATCTTTGAAGCAGACGATGGTTTATGCCAAAATTCTGGATGTGAAGATCAGTGAGGATATGAAAGCGCTGAAGGAGCGGTTGAGAAACACCTAAGACCAATGTATCGCAGGCGGCGCTAATATGCCTGCGATACATTGGTAGTGTTATAATTACAAATATCTTGTTCATACCTTAATGGCTTTCATGAGCCGTTTTTTATCGTGGGAGGTGGCAGAGAAAGAATCGAAGACTTTCTCTGAAATATAAAGACTTCTGAGCGCAACGTGTTGACCAATCAGCCTCGGCTGCTACTGGCTCCAGAAGAATTATAAATTTATTGTAAACTTGAATTCTAAATCCAGAAAATGAAAAATCAAATAGAAATATATCAAAGCCAGGACGGACAAACTCAAATAGAAGTAAAATTTGGAGAAGACACTGTATGGCTCAATAGGAATCAATTGGCTGAGCTTTTTGGCCGTGACGTTAAAACAATAGGTAAGCATGTAAACAATGTATTTTTTGAAGGAGAATTAGAGAAGTCGGCAGTAGTCGCAAATATTGCGACAACTGCCGCAGACGGTAAGGTTTACCGGGTGGATCATTATAATCTTGACGTAATAATCTCAGTTGGCTACCGGGTTAAATCACAGCAAGGAACTCAATTCCGGCAGTGGGCTACACAGCGTTTAAGAGATTATCTGGTCCAGGGTTATGCAATTAATGAGAAACGGTTGAGCCAAAAGCAGCAAGAGGTTCAGACCTTAAAAGATGGAATCCGTATACTAAGCCGGGCAATTGAAACAAAAATGGACGATGCAGATCTAACATTGCTAGACCAATTCGCTAAAGGCCTTGAATTACTAGACGATTACGATCATGAAAAATTGGATTCGAAGGGCATCACAACACGGCAGGCAGAGTTTCCGGATTTATCGGATTACAGAAATATAATTGAGAGTATGAGAAGGGATTTCGACTCTGATATTTTTGGTAAAGAAAAGGATGATAGCTTTCAGAGTTCCGTTGCACAAATCAGTAAAGGGTTTGGAGATATCGACTTCTATCCTTCAATTGAAGAAAAAGCAGCTACATTACTCTATCTGATCATTAAGAACCATTCATTCGTTGACGGGAATAAGCGAATCGCTGCTGCTTGTTTTTTACTTTTTTTAGAAAATAACGATATATTGAAAACAAAATCCGGAGCCCTGGTCATAAGCAATGAAGCGCTTGCAAGTCTGACTCTTTTTGCAGCTGCAAGTAAACCTGAGGAAATGGATACGGTTAAGAAGTTGATTATTAGTGTGCTAAATAGGAATTATTAGGCCTAATTTCAATTTTATTAAGTTCGATACTTCAGATATAGATACCGATTGATTACATAATATAAACACTAAAGACCCAAACTCATAAACGACGTAAATGAAAAAGGGGCTGAGAATTTCCCGCCCCCCTCAAATTCAGCCATCAAGTATATGTCTAACCTCAAAAGAATTGAATACATATGCGTTAGTAACAAATGGCTTGATAATGACCGTTTCAGGTATTCAAACTGACTAAAAAGGAAGCTGTAAAAAATCCGTTGTCTCGGCAAGAGCTCAAAACACCTGACAGAAAAGGAATTTGAACTGGATTGTCTAAGTAACATCCGTAATATCTTTTTTCTGCTGTTATACCCGCCTTGCATACGTCGATGTTAAGCAGTTGAAACGGACAGATATTGTTACTGGAATGGATGGAGATATCTGGATCGATACGACCAGACAGAAAAATGATGCAGCCACCAGGATTTCGCTACTTCAAATGGCCTTGGAAATAATGAAATAATACGAAAATGACCCTTTGTGCAGTAACAGGGATGTTATGCTGCCGGTTTTAAGCATCCAGAAGATGGAATGCTTATCTGAAAGAGATTGCCATCCTGTGTGGGATTTAAAAAATGCTCACTTTTATATCGCCCGTAACACCTTTGCGACGGCAGTTACACTTAGTAACAAAATTCCTGTTGAGACAGTGTCAAAAAGGCTTGGTCACCGTTCTTTGTGGGTATTTCGGAGAAGTTGACCACCTGATTCCGTGGCAAATTGACCACCTAATTAACTGGCGGCCGGTAGTAGAAAATGCTAGTAGAAGCGATTCAAAATTAGTAAATAAAAGTTATAATTATTCGTAGCTGGTTTCGAGCTCCGTTTTTCGTTTTCTTCTCATTGATTCCCCCTTTAATTCAACCCGGTGTGCATCATGTACTATACGATCTAAAATGGCATCAGCAATGGTTTTTTCTCCTATTACTTCATGCCATTTGCTAACAGGCAACTGAGAAGTAATTATCAGGGATGTTTTTCCGTGCCTGTCTTCTATGATTTCCATCAGTGCTGCCCGGCTCTGGGCATCGAACGGCTGGATACCAAAGTCGTCCAGGATAAGAAGTTGTTGCCGTTCTATTTTTGTAATTTCTTTGATATAGGATCCATCCGCCTTGGCCATTTTGAGTTTGGCAAACAATTTGGGAGTACTGGCATACATTACGCGGTAGCCAAGTATACATGCCTGATGACCAATCGCAGATGCTACATAGCTTTTACCGATTCCGGTACTGCCTGTGATCAGTAGGTTTTCATTTCGGCCAATAAAGGAGCATTCTGCTAGGCGCATGATCTGATTACGGTCAATACTTCTATCAGCATGATAGTGGATATTTTCGACCATGGCCTTATAGCGGAACCGTGCGTACAAGATCTGGCGTTCGACCCGACGGTTATTTCTGTCATCCCATTCAGCGTCAACTAGATGAGCTAAAAGCTCATCCGCCGTGTAATCATTAGTCTTTCCACTTTCCAGGCTACTTTTAAAGGCATGGAACATGCCGTAAAATTTTAGCTTGCGTAACTTTTCCAAAGTGTTTGTGTTCATTTTTATTAATTGTTTAAAGGATTATTGATAATAGTCTTCGCCTCTGATATTATCGTGTTTGGGCATGGGTAATTCGTCTGCAAACAGGCTGTCTTCATATTGATCCATATTTTTTTCCAGTATAGTCTGGATTGTTTTATAGTTGTAGATACCATAGCTTAAAGCCCTTTGGCACGCGCTGATCAGGCGTTGTTCACCAGCTTTCTTCGCAAAAGAGAGGATACCAATACAGGAGCGGTAGGCCTGTTCGGGATGCTGTTTGCGATCCAGGATTTTAAGAATATACAACCTGACATCTTCATGGATCGAGGAAGCCCACTCCAAGAATCGATCTGGTGTCCAGTCTGTTACGAAGCGGTGTGTACTGGCCAGATGTTCTTTATCGGTAGAATAATTATAGGGACTTTTAAGCCTTTTATGAAGGGCGATACGTTCGTAATGATAATATGCTTCAACCACAGAATTGGAATACAACAACTTGACTTTCTTGCCGATAAACCGGTATGGGACACTATAATAGTGCTTGTCAACGCTCAGGCAGACATGTCCGTTCTTCATTACAGTGGCATGTAGCTGTTTTTTGAACTCATAATGCAGGATCGGAAGCGGGGCCAGAGCACTGCGCTCAATTTCTTCAAACTGGAGTCTGCGACTGTAATTACGGCCCCGAAGCAGTTGGTTATTATGAGCCTCGAGAGCAATCAATATAGCTGCGTTTAACTCTGTCAGTGAGTTGTAAACCTGCTTTCTTAAAGGCGCATAAATACGGCTGTAAACGATTTTGACAGCACCTTCCACCAACGCCTTATCTCTTGGCCGGTAAGCGCGTGCAGGTAATATCGTAGTCCCATAATGATCAGCAAAATCGGCAAAGGCCTCGTTCAGCGTAGGTTCGTATTTATTGCTTTTTATAACAGCAGCTTTAAGGTTATCCGGAACAATTGCTGCCGGCACACCACCGATATAATGAAGTGCATTCTCGCAAGCTGCGATCAGATCTTCTTTTTGCTGGCTACTGACTGCTTCCACGTAAGTGAGTTGACTCGCTCCCAGGATAGCCACAAACACTTCAACCTCAGTTAATTCACCAGTCTCTTTATCTACAATACTTAATTTAACACCTGCAAAATCGATGTACAGCTTATCGCCGGCCTTATGGTCCTGATGCATCACAGGGTTAACGCGGGCCTTCCATTTGGTCAGATGAAAGCAAAACTGGGTATAAGCAAATCCTTCCGGAAATTCCTTTTTATAGGCTTCCCAAAGCATATGACGGGTAACACCTGTCCGTTTTAATTCTTTGTCTATTTGCGGAAAACAACGTTGCAGATTCAACAATCTGTCTTGCGGTGGCTGCTGTTTAACCGTTCCGAAAAAGTCATCCAGCTCTTTATCATTCAGGCTGTTGATCTGTTCAAAGGTAAGTCCGCTCGCATCAAAAGTGGTCATGTACTTCTTAGCGGTATTGCGGGAAACACCTGTCTGTTCCGCTATCCAGAGCTTGCTGCGGCCCTGGCTGTACATCCGTAAAATCTGTCTTATTTTGCTCATGCTGATTGTCGAATTGGCCATACCTTTTACACGATTGGTTCGTGCCAAAAATATGGTTGATTCTACAGCATTTTCTAATCTCTCAGGTGGTCAGTTTACTCCGGAATCAGGTGGTCAGTTTGATCCGAAATGGGGTGGTCAATTTCGCCCGGAACAGGTGGTCAGTTTAAACCGAATTGGGGTGGTCAGTTTCACCGAATTTTCCAGCATGACATTCAATATCAGTCTTGAAATACGACCATTTCCGTCAGGAAATGGATGGATGGCCAATAGTCGGTAATGAAAGTATGTTATTATAACTAAAGGATGAAGCTCACTATCTTCTTGTAAGGTTTTAAATTCCTCAATCAACTTATCTAGGTTGGACTGGATATCTTGATATCTTGGGAATCGATGTGTAAGCCCGCTTTGATCGATAAGAAAAGCATCAGACTGTCGAAAGTGATATTCGGAAAAAAGGATTTCGTAAAATAATTGTATGTCTATTACCTCGATGGGCTTTTTAACTAAATCAAACATAAATATAGTACATGCGTACTTTCTGCCGATGTCTAAATATATTTCCTTTTGTACTTCGATAGCATTTTCTATATTACTACCAAGAATAGTGGAAGATTTTCTGATTTCCTCTGCGGGATCTTTCCTACTTTCTGCGTTTAAAGATGCTAAATACTGGGCTATGTTAAGTTGAAAATTTGACCTTACAACTGACATAACTGGATCATATTTATCTAGTTCCAGAATGTCTTTGATGTACACATTTATCGGTTCGAATTTGTCAGAGTAAATATTTAAATTCATCCAGTGGTTGTTTAGTTGTGAACTTACTTACTAGTTATATTGAGTCTCCTTACGGTTATAATCAAGAAGCTTGATTTTGTAAAATTATTTATTTTTAAAGGCCAGGGTCATTAAATTACTTCAAAAGATCTAGATGCCTTATCTATATTGCTTTCAGCAGAGTACCCCGGGCTGAATCGAGAGCTTAATTTGTCTCATTTCTAGTCAAAATCAAAATTTTGTTTTAGGACACCCTTAAAACAGACTATTTTTACAGAGCAGGAGCAAACAACCCTTTACGATTTTATCAAATTACATGAATAATACAGTACACAATAAGCTTGTTTCTTTTATCTGGTCCATTGCAGACGATTGTCTGCGTGATGTATATGTGCGTGGGAAATATCGGGATGTAATTCTTCCAATGGTAGTATTGAGGCGGTTAGATGCGTTACTGGAACCTACTAAAGAAGCTGTGATGGAGGAATTGGCGTTTCAAAAAGACGAAGCAGGTTTCACCGAATGGGATGAAAACGGACTGATGCAGGCTTCGGGTTATGTATTTTACAATACGAGTCCATGGACTTTGCAGCGACTGCACAGCACTGCCACCAACAGCCAGCAAATTTTACAAGGTAATTTTGAAGAATATCTCAATGGTTTCAGTGCCAATGTGAAGGAGATCATTGACAAGTTTAAGCTGAAAAGTCAGGTGCGGCACATGGCCAGTAAGGACGTGCTGCTGAACGTACTGGAAAAATTTACTTCTTCTTACATCAACCTGACGCCTTTTGAAAAGGTGGACCCGGATGGTCGCAAGCTACAGCCGCTTTCCAATTTAGGAATGGGTTATGTTTTTGAAGAGCTGATCCGGAAATTCAACGAGGATAATAATGAGGAAGCCGGGGAGCACTTTACGCCGCGTGAAGTGATTGACCTGATGACGCATATTATTTTTGATCCGATCAAAGATAAGCTGCCGCCAGTGATGACGATCTACGATCCTGCTTGTGGAAGTGGTGGTATGCTCACGGAATCTCAGAATTTTATCAAAGATGAAGAGGGCGAGATCCGCGCAAAAGGTGATGTGTATCTGTATGGCAAGGAAATCAACGACGAAACGTATGCAATCTGTAAGTCGGATATGATGATCAAGGGCAACAATCCGGAGAATATCCGGGTGGGCTCTACGCTTTCTACGGATGAATTTGCCGGAACGAGTTTTGATTTTATGCTGTCCAACCCGCCTTATGGGAAATCCTGGGCGAGTGAACAGAAGTATATCAAGGATGGAAAAGATATTATTGATCCGCGTTTCCAGATCAAACTGAAAGATTACTGGGGCGTGGAGGATGATGCGGATGCTACGCCGCGTTCGTCGGACGGCCAGCTGCTTTTCCTGATGGAAATGGTTTCTAAAATGAAATCGAAAGAGAAAAGCGTAACTGGCTCGCGCATTGCGTCTGTACACAATGGTTCGAGCTTGTTTACGGGTGATGCTGGTGGCGGGGAGAGCAATATCCGCCGTTATATTATTGAAAATGATTGGCTGGAAGCGATTGTGCAGTTGCCCAATAACTTGTTTTACAATACCGGCATTACGACTTACATCTGGATTTTAAGCAATAACAAAGCACCGCACCGCCAGGGAAAAGTGCAGCTTATTGACGCCGGACAGCTTTACCGCAAGCTTCGCAAAAACCTGGGTAACAAAAACTGTGAATTTGCTCCTGAGCACATCAAAGAGATTGTGCAGGTGTACACCAGCTTGGAAGCAATCGAACGCCAAGGCGATGATGGTATTGCTTCACAGGTTTTTGAAAATGCCGATTTTGGTTATTACAAAGTGACCATCGATCGGCCAAAACGCCTGAAAGCACAGTTTACCGAAGAACGCATTGCTGACCTCCGTTTCGACAAGTCCTTACGCGAACCCATGACCTGGGCATATACAGAATTTGGAGAAGAAGTGTACACCAATCTCGCAGCACACGAAAAGGCGATTTTGGATTACTGTGAAAAAAACGACCTGAGCCTGAACGCCAAACAAGCCAAAGCCCTCACCAGCAAAGATACCTGGCAAAAGCAGTTGGATCTGTTGAACAATGCGACGGATTTGCTGGCGGCAATGGGTACAGCAGAATTTAGCGACTTCAATATTTTCAAGGAAAAAGTAGATGCCGCTCTTAAAAAGCAAGGTGCCAAACTGTCTTCTTCTGAAAAGAACGCAATCCTGAATGCAGTGAGCTGGTATGATGCCGGGGCCGAAAAAGTAGTGAAAGGAATTACCAAACTGCCGGGTGAAAAACTGGAAAAGCTGTTGGATTACCTAAACTGTACAGAAGAGCAACTATCCGACCATGGATATTTTCCAACCAATAAAAAAGGCGAATACCTGCAATACGAAACGGAAAGCGATTTGCGGGATACGGAGAATGTAACGCTTAAAGAGAATATATACGAGTACTTTCTACGCGAAGTAAAACCCCACGTGGAAGAAGCCTGGATATCATTGGATGCTACCAAAATTGGTTACGAGATCAGTTTCAATAAGTATTTCTACCGCCACAAGCCTTTGAGAAGTATTGAAGAGGTGGCTGCTGATATATTGGCTTTGGAAGCGGAAAGTGATGGGTTGATTCGGGAGATTTTAGCTATGGGTGAAGGTGTGGACGTTTTAAATGATCATATTTGATGTTTGAGAAATATAGTGAGTACAGGGATTCGGCGTAAAATGGTTAGGAGAAGTTCCAAAGAATTGGGAGCTAACTCGATTGGGGACAAGATTTGAAGAAAGGCGCACAAAAGTTTCTGACAAAGACTTTGCACCTCTTTCAGTAACTAAAAATGGAATTTTGCCGCAACTTGACAGCGCGGCAAAAGTAATGATGGAGACAACAGAAAGCTCGTTAAGTCAGGAGACTTTGTTATTAATAGTCGGTCAGATAGAAAGGGATCAAGCGGTGTTTCAAATCTGGATGGCTCAGTTTCTTTGATAATATTGTGATGGAGCCAAAGAATCTAAATTCAAAGTTTTGTCATTACTATCTAAAAAGTTATTCTTTCATCGAAGAGTTTTATCGAATGGGACATGGGATCGTTGCTGACCTTTGGACTACACGATATGATGAAATGAAAGCCATCATTGTGGCAATTCCATCCCTCGCCGAACAAACCACCATCGCCAATTTCCTCGATCGTAAAACGGCCCAAATTGACCAGCCATTTCCATCAAAGAAAAACAAATAGAATTACTCAAAGATCGCAGGCAAATACTGATTCACAATGCTGTTACGCGGGGGTTAGATCCGGATGTGAAGATGAGGGACTCGGGAGTAGAATGGATTGGGGAGATTCCGGAGAATTGGGAAGTGAAGAAATTGAAATATTTTTCAGTTGTTCAAAGTGGAATAACATTGGGTAAAAGTTACGTATCTAAGAATGTTATAACCTACCCATATTTGAGGGTTGCAAATGTACAATCAGGTTATTTTAATCTTGATCAAATGGCTGAGATTAGTATGCCTAAAAGAGAAGCGGATAAATATTTAGTTAGAAAAGGAGACATTCTGGTGACGGAAGGTGGAGATTTAGATAAGCTTGGAAGAGGTACAGTTTGGAATGGAGAAATTGAAAATTGCTTACACCAAAATCATGTTTTGCGGTTCGGGTAGATACTTCTGTAATCTCGCCCCAATTTGCCTCTATATTAATGGAATCAGATTATGGTAGAAAATATTTTACCAATACAGCAAAAAACAACCAATCTAGCTTCTACTAATAGCACGAAACTTGGAAATTTTCCTGTTATCATTGCTCCGAAGGAAGAGAGAGAAGCAATCTTTGAATACTTGAAGGATGTCACCAGCAAAATTGCCACCGCCATTTCCCTGAAAAAAAGAGATTGAAAAATTAAAGGAGTACAGATCGACTTTGATTAATAGTGCGGTGACGGGGAAAATAAAGATCGCCTAGAATTCAATAACAATTACAAATCCTCCATAAAACTACCTTTAAAATGCGCATTAAATCTCTACGTCTTAAAAACTTCCGGGGTTATTACAACGAAACCTCCATTGACTTCGATGACTTGACTGTAATTGTTGGCAAAACGATATCGGAAAGTCTACCGTGCTGGAAGCTTTGGATATTTTCTTCAATGATGGTAAAGGGGTTGTAAAACTCGACAAAGACGATGTAAACAAGACTGCACTAGCTGCCGGGATACTAATATATCAATTGCCGTGCTCTTTGATGATTTGCCAGCTTCGGTGGTGATTGACAGTTCTTACGAAACTACGCTCGAAGGCGAATATTTGCTTAATTCTGATGGGTGTTTGGAGGTGATCAAGAGGTATCCAAATGCGGGCGCTGCCAAAGTATTCGTCAATGCAAATCATCCCAATAACTCTAATTGTGCAGATTTGTTGGTTAAGAAGAACGCAGAGTTAAAGAAAATAGTCAAAGACAATAGCATAGAATGCTCGAATCAATCTGTAAACGCGGAGATGCGATCGGCTATTTGGAATCACTTTGCCGAAGACTTGCAACTTGGAGAGATTGAGCTTGACGTAACCAAAGGAGATACAAAGGATATTTGGGAAAAGCTGCAAACGTATTTACCGCTCTATACACTATTCCAGTCCGACAGAAAGAATAGCGATAGCGACAGTGAAGTACAGGATCCACTCAAAGAGGCTGTGAAGCAGATCATGGCAGATGCCACGATTACTGCTTTATTGGCAGATGTCGCTGAGCGTGTTGAGCAACGCCTGATAGATGTTTCCAATAGCACTTTGGAAAAGTTACGGGAAATGAATCCGGAAGTCGCCTCGTCGTTAAAGCCGATAATTCCTCCCGCCAACGCTCTGAAATGGGCTGACGTGTTTAAATCAGTTTCGATAACCGGTGATGAGAATATTCCAATCAATAAAAGAGGGAGTGGAATCAAGCGGCTTGTGTTATTGAACTTCTTCCGAGCAGAGGCAGAGCGAAGGCAGCAGCAAGGCAATTCGAGATCAATCATTTATGCTATTGAAGAGCCTGAGACGTCACAGCATACGGACCATCAAAAAATGCTAATCAGAGCTTTTAAGCAGTTGGCTAGTGCTGCAAACACGCAGGTGTTACTTACGACCCATAGTTGTACAATTGTCAAAGGGCTCAATTTTGACCATCTGAGATTGGTTTCAATTGATGCAGTTGGAAGCAAATGCATTGAAAGTATTATACCTCATCAATTACCGTATCCGTCATTAAATGAAATTAATTATATAGCATTTAGAGACTTGACGGAAGAATACCACAATGAGCTTTATGGATATATTGAAGCTGAGGAGCTCCTTGGCGCATATAGATTGGGAAAACAAACCGTTACGTACAATAAGATATTTAGAAACGGTACGGTCGGTCCGACTCCTGTAATATTGACAGAGTACATAAGACATCAGATTCACCACCCTGAGAATGCAAACAACATAAGATATACCTTTCAACAACTTACTGACTCGGTTGATTTGATGAGAGGCTTTATTGTTGCCAGCCGGGCGAGCATTTAACGTTTTGGAAAGATTGACAGTTCTACATCTGATTAATTGCTGGTAATCATAGCAATCAAAAATAAATGGATCAAACTCCAAAACAACATGACTGACGGGACGAATTATACACCTTCAATTGACGAGAATCTGCTAATATTGCAGAAAAAGATCTTTTGAACTTATATGAGGCTAGTGGTATTGCGAAATCTGAAATCATGATTCAGGAACTGGACGAGGAAGCTGAGTTTGATATAAGTCTGATTCTGAACATTCATAGGACTGCTTTTGGTGAATTGTATGATTGGGCAGGAAAATGGAGGACGATAGAAGTTCAGGTTGGGAAGTTAACTCCACCTCATCCATCACAAGTGCCGAACTTGATGTACCAGTATGCAGATGATGTAAATTATAGATTGAAATTTGTACAGGAAAAGGTTGAAGTCGCGGAGTTGTTAGCCTATTTACATCACCGCTTTGTATGGATTCATCCTTTCAATAATGGAAACGGACGCACCGCCCGCTTACTTCTAAATGCGGCGGCGATGCTAAAAGGATTTGAACCGGTACAATTGTATCACAGAGAAGGGGAAGCTAGAAAAGAGTATATTCAGGCCTTACGAAAAGCGGACGGAGGCGATGCTCATGGACTTACAAACCTAATTCTTAATGAACTCACGGCCTTTTAATTCTGCTTCACGTAGCAGCGCAATGACGATAGCCTGTATCTGTGGCTGGGGAACTTCCTGATTTTCCAACGCCATGCTACCGCTAACCATATCGGTGACCATGGATGTAACATATGCCTTCTGGCGCAGCTTGGAATATTTTTCAAATAATTTCATACCTTCAAATATAACCTAATTTTAGTAATTTCTAAAACCTCCTGATGCCCAGCCAAACCAACGAAGCCGCCCTCGAATCTGCCATTGAAAAAAAGTTAACAGGAACAACCCTGGAAGAATATCTGAAACCCATTTCATCACTTCCAACACTCCAAGAACGAAGGCCGCTATACAGAAGCGGTCAGGGGTATTATTTGGGATTGCCAGGTGATTTCAATGCACGTTATGCGGTAGACGAGGTGAGGCTGTGGGATTTTTTGGAAACAACTCAAAAGACGAGCTGACCAAGTTGCAAAAGCAAAGTGACTGGAAACTGAAAATACTGGAACGGCTTGACCGGATGCTGAAAAAGAAAGGAATCATCAGTATTCTGCGTAAAGGTTTGGATGTGGAAGATGCGCACTTTACATTTCTGTATGTGCTGCCATTGGCCAGTAGTAGTGAGGCGATCAAACAGAAGTTCGAGAGCAATCAGTTTAGTGTAACGCGGCAGGTACGTTATTCCCTCACCAAACCCGGCGAGGAAATTGATATGGTGCTGTTTTTGAACGGTATACCATTCGCGACCATGGAGCTTAAAAACCACTGGACAGGACAAAACGCGAAGTTTCACGGGCAAAATCAATATAAAAATGAGCGGGACGTTACACAACCGCTACTGAACTTTGGCCGATGTATGGTGCATTTTGCCGTGGATACCGACGAGGCGTACATGACGACAAAGCTGGACGGCAAAAACACTTTCTTTTTGCCATTCAACCTGGGAGATGATTACGGCAAAGGCAATCCACCCAATCCTCTCGGACACAAAACCGCTTACCTTTGGAATGAAGTGCTTACACGGCAAAGTGTGGCTAACATCATGCAACACTTTGTCCGGTTCGATGGCAAGGACACCGATCCGTTAGCCAAAAAGCGTTTGTATTTTCCACGTTATCATCAAATGGATGTGGTGCGCAAACTGATTGCCGATGCCAGTCGGTTTGGTGTTGGAAAAAGTTACTTGATACAACATTCTGCTGGTTCCGGAAAGTCCAATTCTATTACCTGGGCTGCTTATCAGCTCATTGAAACCTACCCTGAAAACGATCAGGTTCCGGGCAGCAAAGGAGTCGAAAACCCATTATTCGATTCGGTAATCGTGGTTACAGATAGGCGTTTGCTTGATAAACAGCTACGTGAAAAATATCAAAGAATTTTCGGAGGTGAAAAATATTGTCGCACCTGCGTATTCTTCCAAAGAGTTGAAAGAAAGCCTGGAAAGTGG